>NZ_JABERD010000352.1 GCF_013044505.1 Streptomyces sp. S3(2020) | reverse complement strand
GTGCTGTACGGGTCGGGGTCGTGCAGGGGCTTGGGGGACGCGTCCGCCGCGCCCTCCTCGACCGCCGACGCGGGCCGCGCGAGCGGCAGGCTCAGCTCGAAGTCACCGTCGCCACCGCCCTCGTCACCACCGCCCTCGTCGCCACCGTCCTCGCGTACGGCGTCCCGCGGCGCCCTCAGCTCGAAGTCGCCCCCGGCGTCGGCCGTGTCGGCCACATCCTGAGGCTGCCTCAGCTCGTAGTCACCGTCGGCGGTGCGATCCGGCATCGGCGGTGCCCCCTCGGTCCCCACGCTGTACTCGCCCGGCGCGGCCGGAGCCCCCACCGCCTGGTCCGCAGGGCCCTGCGGACGCGGTCGGCTCCACCACTTCGCCTTCGTGGGCTTCCCCTCGTTCATGCTCTCCCCACAGCCGGGGCCTGGCCGGCACGTCGGCCCCGCTCACCTGCGCCTGTCAGGCACGCTGCCGCGACCACGGCCTGATCTGCCGGACAGGCACGGGCACGGCTCTCCCTGGATTCAACCAGGTTCGGGGGCTGACGCGCAGAGGCCGGGTCAGCGGGTGGTACCGGAGGGGGAGGAGGTCGCGTCGGGGACGGGTGCGGCGAGCAGGCCCGGCGGGGTGAGGTCCGTGGCCGTGGACCAGGAGGTCAAGGAGAGCGGCGAGGACTCGCTGAGCGGACGTATCAACGGGGACATGGCGGCCGCGCCGGCCACCACGGGTGTGGTCAGCGTGGCCTCGTGCGCCTGGGTGCCGGGGACCAGCGGCGCGGACACCTCGGTCGGGGCGACCGGGGCGCCGATCCGGGACTGGTCCTGGGCGAACAGCGGACCGACCGCACGGCGGCGCTGGCTGTCGGGCGTCGCGGTGCCGGTGCCGCTCTGTGTGCGGGCCGGGGTGACATTGCTGCCGCCGGAGCCGCCACGGGCGTCCGCGTCGGTCGGCGCGACGGTGGTGACGCCGCCCAGCGCGATCGCGGCCAGCGACACCGCCCCGCCCACGACGAAGGCGAACCGCATACCGCGCGACGCCGACCGCTCGGCCTCGTGCCGGCTGACGTCATGGATGTGGAAACCGCCGGTGGCGGGGGTGAGCGCGGAGGCGTGCGACGGCGCGGGGACGTAGTCGAACTCGAAGCGCTCGCCGCGCGTCACGCCGAAGACCCCGGCGGTGCCGGGCCGTCCGGGGAAACCGTCGGGGAATCCTCCCCCGAACGGCGAGCCGCCGTCCGAGTCACCTCCTCCGGGAAGCCCCTGGAGGCGGGCCAGGAAGCTCTCGGAGGGAGGCGGGGGCGCGGCCTCCGCGAAGACGTTCTTCAACCGGCGCTGGGCGTCGGCCTCGGCCTTGCACCTGGTGCAGGTGGCAAGGTGAGCGAGGACGCGCTCGCGCGTCTCATGACCGAGCTCGCCGTCGACCAGCGCGGCGAGTCGGTCTCCCAGGTGATGCTCCGCGAACCGCCCTTCGGCGGGATTGGGCCGTGATCCACTCACGCGGTCGCGCCCCCTCCCCCCAGAGCGGCGACGCGGGGCACGAAGGAGCGACGCTCGGCCCGGGCCTCCGGTGAACGGTGGGCGAGTGCCTTGCGCAGCTGGGAGCGGCCGCGATGGATACGCGAGCGGACCGTGCCGAGCTTGACGCCCAGGGTGGCGGCGATCTCCTCGTAGGACAGCCCTTCGATGTCGCACAGGACGACCGCGGCGCGGAACTCGGGCGCGAGGGTGTCGAGAGCCTGCTGGACGTCCGCGTCGAAGTGCGCGTCGTTGAAGACCTGCTGCGGTGACGGCTCACGGCTGGGCAGGCGCTCCGCCGCGTCCTCGCCGAGGGCGTCGAAGCGGATGCGCTGCTTGCGGCGGACCATGTCCAGGAACAGGTTGGTGGTGATGCGGTGGAGCCAGCCCTCGAAGGTGCCGGGCGTGTAGGTCGACAGCGAGCGGAAGACGCGGACGAAGACTTCCTGAGTGAGGTCCTCGGCGTCGTGCTGGTTGCCCGTCAGGCGGTAGGCGAGCCGGTAGACCCGGCCGCTGTGCGTGCTGACGATCTCCTCCCACGTCGGAGGAGTCCAGGCCTGCCCGTCCGCGTCGGTGGAGAAGGTCGCGGTGGCGTATTCGCCGTGGCTGTGGTCAGCAGCGGTGTCGTTCACGGATTTCGGCCTACCCGCCGATCCGAGGAAGCGCCTCAGCACTCCTCCCCGATCCACAGGCGCGGCCGCACCTCCCCTGTCGGCTCTGGTGGTGTCCAGTGGAGTCCCTACCATAGCCACCTCGCCCGTTAGCTCCGGATAAGCGGTTTTACGAGAATTTGATCTGGGCTGATACCGCTCGTGCGGCTGCGTCACCGCCCGCTCGGGCCCCTGCTCGTCATCGTGATCCAACTGTGTCCCCCCGGGTGCGTCTCCACCCCTCTAAACGCCCGGTCCCATCAGCGGGTTCCCGGCCCCAACGGATACAGTCACGCCCAGGCAACCACGGGGACAGGAGAGGGTCATTACCGCCAACCGGCAGACGAGCTGGGCGTTCGCCGACGCCTACGTCGCCGAGGACGAAGTGCTGCGCTGGGCCCGTGACCGGGCCCGTGAAGCGGGCCTGCGCTCGGTGTCGCCCGGCGCGGGCGCAGCCCTGCGGTTGCTGGCGGCCTCCGTCGACGCGAAGGCGGTCGCCGAGATCGGCACGGGCACCGGCGTCTCCGGTATCCATCTCCTGCACGGCATGCGGCCGGACGGCGTGCTCACCACGGTCGACCCCGAGCCGGAGCACCAGCAGTTCGCCCGGCAGGCCTTCCGCGCCTCCGGGTTCGCCAGCAACCGGGCCCGCTTCATCCCGGGCCGCGCCCTGGACGTCCTGCCCCGCCTCGCCGACGCCGGCTACGACCTCGTCTTCTGCGACGGCGACCGGCAGGAGGTCATGGACTACCTCGCTGAATCGTTGCGCCTGCTGCGGCAGGGAGGACTGGTCGTCTTCGAGGGTGTCTTCGCGCACGGCCGGACGGTGGACTCGGGTCCGCAGCCCACCGAGGTGCTGCGGCTGCGCGAGCTGCTGCGCGCGGTGCGGGAGAGCCAGGAGCTGGTCCCGTCGCTGCTGCCCGTGGGCGACGGGCTGCTGTGCGCGGTCAAGCGCTGACCCTCGCGTCGCACTGAGCTGGGCCGCACCACACCGAACCGCACCGCACTGACCTGGGCAAACAGCTGCCCCGGCATCGATGCCGATGCCGGGGCAGCTGAAAGGGTATGGCCGCTTCCGCGTCAGCCGACGACCTTCTTGAGGGCGTCACCGAGCGCGTCGGCCTCGTCAGGGGTCAGCTCGACGACGAGCCGCCCGCCGCCTTCGAGCGGAACGCGCATGACAATGCCCCGCCCCTCCTTGGTCACCTCGAGCGGGCCATCGCCCGTCCGCGGCTTCATGGCCGCCATGCTCGTTCCCCTTCCTGAAACCAGCTCATCGTCAAAGCCGACGGCCCTGGGAGGGCACGCGTGTCGTGCGTGGGCACGCGACACCGGCATCGAACACATTGCTTCCAGGCCATTATCCCGCATCTCAGGACCCGATGACCAACATCAGTCGGCATCGCTTGGGCAACGCGCGCGAGCAAAACCACCCAATTCGGCGATGTGACTGCGATACTGCGCGGCCGCACAGGTATCCGGCGACCGATTTCCGCCGCACATTCTTTGACGCAGGTCACACGTCCGTTCCGGTCCATGGACAGTGATCTCCGCCATGCTGTCCATGGACCGGCAGCAGACGCATGAGGGGATGGACCATGGCAGACACCGTGCTCTACGAGGTGAGCGACGGGCTCGCGACGATCACGCTCAACCGCCCCGAGGCGATGAACGCGCTGAACATCGCGACGAAGGTCGCTCTGCGGGAGGCGGTGGAATCCGCGGCGGCCGACGGGGCCGTACGGGCGGTGCTGCTGACGTCCGCCGGAGACCGGGCCTTCTGTGTGGGACAGGACCTCAAGGAGCACATCGGGCTGCTGGCCGAGGGCTCGGCGAAGGTCATGAGCACGGTCGCGGAGCACTACAACCCGATCCTGCGGAGCCTGACGGAGATGCCGAAGCCGGTGGTGGCCGGGGTGAACGGGGTCGCGGCCGGGGCCGGATTCGGTTTGGCGCTGGCGGCGGACTACCGGGTGGTGGCGGACACCGCGGGATTCAACACGTCGTTCGCGGGGGTCGCGCTGACGGCCGACTCCGGGGTCTCCTGGACCCTGCCCCGGGTGGTGGGGCCCGGGCGCGCCGCCGACCTGCTGCTCTTCCCGCGGACGATCAAGGCGCAGGAGGCGTACGAGCTGGGGATCGTGAACCGGCTCGTGCCCTCCGCCGAGCTGGCGGGCGAGGCCGAGAAGGTCGCGCGGGCGCTGGCCGAGGGGCCGACGGTGGCGTACGCGGCGATCAAGGAGGCCGTGGCGTACGGATCCTCCCATTCCCTGGCGGAGACGCTGGAGAAGGAGGACGAGTTGCAGACGCGGGCGGGGTCCTCCCAGGACCATGCGATCGCCGTGCGGGCCTTCGTCAACAAGGAGACGCCGAAGTACCTGGGCCGCTGAGGGTCAACCCCGCCTGGCCACACACGTGGCCAGGTGGTCGTCCACCAGCCCGCACGCCTGCATCAGCGCGTACGCCGTGGTGGGCCCGACGAACCGCAAACCCTTCTTCTTCAGGGCCTTCGACAGGGCCGTCGACTCCGGAGTGATCGCCGGGACGTCCCCCAGGGTCTTCGGGGCCGGTCCCGGCTTCTTCGGGGCGTGGGACCAGATGAACTCGTCGAGCTCACCCGGCGCCCAGTCGGCCAGCACGCGTGCGTTGGCGAGCGTGGCGTCGATCTTGGCCCGGTTGCGGATGATGCCCTCGTCGGCGAGGAGGCGGTCCTTGTCGGCGTCCGTGAACGTCGCGACCTCGGCGATCTCGAAGCCGGCGAAAGCGGCGCGGAAGCCCTCGCGGCGGCGCAGGATCGTGATCCAGGAGAGGCCGGACTGGAAGGCCTCCAGACTCAGGCGTTCGTACAGGGCGTCGTCGCCGTGGACCGGGCGGCCCCACTCCTCGTCGTGGTACGCGACGTAGTCCTCGGTGGACAGCGCCCAGGGGCAGCGCAGGGCGCCGTCCGGACCGGCGAGGGCGGCGCCGTCGGTCACTGCTGCTCCCCCGGCCCCTCGGCGGGCTTCTCCATGGACACATGCGAGACGGACGCGCCGTGTGTGACGGCCTGGGCACCGGCCAGGGCGGACTCCAGGTCGGCGATCCGGGCGTCGCGTTCGGCGAGTTCGGCACCGAGGCGGCTGAGGGCGTCGTCCACGTCGCCCATCCGGTAGCCGCGGGCGGCGAGCGGGAAGCGGAGGGCCTCGACATCGGCGCGGTTGACCGGGCGCTCCAGCGGCAGGGGGTCCTGGAGCCGCTCCGGGGCGGCCTCGGGCAGGGGGCCCGTCTCGCCGCCGCCCACCACGGCGAGCGTCACCGCGGCGACCACGACGGCGAGCGCGACGACGAGGAACAAGAACATAACCATCGCTGAGGGTCCCCACGCTCGGTGAATGTGTTCGGAGTCGAATGTGTCAGAGTCCGATCGTGCCATGCGAGTCTGACAGTTAGGGTCGCAGGCGGCCGAGGAAGCGGCCGTTCCCAGGTCGTACTACGAGAGGTCACAGCGGATGCTCAGGCTGGGCAGGCGGGAATTCGGGCCGCACGAGCCGGTGATCATGGCGATCGTGAACCGGACCCCGGACTCCTTCTACGACCAGGGCGCGACCTTCCGTGACGAACCGGCCCTCGCGCGCGTGGAGCAGGCGGTGGCCGAGGGTGCCGCGATCATCGACATCGGCGGGGTCAAGGCCGGGCCGGGTGAGGAGGTCTCCGCCGAGGAGGAGGCGCGGCGGACGGTCGGGTTCGTGGCGGAGGTGCGGCGGCGGTTCCCGGATGTCGTGATCAGCGTGGACACCTGGCGGGCGTCGGTCGGTGCGGCCGTGTGCGAGGCGGGGGCGGATCTGCTGAACGACGCGTGGGGCGGGGTCGATCCTGTCGATTATACACATCTGATCTTTTCCTGACATACCCAACTGAAGGGCAGGGGGGACCCCGGGTGATGCAAAAAAAAGACGCTCGTACCACTCGCACTACTAGCATACACTACACAAACAGAACAGTATACCA
>NZ_JABERD010000351.1 GCF_013044505.1 Streptomyces sp. S3(2020) | reverse complement strand
CCCAGGAACCCGCTCCGGCCCCCGGCCCCCAGGAGCCGAGGACAAGGCCCGGTCGGCTCCCGGTGAGTCGTCGGGCCCTCGCTCTGACCGCCGCGGCCGCCCTCACCGTCCTCGGAACCGTCGGCTGGGCCATGTCCCTCTCCTCCACCCCCGACGCCCCGGCCCAGAAGGCGGATTCACGAACCCTGTTCTCCTCCGCCTGCTCTCCCGTGGTGAGCATGGGCCAGCACGACGAGTGCGTACGCGAGGCACAGACACTGCTCAAGCGTCATGGCGCCGTCATCGCGGTGGACGGCGACTTCGGTCCGCAGACCCTGCGCCGGGTGACGGCCTTCCAGGTCATCGCCGGCCTCCCGCCGAACGGCGTCGTCACCGCGGCCACCAAGAAGGCGCTCTACGAGTCGAAGGTCCGCATGGACACCTGGTCGACGAAGAAGGTCCGGGAGCGTATCCGCGAGGTCTTCGACACGACACCGGACGACGCCGTCGCCATCGCCGACTGCCAGTCCTTCCTGGACCCCCTGCACATCCTGCCGAACACCAACGGCACCAGAAACTGGGGCCTGTTCCAGATATCCGACGCCCGGCTGCGCGAGCTGGGCGGAACTCCCGGCAAGGCGCTGGATCCCGAATGGAACATCCAGGCCGCCAAACGCCTCTGGTCCCGCGACCGGGACTTCCACGACTGGCCGCACTGTGAGCGCGCCCTGCGGACCGAGGCGTCGGCCACCCCTTCCTGAGCCCGCACATGGGTGCGGCCGCCCTGTGCAGGAGGGCGGCCGCACCGGTGGGGGGTGGGGTCAGTTCTTGTTGTCGAGGGCCTTCTCCATCGCCGCGGCGAGGCCGTTCGCCCAGAGCTGGTTCACGCGGGAGCGCTCGGTCGCGTTGGGCTGGGCGTTGGTGCAGGACGTGCCGGGGCCGCCGCCGGACATCAGCTCGCTGCACGGGCCCGTGTAGTGGTCCGGGAGGCCGAGGACGTGACCGGTCTCGTGGGCGGTCACGCGCGTGGAGTTGTACTGCTGGTTCTGCCGGTAGTCGAGGAAGATGTAGCCGCTGCCGTGGCCGTCCGTGGAGGCGAAGGAGCCTCTGGAGTCGTTGCCCTCGCGATAGGAGAAGTCGGCGGAGGCGGCCGAGCCGGACTGGAGCTTCACGTTCGAGACCGCGCTGTTCCATATCCGGGTGCTGGAGGCTATCTGCGCACTGAACGTGGGAGCGCGGGAGGCGTCGTAGACGACCGTGACGGCCGCCGTGCTGGTCGGGTTCGCGGCGCGTTTCTCGGCGACGGACTCCAGCACCGCCTGGAAGAAGGCCTCGTCGGCATCTGTGGTCGTGGTCGTGGTTGCGCTCGTGGTCGTGGTCGCGGTGTAGCCGATGGTCGCCGCGGACGCGGGAACCGCCGGTGCCAGACCGAGCGTTGCGAGAGTGAGGCCGAGTGCCGCGGCCATGAGGGGCTTGCGCATCGATGACTCCTTGGTGGGGGGTGAGTCGTCGATGTGAGTCTCGGGGGCTGTGCGCCCGCTGTGATGATGGCAATCGGGGATAGGGCGGGGCTATCAGGGCCCCGATTCGCGGGTGTCGGCGGCGGTTTGTGCGTCTGGTGGAACCTGTGAGCCCGCCTTAGTCTTCCAGGGCATGGAGCTCGAGGTGAGGCACCTTCGCGCGCTGTGCGCCATAGCCGACACCGGCAGCCTGCACCGGGCCGCCCGTCAACTGGGTGTCGCGCAGCCCTCGTTGAGCACACAGCTCAGACGTATCGAGCAGGAGCTGGGCGGGGCGCTGTTCCGGCGGGAACGGACCGGGTGCCGGCCCACCCCGCTCGGGCGGCTGGTGCTGAGCCGGGCCCGGCCGCTCGTGGCCGAGATGCGCTCCCTGGTCACCGAGGCGCGGGCCGCCGCCGTGGGCGGGCCGCAGCTGCGGGTCGGGTCCACCGCGAGCAGAGCCCTGTCGGGCTGGCTGCGAAGACTCAGGGCGCGCGGCCAGGAGCCCACCCTCCACATGGACGTCTCGCCCAACGCCCTGCTGCGCATGGTCGCCGACGGACAGCTCGACGTCGCCTTCGTGCACGAGGTGGAGGGGTGTCCCCTGCGGATACCGGAGGGGCTGCGGCTGCGCGTGCTCGTCGAGCGGGAGCCGCAGTTCGTGTCCCTGCCCGCCGACCATCCGGCCACCGCCAAACCGGTCGTCGACCTCGCCGACCTGGCCCAGGACCGCTGGATGATCGACCCCACCGTGGACGGCGAATGGGACGCCGTCCACCGGATGTTCCGTGCCGCCGGGCTCAACCCCCGTGTCCTGCACGGCGATTACCACACGGCCGCCGCCCTGGTCGCCACCGGCGAGGTCGTCACCGTCTGCCAGCCGTCCTGTCTGCCCCGCCCCGACATGTCCGTACGCCGGCTGCGGGGCGACCCGCTCGGCGTACGGCTGCTGCTCGCGGCCCGCACGGAGACGGACCTGGACGGGGTCCGTCCCGCGCTGGAGGAGGCGTACTGGGAGGCGGCACGGCAGGCGCCGGCGTACCGGGAGTGGCTGGAACACGCGGTTCCAGCCACCCACTGAGTGTCCTTCGGCGGGGAGGGCTCAGACGCCGATGTCGTCGCCGTCCTTGCGCCACACCGCCACGACCGCCGGCCGCACGATCCTGCCCGGCCCGTCGGGCCAGACGCTCGCCGGGTTCTCCACCGTCGCCCCGCTGATCTCGCCCGGGTGCTGGACGGCGACCAGGACACGGCGGTCCTGGACGATCGGGCCGCAGGTCTCGGCGCCGATCGGCATGGTCAGGAACTGCTTGAGCTCACCGCGCCGGTCGCCCTTGGTCGCGACGCCGAAGAGGCCGTCGTGGTAGCCGAGCTGGGCGCCGTCGGTGGAGATCCACAGGTTGCCGTGCGGGTCGAAGGCGACGTTGTCCGGGCAGGAGATGGGGCTGACGCGGTCCTTGGGGAACCCGGCGAAGTAGGTGGCGGGGTCGTTCGGGTCACCGGCGACGAGGAAGAGCAGCCAGGCGAACTTCGTGCTCTCCGGCCGGTTCCAGCGCTCGGTCAGCTCCAGGATCTGCCCGTGCTTGTTGGCGCTGCGCGGGTTGGCCTCGTCGGCGGGAGCGTTCGTGCCCACACCGCGGTTGGTGTTGTTGGTGAGGGCGACGTACACCTTGCCGGTGTGCGGGTTGGGCTCGATGTCCTCGGGCCGGTCCATCTTGGTCGCGCCGACCTTGTCACCGGCGAGGCGGGTGAAGACGAACACCTCGTCGGCGCTCATGCCCTCGACGTGCGACACGGCACCCTTGGCGGTCGCGGTGGCCAGCGGTATCCACTCGCCGCTGCCGTCGAACTCACCGTCGGAGGGCAACTTGCCGGTGCCGTCGATCTCGATGGCGGGGGAGTCGCCGGTGAGCTTGGCGACGTACAGCGTGCCCTCGTCGAGCAGCGAGAGATTGTGCTCGCGGACGGCGCGGCCCGTCCCCCTCTTCATGCGCTTGCTGCTGACGAACTTGTAGAAGTAGTCGAAGCGCTCGTCGTCACCGGAGTAGACGACGGGGCGCCCGTCGTCGGTGAGCCGGATGGTGGCGCCCTCGTGCTTGAAGCGGCCGACGGCGGTGTGCTTGCGGGGCGTGGAGGTCGGGTCGTACGGATCGAACTCGACGACGTACCCGAACCGGTGCACCTCGTTGGGCTCCTGGGCGACATCGAACCGCTTGTCGAACCGCTCCCACTTGCGCTCGGTGGCCCCGGTCCCGATCCCGTACCGCTTGTCCGTCGCCCGGCTGCTGTTGGCGAAGTACTGGTTGAAGTTCTCCTCGCCGTGCAGGGAGGTACCCCAGGGGGTCGTACCGCCCGAGCAGTTGTTGAGCGTGCCGAGGACCTTGGTGCCGGTGGGGTCGGCGGAGGTCTTCAGGAGGTCGGAGCCGGCGGCGGGCCCGGTGAGCCGGAATTCCGTCGTGGCCGTGACACGGCGGTTGAGGGGATGGCGGGGTACGACGGTCAGCTTGCCGCTCTTGCGGCTCTCCTCGACGACGACGGCGGACAGCCCGTGCGCGGCCCAGGCGATCTCGACCTGTTCGCGGGTCGGGGCGGCGGCGTCGTAGCCGCGGAACATGAGCACCTCGTCGGTGTACTCGTGGTTGGCGACGAGGAGCTGCTTGCCGTGGCCCAGCGGGAGCAGGGTCAGATAGTCGTTGTTGTACCCGAACTGTCCGGCCTGGGCGGCGGCGGTCTGGTTCTCCGGGTCGAAGGCGGGCGCGCCGCGCAGGATGGGCTCGCCCCAGCGGACGACGACGTTCTGGGCGTAGCCGTCCGGGACGGTGACCTGGTCGGCGGTGTTGGGCGCGACCGGGGTGAAGCGGAGCCCGCGGGCGGCTTTGCCGTTGCCGGGCTTGTACGAGGCGGCGCTCGCGTCGGTGGCGTCCGCGGCGGCGTGGGCGCGGGGTGCGGCCGCGAGGGTGGCGGAACCGGCGGCCGCGGCGACCGTCACGACGGCGGCGGCCTGCATGACACTCCGGCGGCTGACGGCACCGGCGATGACGTCACCGACGTACTCGTTGGCGCTGGTGTTGGGCGCCTCGTGGAAGCAGGCGTTGCCGCACCGGTACAGGCAGGTCAGGGCGGAGCGGCCGCCCGGGTGCGCGTCGGTCGGCTCGGATGACGACGTTCTGATGATCGGCAGCAGTTTGCGCATTTTGTGTTCCCCTTGCTTCCCCATGGAATCCCCTTGAATCCGCGTCACGGACGCTAGGAGCCCGTTTGTGCGGCAGCGGGGACTCTCGGTGAACTGCCGGTGAATCCGAGGTAGCGGTAAGGGAGTTGGGGGCGCGGGGGAGGATGGGGACCGGCCTGTGGCCGATTGGCGGTCTTGACGGAGGCAGGGTCCTGTGTCCGCCCCTCCCCAAGATCACCATCCAGGGCCGCTAACCTTACGTGTCCGTCCTGGCCAGGGATTTACGGGCATCAACTCATGCGAAGGGTTGCGCACATGGGCATTCTCACTCTCCTGCGGAACGCGTTCGGCCGGTCACGCAAGGGGCGTAGCGCCGAGGCAGAGGGTGCGGAAGGGACGAAGCCGACGGTGCCCTCCCCGTCGCCCGAACCCTCGACCCCGACCTCGGCTTCGGCCCAGGTCCCGGAGCAGCGTCCGTCGACGTCGCCGTCCCTTTCGACGAAGGACGAGCACGATCTGGTGTCGGCCGCATTCGACAACGTGGCGGTACCGAAGCCGGCGGGTCCGGTGGACGACCAGGAGCCTGCGGCGGCGGAGCCGACGCCGGTGACGGTGGAGGAGCCGGCCGCGACGGAGGCGAAGACCGAGGAGGCCACGCCGGTCGCCGAGGAGCCGGAGGAGTCGACGCCGGTCGCCGAGGAAGCCGCCGTGGACGAGAAGGCTGCCGAACCCGTCGCGGAAGAGGCGCCGACGGCCGAGGAGCCCGTCACGGAGCCGACTCCCGAGCCTGAGCCGGAGGCGGTCTCCACCGAGGCCGTGGCCGAGGAGCCGGCGGCCGTCCAGGAACCCGCCACGGAAGAGGCCCCCGCCGAGACACCGGAAGCACCGGCCGCGGAGGAGCCCACCCCGGAACCTGCCGCGGAGACGGAGCAGGAGCCTGTCGTAGAGCCCACCCCGGAGCCCGAGCCCGAGGCTGTCGCGGAAACCGAGCCCGAGCCGACCGCCGAGGTCACGCCCGAGCCCGAACCTGCCGCCGAAGAGACCGCCCCGGAGCCGGCGACGGAGCCCGAGCCCGTCGCCGAGACGGAGCCCGAGCCGCAGCCGGCCGTCGAGGAACCCACCACCCCTGAACCGGTCGCTTCCGAACCCACCACCCCCGAACCGGTCGCCGCAGCCGCCGACGGCGAGTCCGCCCCGCAGGGGCCACCCGCAGCCGACGACGAAAGCAGCACGGGTGGTGCGGGTGGGAACACCGACGCCGAAGGCGAAGCCGAGGCGACGATCGCCCACGACGCCGCCGCCCTCGCCCTCGCCAAGGCCGGCCTCACCACCGCCCGCGCCAGGACCTACCTCGTCCTGGACCGCTCCGCGAGCATGCGCCCGTACTACAAGGACGGCTCCGCCCAGGCCCTCGCCGACCAGACCCTCGCGCTCGCCACCCACCTCACCCCGGACGACACCACCCCGTCGGTCCACGTCGTGTTCTTCTCCACGGAAGTGGACGGCACCACCGACCTCACCCCCACCTCCCCCAAGG
>NZ_JABERD010000350.1 GCF_013044505.1 Streptomyces sp. S3(2020) | reverse complement strand
CCCCACCCCCGGCCCCACCGCCGGAGGCCCTCGTCGCTGTCTGGTCGGTCACAGGGAACAGGCGTCGCATGTCGTGCAGTGTGGCACGGCGCTTAGCATGGGGAACCGTGTCGTCCTCCACCGCCGCCTCCGGGATCAGCCCGATAGCAGACGCGGCCCCGCTGTCCCTGTGCTCCCGCGAGCCGCACGTCGCCCCGGACCGGCTGGTCGCCGAGATGGTGCCGCCGCCGAGGTTCGACTCGGTCCGGTTCGGCACCTACCTCCCGGACCCGAACCAGCCCAGCCAGTTCGAGGCCGTCCGGGTGCTGGACGGCTTCGCCGCAGGGCTCGGCGGGGCACATGCCGTCGGCGGCGGGAAGCGCGGCCTGTTCGGCTTCGGGAGGCCCAAGGCGCCCAAGGTCCCGGCCGGCCCCCGCGGTGTCTACCTCGACGGCGGCTACGGCGTCGGCAAGACCCATCTGCTCGCCTCCCTGTGGCACGCCACCCCGGCGGAGCCCTCGCTCAAGGCGTTCGGCACCTTCGTCGAGCTCACCAACCTCGTGGGCGCCCTGGGCTTCCAGAAGACGGTCCAGACGCTCTCCGGCCACCGCCTCCTGTGCATCGACGAGTTCGAGCTCGACGACCCGGGCGACACCGTCCTCGTCTCCACCCTGCTGGGCAAGCTCGTCGACGCCGGTGTCGCCCTGGCCGCCACCTCCAACACCCTGCCCGGCAAGCTCGGCGAGGGCCGCTTCGCCGCGGCCGACTTCCTGCGCGAGATCCAGGGACTCGGCGCCCACTTCCGCCCGCTGCGCATCGACGGCGAGGACTACCGCCACCGCGGTCTGCCCGAGGCACCGGCCCCCTACTCCGAGGAACAGGTCACCAAGGCGGCGTACGCCACCGAGGGCGCCTCGCTCGACGACTTCCCGCAACTCCTCGCACACCTCGCCCGCGTCCACCCCAGCCGGTACGGCGCGCTGACCGATGGCCTGAAGGCGGTGTGCCTCACCGACGTACAGCCGATTCCGGACCAGTCCACCGCGCTGCGGCTCGTCGTGCTCGCGGACCGGTTGTACGACCGCGAGATTCCGGTCCTCGCCTCCGGACAGCCGTTCGACCAGCTGTTCAGCGAGGAAATGCTCAAGGGCGGGTACCGCAAGAAGTACTTCCGGGCCATCTCCCGGCTCACCGCGCTGGCCCGCGACGGCAAGGCGCTGATCGAGCCCGCCTAACCGGTTAACTCCCGCAGGTCAAGGGTTGGTTCCCGCCATCCGACCTACGCTTTTCAGGCTCTCTTCAGCTCGAAACGTTAAGTTAACCCTGCAAACAACTTTGCAGGGTTAACGTGTTTCTTGACCAGGCATTGACCATGTCTTGGCAAGCGCGTGAGCCGTGAACCACGGGGAGGGGGACGCATGTTGCGAGACAAACCGGCATCGATCGGGCTCTCAACCCCTGCCGCGCATCCACTCCCCCTCACCCCCTTCGCTATCACGGCATCGTTCGCAACCGCGCACACAGCCAGTGAGGCTTCGACCAGAGCTCTGCCTCACAGATAACGGCAGTACCCCCCACCTGTCATGTACGTCCGACGCGCCGCTGCAGGCGCGCCAGGAGGAGTCACCACATGCAGCCCCTCATCGACAACGCCCGTCTGTTCGGACAGCGCCCTGAGGAGTTCGCCAAGCTCGCAGAAGGCCAGTCCCCTCAGGTCCTGTTCATCACCTGCTCCGATTCCAGGGTCGTCCCGGCCCTGATCACGGGCGCCGGCCCCGGCGAGCTCTTCGAACTGCGCACCGCCGGCAACATCGTCCCGCCGTACACCTCCGAGCACCCCACCAGCGAGGCGGCCACCATCGAGTACGCCGTCGAAGTGCTCGGCGTCAGCGACATCGTGGTCTGCGGCCATTCGCACTGCGGCGCCGTCGGCGCCCTGGTGCGCGGCGACGACCTGACCGCCGTACCGGCCGTACGCGACTGGCTCGCGCACGCCGCACCGCGCCCCGCGGGGGCGCCCGAGGATCCGGCCGTGGCCGAGGGCGTGCAGAGCCACGTCCTGACGCAGCTGCTCAGGCTGCGCTCCTACCCGTTCATCGAACAGAAGTTGACGGCTCGTCAACTCACGGTCCGCGCCTGGTACTACGAGGTGCACACCGGTGCCGTGCGGGAACACCGCGCGGACACCGACACCTTCGAGGCGCTGTGATGGCGATGACGGCCAAATTCCCTCATCTGCGGCAGGACTTCGCCGCCTCCCTGGTCGTCTTCCTGGTCGCGCTCCCGCTGTGCGTGGGCGTGGCCGTCGCCTCGGGCGTACCGGCCGAACTCGGTCTGGTCACCGGCATCGTGGGCGGCATCGTCACCGGTCTCATGCGCGGCAGCAGCCTCCAGGTCTCCGGACCGGCGGCGGGTCTGACCGTGCTGGTCTTCGAGGCGGTCCAGGAGTTCGGGCTGCCCGTGCTCGGTGTGATCGTGCTGGCCACGGGCGTGCTCCAGATCCTCATGGGCACCCTGCGGCTCGGACGCTGGTTCAGGGCCATCTCGGTCTCCGTCGTCGAGGGCATGCTCGCCGGCATCGGGCTCGTCCTGATCGCCGGACAGCTGTACGCGATGACCGACGCCAAGGCCCCCGCCTCGGGCCTGGGGAAGATAGCCGGGCTGCCCGGCGCCCTCGCGGACGCCGCCCGGAACGCCGAGGCACTCGCCTCGCTCGGACTCGGTGTCGCCACCATCGCCGTCCTCGTGCTGTGGAAGCGCATGCCCGCGAAGGTACGGACCGTGCCCGGTCCGCTCGCCGCGGTCGGTCTCGCCACACTCGCCGGCCTGGCGTTCTCCCTGCCGGTGGCGACCGTCGAGGTGCGGGGGCTGCTGGATTCCGTCCAGCCGCCGTCCTTCACCGCCTTCGGCGAGCTCGCGAACATCGGTGTGCTCGCCACGATCGTCGCGTTCACCCTGATCGCGTCCGCCGAGTCGCTGTTCAGCGCGGCGGCCGTGGACCGGCTGCACGACGGGCCGCGCACCGCGTACGACAAGGAACTGGTCGCGCAGGGCGCGGGCAACGCGCTCTGCGGTGTGCTCGGCGCACTGCCGATGACCGCGGTCATCGTGCGCAGCGCGGCCAATGTGCAGGCGGGAGCGCGGACGAAGGCGTCCCGGGTCATGCACGGTGTGTGGCTGCTGCTGTTCGCGGCGCTGCTGCCGGGTGCCCTGGCCCACATCCCGATCCCGGCGCTCGCGGGCATCCTGGTCTACTCCGGCGCCAAGCTGATCCCCGTGCGGGAGATCGTGTCGCTGTGGCGCGAGCACCGCGGTGAGGCGCTGATCCTGGTGGTCACGGCCGTCTCGATCGTCGCGGTCAGCATGTTCGAGGGCGTCCTCATCGGCCTCGCGCTGGCCGTCGCCAAGACCGCCTGGGAGGCCTCGCACCTGAAGCTGGAGGTCGTGGACAAGGGCGCCGGACCCGTCCAGGCGTATCTGTCGGGCAACGCGACCTTCCTCAGGCTGCCGAAGATCCTCGACAGCCTGGAGTCCCTGCCGCAGGACCGTCCGGTGGAGCTGGACCTGTCCGGTCTGCACCACCTGGACCACGCCTGCCGTACGGCGCTGGAGAACTGGGCCGAGCGGCACAGCGCGGTCGGCACGGAACCGGTGCGGGTCACCACCCCGTAGCGACGGACCCGGTGCCTGGCCTCACGCCAGGCACCGGGCATATCGTTGCAGGATCAGACAAAACCCTCCGGAAGAGGGGGTGGGACATGCTCCAGGAGCTGCTCACCGTGGCCGCGGCGGCCGGTTCCGCCGGTGTGGTCTATGCCGCCGCCGGGGCGCGGGTCGTCAAGCAGTACGAGCGCGGGGTGGTCTTCCGGCTCGGGCGGCTGGTGGACGACGTACGGGCGCCCGGGTTCACGATGGTGGTCCCGTTCGTGGACCGGATGCACAAGGTCAACATGCAGATCGTCACGATGCCGATCCCGGCCCAGGAGGGCATCACCCGGGACAACGTGACGGTACGCGTGGACGCGGTCGTCTACTTCCGGGTGATCGACGCGGCGAACGCGCTCGTGAAGGTCGAGGACTACAAGTTCGCGGTCTCCCAGATGGCGCAGACGTCCCTGCGCTCGATCATCGGCAAGAGCGAACTGGACGACCTGCTCTCCAACCGCGAGAAGCTCAACGAGGGCCTGGAGCTGATGATCGACAGCCCGGCCGTCGGCTGGGGTGTGCAGGTCGACCGCGTGGAGATCAAGGACGTGTCGCTCCCCGACGCGATGAAGCGTTCCATGGCCCGCCAGGCGGAGGCCGACCGCGAGCGCCGCGCCCGGATCATCAACGCGGACGCCGAACTCCAGGCGTCGAAGAAGCTCGCCGAGGCCGCGAAGGAGATGTCCGAGCAGCCGGCCGCGCTCCAGCTGCGGTTGCTCCAGACGGTGGTGGCGGTGGCCGCCGAGAAGAACTCCACCCTGGTGCTCCCCTTCCCGGTGGAGCTGCTGCGCTTCCTGGAGAGGGCCCAGGAGCACCCGGTCCACGAACACGGGCGCCCGGCCGACAGCGGACCCACCGACCGGTGACACCTCTACGCGCGTGGTTCCCGGAGCCCGCGCCAGGTGATAGACACAGCGGCGTCACATCCTGTCCGCCAGCAGGAAGGTTGCTGCTCCATGTCCGCAACACGACGTCAGGTCCTCGCCCGTTCCGGTGCCCTGGGGGCGGGAATCGCCTTCACCGGCGCCCTCTCCGAACTCTTCACGGGCACCGCCGCCGCCCAGAACATCGGCCACACCGGCTACGGCCCGCTCGTCCCCGACCCGAACGGCCTGCTCGATCTGCCGGAAGGTTTCCGGTATCGGGTCCTGTCCCGCGAGGGCGGCAAGCTCTCCTACGACCAGGGGCTCGTCCCCTCCAACCACGACGGCATGTCGGCCTTCGCGGGCAGACACGGCCGCACCCACCTGGTCCGCAACCACGAGAACCGGGTCACCGCGGCCATCCCCGTCCCGACCATCGACGGCCTGACGTACGACCCGGCCGGCAAGGGCGGCTGTACGAGCCTGACGCTCGACGGCCGGAACAAGGTCCTCTCCGAGCAGGTCGCCATCGCCGGCACCGCCGTCAACTGCGCGGGCGGCCCCACCCCTTGGGGCACCTGGCTGACCTGCGAGGAGACCGAGGACAAGGCCGGTACCAACGGCTACACCAAGGACCACGGCTTCATCTTCGAGGTCGACGGCGCCGACCCGCGCCGCTCCGGGGCGGTCCCACTGACCGCGATGGGCCGCTTCCAGCACGAGGCGATCGCCGTGGACCCCCAGCGCGGCATCGTCTACGAGACCGAGGACGCGTTCCTCAAGCCCTTCGGCCTGTTCTACCGCTTCCTGCCGAACAAGCCGCTGGGCGGCCTGGGTTCCCTGCGCGCGGGCGGCAGGCTCCAGGCGATGCGTGTGCCCGGCGTACCGGACCTGTCCTCGATCCAGGAGACGGGCGCGTGCTTCGAGGGCGTCGAGTGGGTCGACGTACCGGATCCGCTGGCCGCCCAGACCCCCATCCGCCTCCAGGACTTCGGCCCGAAGGGCATCACGCACGCGCAGAAGCTGGAGGGCTGCTACTGGGGCGGCCGGTGTGTGTACTTCGTGTCCTCCTTCGCCCACAGCGCGGAGGGCTCGGCCGCGGACCACTTCGGCCAGATCTGGCGCTACGACCCGTCCTCGCGCCGTCTGACCCTGGTGATCGTCTTCGGCCCGGACACCGACATCCAGCTGCCCGGGGAGTCCCCCGACAACATCTGCCTCGCCCCCAGCGGCGGTCTGATGGTCTGTGAGGACGGCAACGGCGCACAGCACGTGTACGGCGTCACACGCCGGGGCGAGGTGTACGCGATGGCCCGCAACGCCCAGAACATCGGGACGCCCGAGGCGCCGGAGTGGGGCGAGTTCGCGGGGGTCACCTTCTCCCCCGACGGCGACACGATGTACGTCAACTGCTACACGCCGGGAACGACGTTCGCGGTGACGGGGCCTTGGCGCAGGTAGCCGGTCCCCTTCGCTCACGCGCCGGGAGACGGCGGCCGTCTCCCGGCGCGTGAGCGACCACAATCCGAAGTTCATCCGATTTATCCGGTTATGTTCATGCGGTGATCATTCGAGTACGACAAGTAGCGGCCGTCTGCGCACTCGGCGCCGCGCTCACCGCCTGCACCGCCGCCCCTGAGGCACCCCGTGCCGCCCGCCCGGCGCCGAGTGCGCAGACGGCCGCTACTTGTCGTACT
>NZ_JABERD010000349.1 GCF_013044505.1 Streptomyces sp. S3(2020) | reverse complement strand
CTACCCGTCCCATCCCCGGGGGCTGCGCCCCCGGACCCCCGCTGTCGGCCCTGAACGGGCCTCGTCCTCAAACGCCGGACGGGCTGAAAAATGCGGCCCCTCCGGCATCTGAGGAGCGGGAGTCCAGGGGGCGGAGAAAGTGCTCAGGCAGCGCCTGTGAAGTGTTCGGCCACCAGTACCCGGACGACCTCCACGTCCCCGGCGATCAACGCGTCCAGCAGCGCCGTGTGTTCCGCCGCGTCCGCGACGAGTTCCGCGCGGCCGCGGGAGGCGGGGGCGCCGACGAGGGGCCACTGGGCGCGGCGGTGGAGGTCGTCGGCGATCTGGACGAGCTGGTCGTTGCCCGCGAGGCCGAGGACCGCGCGGTGGAAGGCGCGGTCGGACTCGGCGTACGCCGCCCGGCTCCCGGTGGACGCGGCCCGCACCGTCGCCTCGGCGAGCGGCCGCAGCTCCGCCCACCGCTCGACCGCAACGGTGCGCGCCAGCCGCAGCATCACCGGCACCTCGATCAGCGCGCGCACCTCGGCCAGCTCACCCAGCTCCCGCGCCCCCCGCTGCACGACCCGGAACCCCCGGTTGGGCACGACCTCGACGGCGCCCTCCAGCGCGAGCTGCTGCATGGCCTCACGGACCGGAGTGGCGGACACCCCGAAGCGGTCGCCGAGAACGGGCGCCGAGTAGACCTCACCGGGCATCAGCTCACCGGAGACCAGTGAGGTCCGCAGGGCGTCGAGGATCTGCCCGCGCACGGAGGCCCGCTGCACGACGGGCCGGACGGGCGGCTCGGCGGGCGGCCGGTCGGCACGGACCTGCGGGGCGACGGCGTCGTCGGTACGGGTGCGCTCGGTGCGGGGCTCGGGCACACCGCCTTCGGGCCGCGGCCGTGCCACGCCGGCCGGTGGTACGGGCACCTCGGGACGCGGCCGCTCGCCGTGCGTGTGCTCGCCCCTCGCCGCCGTGAGCTGCGGCGGCACACGTACCGCCGCCGGCACCTCCGTCCCGGCGGAGCCCTGCGCGCTCGGCTTCACGGGTCCTCCTCCGGACGTGTCGGTACTTGGGGTCATTACGGCGGGTTGTTACTCGTCCGTCAAGCACCTTAGGCGCAGAAGCCCCCCGTTCAAATCCCGGCGATCTTGGGTAAGGTTAGGCTTACCTTCAAAACAGTCGTACAACTGTCTTGGATCGGTGGTTCCCGCATGACCGTGCGCACCTCGGCCCTCACTGACGCCTACAACCGTCTGACCGAGGCTTTCCCGGGATTCACCGTCGCGGAGCTGGACAGTGGGGACCAGGCCCCCAGGGGCGGCGGCTGGGTCACCGCCGCCACGCTCGCGGAGGGCGGGGCCGGCCTCGACGCCTTTCTGGCGTGGGACGACGCACAGGTACTGAGGGACCACGGGCGCAGCGGACGCCCTGACGTCATAGCGAGCTTCGGGCTGCACCGGTACGCCTGGCCCGTCTGCCTGCTGATCACCGCACCGTGGTTCCTCGAACGCCGGGTGCCGCGCTTCCCCGTGACACATGTCTCGTACGACCGGACCGAGGGGCCGATGGCCTTCGCCGTGCGGACCGACACCTTCGCCTGCCTCCCCGGCGATCCCGCCGCCGCGCTGCCCGGTGCCCGCGTCGTCCCCGACGAGGAGGCACTGCGGGCCGAGGTACGGGAAGCGATCGCCGAACACCTGGAGCCCGTGCTCGGCGGGTTCGGGCCGCGGATGCGGCGGCGCGGGCGGGCACTGTGGGGCATGGTGACCGACGAGATGGTCGAGGGGCTCTGGTACGTCGCCCAGCTGCTCGGCGAGAGCGAGCAGGCGCGGGCCCAGCACGAGCTGGAGCTGCTGCTGCCGGGCTCGACGAAGCCGTACGTCGGCGCGGCGGCCTTCCGGCAGCTGACGGGACCGCGCGGCGAGGCGCTGCCCACCCGGGACCGGGCCAGCTGCTGCATGTACTACACACTGGAGCCCGAGGACACCTGCGCCACCTGCCCGCGCACCTGCGACGCCGACCGTGTCGTCAAACTCCTGGCCGAAGCCACCAGTTGAGGACCCCCGGGGCGCGGGCGGAAGCGGACGTCCCGTAAGATCATCCGAGAACAGGGCTGCCACTCGGTTACAGGCGATTCACAATTTCCTCACCTGGCGCAGGAACTTTCCGTGGAACCACCCGTACGGGTAGTCTTATTCGAACTCAACTCCCGCCCCTCACGCGGCAGTTCGAGCAGAACGCCGCCCTGAGCATTCCCTTGCACCTCCTTGGCGGCCTCTTGCCCCGAAACCCCCTGAGGGCCAGTGAGATTGGGCCACTATGGCGGGCGTTACGCCCTATCCCAATGCAAGGGACCCCAGATGAGACTGACCGACATATCGCTGAACTGGTTGCTTCCGGGCGCCGTACTGCTCCTGGGCATGCTGGCAGCGGTGGCGGTGCTGGCGCGCGGCAAGCGGTCCGCAGGGGAGCACGCGAAGACCGAGGACTCTTGGGAGCGCAACGAGGAGCGCCGCAGGCGCAAGGAAGCCATATACGGAACGGCTTCCTATGTACTCCTCTTCTGCTGCGCCGCCGTCGCGGCCGCGCTCTCCTTCAAGGGTCTCGTCGGCTTCGGTGAGCAGAACCTGGGCCTGGACAACGGCTGGCAGTACCTGGTCCCGTTCGGCCTGGACGGCGCGGCGATGTTCTGCTCCGTCCTCGCGGTGCGCGAGGCCAGCCACGGTGACGCGGCCCTCGGCTCCCGGATACTCGTGTGGACGTTCGCGGGTGCCGCGGCCTGGTTCAACTGGGTGCACGCGCCCCGGGGCCTCGCCCACGCGGGTGCCCCGCACTTCTTCGCCGGCATGTCCCTCTCGGCGGCCGTCCTCTTCGACCGCGCGCTGAAGCAGACCCGCCGGGCCGCCCTGCGCGAGCAGGGTCTGGTGCCGCGTCCGCTGCCGCAGATCCGCATCGTCCGCTGGCTGCGGGCCCCTCGCGAGACCTACAAGGCCTGGTCGCTGATGCTGCTGGAGAACGTGCGCAGCCTGGACGAGGCGGTCGACGAGGTCCGCGAGGACAAGCGCCAGAAGGAGACCGCCCGACTGCGCCGCCGCGACAAGGAGCGCATGGAGCGCGCCCAGCTCAAGGCCATCAGCCGCGGTCACCGCGGATTCATCGGCCGCGGCGGCGGCAACGGCGGCCGGCCGGGCGAGGCCCAGGCCCTGGAGCGGGGTTCCGACATGGTCTCCGCGGAGCCTGCCATAGCGACCGCGGAGCAACTGCCCGTACGCTCACGGCCGTCCCTGCAGCCCGTCCGCAAGGGTACTGACCCCATCACCGTCGACCTCACCGCCGAGGACGACACCATGGCCCTGCCGCGCCTCGACTCCCTGGAGCGCAAGCTCAAGGACCTCGAGCAGCAGTTCGGCTAGGCCTTCGGGCACCACGGGAGGGGGGTACGGCCTGATGGCCGTACCCCCCTCCCGTTCGTCGTGCGAAACCGGCATCAGGCGAAATCCGGCGTCACGCGGACCCGGCGTCAGGCGGCCCCGGCGTCCAGTTCGAACCACACCGCCTTGCCCACCCCGTGCGCCCGCACGCCCCACGCGTCCGCGAGGGACTGGACGAGGACCAGGCCCCGGCCGTGCGTACCGTCGTCGGCGTTCGGTACGCGCAGTCTGGGCCGGCGGGCCACGAAGTCCCGTACCTCGACCCTCAGTCCACCGGGTCCGACGGTGGCCGTCAGCACCGCGTCGGTGTCGGTGTGGATGAGCGCGTTGGTCACGAGCTCACTGGTGAGCAGTTCCGCTATCTCCGATCGCCCCGGCCTCCCCCATTGTCGTAACAACTCCCGGAGCGCCCTGCGTACTTCGGGCACCGCCCGCAGGTCCGCCTTCCCGAGTCTGCGCCTGAGCTGAGACGCCTGCGCCTGATCCCCGGCGCCCGCGGCCACGTCCTCCACTGTCTCTGCCGAGAAGGCCCCGATCGCCATGGGACCGCCTCCTCGTGCCTGCCTCTTCATGACCCCCGCCCGCGTGCCGATGTCGGTTCCCCTCCTGCTCGAACACGTTCACGGGATCCATGCCCCGTCGGGCACTCGGCAGTCATGTCGAATCGTCAACGACCAGGTGTTCGGCCATGGTTGAGGTTCGCCGGAGCGAGGTCGGAACGTCCGCTCCCCGGCGCTTCGGCGCCGCGGAGGACGGCGCGGGGGCGCGTGCCGCCGGTTCCGGCGGGTGGCATGTGCCGACCGGCCGGCGTCCCGACCGGCCGGCGCCGGGATGTGCGGAAACCCCTGGTCGATCCACAGGTTCCGGTTGGCGCCCGGGCCTTTCGCCACGGCACCGGCCGGCCCGGCCGCCGCGCTGTGCGCAGGCGTGCCGGTGCGTCAGCCCCCGCGGGGTGCGACCGATCGCTGCTCCGCGAAGGCATCGGGGCTACGCCCCGGGGCGACACGCTGACCGCCGGCATCGGCCTTACCGTCTACCCCGGTCTGCCGATCCGGCCGTACCCGACGCAGCCGTGGGACGGCTGGTCCCGGACGCCGGGACGGGACGGGTCTTTGCCAGCCTTTGAATCTGGCCTGAACTCATCGCTTCCGTACCGGATTCCACACAGCGGGAGCCGCCCTCCCGTACCCCCGTCGCAGGAGGGCGGCTCCGCTTCTTCGGTTGGTCTCACATGAGGGGTCGGTCTCAGTACAGCTTGTCGACCGCGGTGGTGGTCGTCTTCTTGAACGCCTTCACCGGTGCGTGGGCGAGGTCGCCCAGCTGCCCCCACTGCACCACGGTGACGGTCCGCCCGTCCCGGCCGACCGACAGCAGGTGGACGTCGGAGGCGCCCCAGGAGGCGGCGGTGTGCAGACCGTGGACGCGGGCGCCCTCCTCCACCGGCAGCGTGCCGTAGTTCTTGTACGTGGCGTCGATCTCCGGTTCGGACTGCTCGATGCGCGCGGCGCAGGAGCGCATCTCCTTGTTCAGGCGGTCGGCGAGCGCCTTGGCCTTGGCGTTGGTGCCGACGACGATCGTGAGCTGTTGGGCGTTGGTCTCCAGTTCGGTGGTGAACGAGCGGTACCGGGAGTCGTAGCCCGGCAGCGTCTCCCTCAGGCAGCTCAGGAGTTCGTCCGGGACGCCGTCGGTGACCTTGCCCGCCTTCCAGGCCGATGAGGGGTGCGGCGGCAGTTGGGCCGCCGACAGGAATTTCGGCGCTGCCTGCGGTGCGGCGTCCGCCGGTGCGGCGAGCGTCGCGCCGAGGGCGAGGCCCGTGACGGCGACGGCGAGCAGTGCGCCGGCTCGGGTGCGCTTGGGCATGGGTGTCCCCCGTGTACGAGTGAGTGCTTGGATGTGGGATGCCGCCGACGGCGGATGGTCGGTCCGGCCGGTCGGTGCGACACCAAGAGCATCAGCCGTCACAGGCGGAGGGCGCAACAGCCGGCGCCCGATCCGCCACGGTGGAACCATCCCAGCCCGTCTGACGTGCAGGTACATGGGGTGCCTGGGATGGGGCCCGGTCCGGGAGACGCAGGGGGAACGTTGTCAGATCGGGACGGCGCGAGCGATGTCGCGGAGTTCGCGGCGCTGCTCACGCGGCTGAAGGAACGTACGGACCGCAGCTACGGCCAGCTGGCCCGGCGGCTGCACATGAACACCTCGACGCTGCACCGCTACTGCGCGGGCGACGCGGTCCCTCTCGACTTCGCTCCCGTGGAGCGCTTCGCCGCGCTGTGCGGGGCGACGGCGGAGGAACGTCTGGAGCTGCACCGGCTGTGGCTGCCGGCGGTGGCGGCACGGCAGCGGCCACGGACACCGGTGCCGGAGAACGAGCCCGCAGCCGAACCCGAGCCCGAGTCGGTGCCGGAGACCCGGCCCGAGGCCGAACCGGGGCCGGTGGCGAAGGCGGAGGCGGAGGTGGAAGCGGAGGCGGAGGCGGAGGCGGAGGCCGATCCGGTCACGAACCTGGGCGCGCCTCCCGCCCCGCTCCCCTGGTACCGCCGTCGCCGCGTCCTGGTGACGACGGCCGTCGCCGTCGCCTCGGCGGCCACACTCGCCGGCCTGTCCGCCCTGTCGAACGACCGTTCCTCGTCCACCGACGCCGTACAGCCCACCGATCCCGGCCGTACGAGCCCGACCGCCCCCGAGTCCCCCGGCCCCGGCACCGCGAAGAAGCCGACGGCGACCCCGCCCCGCGCCAGCGCCCGACCGGTCGCGCGGGCCACAGCCTCCATGGGCAGTCCGGCCAGGACGGGAACGTATTTGTTCACCTGCTCCAGGACGTAGATCTCGTCCC
>NZ_JABERD010000348.1 GCF_013044505.1 Streptomyces sp. S3(2020) | reverse complement strand
GTTGCTGGGGGTCGGGGTGAGCGGGCTTGCCGAATACACGCAGGAGGCTCTGTTCGCGCAGGCCGCGGGGGAGCGGGAGCTCGAGGAGGAGGAGCCGCAGGAGGAAGGGGGAGAGGTGGCGGTGGCGGCGCCTGTCGAGCGGCGGTGGGTCTCGGGGCACGATGTGCGGCATGACGAGTTCGGGCACGGGTGGGTGCAGGGGAGTGGGCTGGGACGGGTGACCGTGCGGTTCGAGACGCCGGATTCGTCGCCGGGGCGGGTGCGGACGTTTTCGGTGGACGATGCCGCGCTGGTTGTGGCTGAGCCGTTGCCGCTCGTGCCGGTTGTGTGTGGGGCGTCCGGCCTTCGGCCGGATGTGGGTTCCCACCCGCACCAGCCGTGACGGTTTCGTTGTCGGGTGCGGTGCCCGCTGCCTCAGGCCTCCGCGTCCTCCGTGCCCGCCAGCTTGCCGAAGTCCCGGTCTGGGAAGGGGGGTGCCGGGGCCACGTCCAGGCCGTAGTGGTGGTAGAGCTGGAGTTCCTGGTCGGGCGACAGGTGGCGGCCCACGCCGAAGTCCGGGGCGTCCTTGATGAGGGCGCGGTCGAAGGGGACCCGGAGGGTGCCTTCGAGGAGTTCGCTGGGTTCCAGGGGGACGAAGGCGTCCCTGCTGAAGAGGCCGGTGCGTATGGCCGCCCATTCCGGCACCCCGGTCGCGTCGTCGAGATAGACCTCGTCGATCGTGCCGATCTTGGTGCCGTGGCGGTCGAAGGCCTTGCGGCCGATCAGGTTCCGAGGATCGATGTCGGTATGCACGGGCCCTCCACTAGGTCGCGACTCGCAACGCATCCGTAAGCACTACGAAAGAGCACATTGGGGGAGGTGGCCACTCGAGGGGATCTCGAGGGATCCGCGTTGACCTCGCTGCTAGGCTGACAAGCGGCTGCCGACCCTGTGCGGGAGAGTCCTCCGGACACCGTTCGGAGGCGCCGAAGGAGCAAATCCTCCCCGGAATCTCTCAGGCACACGTACCGCACAGACGAGGCCACTCTGGAAAGCAGAGCGGGAGTACGGCTTCCGCTCTCACCGACGGTGAAAGCCGGGCGCCCTCGTGCGCCCCGGTGAAGCTCTCAGGTTGAGATGACAGAGGGGGAGGCCGTCCGGGTACCCGTGCCGTGGTGCCCCTCGCAGGTCGTGTCAGACCAGGAGGCCTCCGTAATGACCGCCCATCGCACGCCGCTCACCGAGCTCGAGCAGGGGATCCCCTTCGAGCAGCGCCACATCGGGCCCGACCAGGAGGCGCGGGCCAAGATGCTCGCGCAGGTCGGCTATGGCTCGCTGGACGAGCTCACCGCCGCCGCGGTGCCGGATGTGATCAAGAACGCCGATGACCTCGACCTGCCCGGTGCCCGCACCGAGGCCGAGGTGCTTGCCGAGCTCCGCTCGCTCGCCGATCGGAACCAGGTCCTCGGCTCCATGATCGGACTCGGGTACTACGGGACCTTCACGCCGCCCGTCATCCTGCGCAACGTCATGGAGAACCCGGCCTGGTACACCGCCTACACGCCGTACCAGCCCGAGATCTCCCAGGGACGGCTGGAGGCTCTGCTCAACTTCCAGACCATGGTCGCCGAACTGACCGGACTGCCCACTTCCGGTGCCTCGCTGCTCGACGAGGGCACGGCGGCCGCCGAGGCGATGTCCCTGTCCCGGCGCATGGGCAAGAACAAGAAGGGGCTGTTCCTGGTCGACGCGGACGCGCTTCCGCAGACCATCGCCGTGATCGAGACCCGTGCCGAGCCGACCGGCGTGGAAGTCGTGGTCGCCGACCTCAGCGACGGTATCCCGGCCGACATCGCCGGACGTGAGATCAACGGTGTGCTCGTCCAGTACCCGGGCGCCTCCGGTGCCGTACGGGATGTGAAGCCGCTGATCGAGCAGGCGCACGAGCTCGGAGCGCTGGTCACCGTCGCCGCGGACCTGCTCGCGCTGACGCTGCTGAAGTCGCCCGGTGAGCTCGGGGCCGACATCGCGGTCGGGACCACACAGCGCTTCGGTGTGCCGATGGGCTTCGGCGGGCCGCACGCCGGCTACATGGCGGTGCACGAGAAGTTCGCGCGCAGCCTGCCCGGTCGGCTCGTGGGTGTCTCCGTGGACGCCGACGGGCACAAGGCGTACCGGCTGGCCCTGCAGACCCGCGAGCAGCACATCCGGCGGGAGAAGGCGACCAGCAACATCTGTACCGCGCAGGTGCTGCTCGCCGTGATGGCCGGGATGTACGCCGTCTACCACGGACCCGAGGGGCTGAAGGACATCGCGCGGCGGACCCACCGCTACGCGAGCATCCTCGCCGCGGGGCTCACCGCCGGTGGTGTCGAGATCGTGCACGGCGCCTACTTCGACACGGTGACCGCCCGGGTGCCGGGCAGGGCCGCCGAGGTCGTCGCCGCCGCACGGGAGAACGGCGTCAACCTGCACCTCGTGGACGCCGACCGGGTCTCCGCCGCCTGCGACGAGACGACCACGCGGGCCCAGCTGAGCGCCGTATGGAGCGCGTTCGGGGTCGAGGGTGACGTCGAAGCGCTCGACACCGTCACCGAGGACGCCGTGCCGGCCGCGCTGCTGCGCGGCGACGAGTACCTCACGCACCCGGTCTTCCACCAGTACCGCTCCGAGACGGCGATGCTGCGCTACCTGCGCAGGCTCGCCGACCGGGACTACGCGCTGGACCGCGGCATGATCCCGCTGGGCTCCTGCACCATGAAGCTCAACGCGACCACCGAGATGGAGCCGGTCACCTGGCCCGAGTTCGGACAGCTGCACCCCTTCGCGCCCGCCGAGCAGGCGCAGGGCTATCTGACGCTCATCCACGAGCTGGAGGAGCGGCTCGCCGAGGTCACCGGATACGACAAGGTGTCGCTCCAGCCCAACGCCGGGTCCCAGGGCGAACTGGCGGGTTTGCTCGCCGTACGCGGATACCACCGGGCCAATGGTGACGAGCAGCGGACCGTGTGTCTGATCCCGTCCTCCGCCCATGGGACCAACGCCGCCAGCGCGGTCATGGCCGGGATGAAGGTCGTCGTCGTGAAGACCGCCGAGGACGGCGAGATCGACGTCGAGGATCTGCGGGCGAAGATCGAGCAGTACCGCGACGAGCTGTCGGTGCTGATGATCACGTACCCGTCGACGCACGGTGTGTTCGAGGAGCATGTCGCCGACATCTGTGCGCAGGTGCACGAGGCCGGCGGGCAGGTCTACGTCGACGGCGCCAACCTCAACGCCCTGGTGGGGCTTGCCAAGCCGGGCCACTTCGGCGGGGACGTCTCGCACCTGAACCTGCACAAGACCTTCTGCATCCCGCACGGCGGTGGCGGTCCGGGCGTCGGGCCGGTCGGTGTGCGCGCGCACCTCGCGCCGTATCTGCCCAACCACCCGTTGCAGCCCGAGGCCGGGCCGGAGACGGGTGTCGGGCCGATCTCGGCCGCGCCGTGGGGCTCCGCGGGGATCCTGCCGATCTCATGGACGTACGTCCGGCTCATGGGCGGTGAAGGGCTCAAGCGCGCCACGCAGGTGGCGGTCCTGGGCGCCAACTACATCGCCAAGCGGCTGGAGCCGCACTACCCCGTGCTCTACACCGGCCCCGGCGGGCTGGTCGCGCACGAGTGCATCATCGATCTGCGGCCGCTGACCAAGGCGACCGGGGTGAGCGTCGACGACGTTGCCAAGCGGCTCATCGACTACGGGTTCCACGCGCCGACGATGTCGTTCCCGGTCGCGGGGACGCTGATGATCGAGCCGACCGAGTCCGAGGACCTGATCGAGCTCGACCGGTTCTGTGACGCGATGATCGCGATTCGCGCGGAGATCGAGAAGGTCGGCGCCGGCGCGTGGCCCGCGGACGACAACCCGCTGCGGAACGCGCCGCACACCGCCCGCGCGCTCGGCGGGGAGTGGGAGCACGCGTACACGCGCGAGGAGGCCGTGTTCCCGGCCGGGGTGTCGGTCGCGGACAAGTACTGGCCGCCGGTGCGCCGGATCGACCAGGCCTTCGGTGACCGGAACCTGGTGTGCTCCTGCCCGCCGCTGGACGCCTACGAGGACTGAGCCGGTTGTCGAGATGGGCCCCGCTTCCGGCGGGGCCCATCTTTTTGTACCGGCCGTGTGCGCTGTGCCCGCGTGGGTCACTCGGTCGCGAGGGAGACCTCGGTCGACTTGATCAGGGCTACGACGGGGGTGCCGGCGGTGAGGGCCAGGTCCTCGGCGGCGTCCTTGGTGATGGCGGCGGTCAGTTCGGTGCCGTCGACCGTCACCTTGACGGCTGCCATGGCGGGGCCGGTGGTGACGCCGGTGACCGTGCCGGGGAGCCGGTTGCGGATCGAGAGGCCCTCGACGCGGCCCGTGGCCAGGGAGATCTCCGTCGACTTCACGAGGGCGCGTACGGCGGAGCCCGCCGTGAGGGCCAGGTCCTCGGCCGCCTCTTTGGTGATCGCGGCGGTGAGGTTCTGGCCGCCGGAGAGGCGGACCTTGACCGTGGCCATCACCTCGCCGGGGGTGACCTCGGTGACGGTGCCGGGGAGTTGGTTGCGGATGCTCAGAGTCATGGCATCAACTTAAGGGCGTTCACGTCTTGTGCCGGGTATGCGGGTGTTTGCGCCGCCTTCGCTGTGGCCCGTGTGCCGTGTGCCGGGGTCGGTGGGTCTCAGGTGCGGTCGATGTGTACGTTCGTCGACTTCACGCGGGCCGTGGCCTCCATGCCGACCTCCAGGCCCAGTTCCTCGACGGCCTCGCGGGTCAGCAGGGAGACCAGGCGGTGCGGGCCGGCCTGGATCTCGACCTGGGCGGCCACGTCACCGAGCTTGATCGCGGTGACGATGCCGGGGAAGGCGTTGCGGACCGAGGTGTACGACGGCTCCTCGTCGGCGGTGTCGCCCCTGGCCAGCTCGACGGAGAACGCGGCCAGGTCCTGGCCGTCGATGAGCCGGCGCCCGCCCTCGTCGCGGTGGGTCGCCATCCGGCCCGCGTCCGCCCAGCGGCGTGCGGTGTCGGGGCTGACGCCCAGGAGCCGGGCTGCCTGGCCGATCGTGTACGACTGCATGCGGATCACGATAGGGGTATCAACGGGGAACGGAGGGTGTGGGGTTGAGCGTTGGGTATAACGCGATATAGCTTTAGTCGGTCGCCGGGGATCGGAGTGAGGCATGTCGGGTGAGTTGGCGCGGGGTGGCGGGGACGCACCGGTCGGGCTGCGGGCCTCGCATGCGGACCGGGACCGGGTCGTGGACGTACTGCGCGTCGCGGCGGGGGACGGGCGGTTGACGGCCGAGGAACTCGACGAGCGACTGGAGTCCGCTCTGTCCGCCCGCACGCTGGGGGAGCTGGCCGGGCTGACGGCAGATCTTCCCGCGGACGTGGCCGGCGAGGTCAAGGACGTCGTCCGGATCGAGCAGCAGGGCGGGTCGGCCGTGCGGGGCGACGGGTGGGCGGTGCCCCGGCGGCTGGAGGTCGAGTCCTCCTGGGGTGATGTGACGCTCGACTTCACCGACGCGGTGATCACGTACGACACGCTGTACGTCGACCTCGACATGCGGGGCGGGACGCTGCGGCTGGTGACGCGGCCCGGTGTCGTGGTGGAGACCGACTCGCTCGTCGTCGAGTACGCCCAGGTGAAGACGCGGCCTGCCGGTGACGCGGGCACGGCTGTCGTGCTGCGGGTGGAGATCGGCGGGCGGCTGAGGTACGGCAAGGTCGTGGCCCGGGGGCGGCGGGGGTTCCTCAGGAGATCCCGGACGCTCTGAGTACCGACAGGGCGGTCTCGTCGTCGATCTCCTGGCCGAGGTGGCGTAGGGCGTCCGTGCTCTGGCGCAGGGTGCCGTGTTCGAGGGAGTGGCGTACGCCTGCGTCCAGTTCGTGCCAGAGGAAGGGGTTGGCGGTCAGGACGCGGGGGTCGAGTTCCAGGCGGTTGCCGTGGGTGTCGCGGAGGATCAGGTGCGCGGAGATCTGGCCGTAGAGCTGCACTGACACCAGGGCGTCCGTGTGGACCCGGTGGTGGCCCGCGAGGCCCTGTACGTCCAGCCAGCCCGGTCCTGCGGTGATGCGTTGGGGGAAGAGGACCGCGAAGACCGTGGCGGCCAGGGTGAGCCAGAGCAGGGCGCGGGTGAGGGTCAGGGTGCCCATGTCCCAGTCGACGAACAGGGTCAGGGCGGCGAAGGTGAGGGCGAGGCCGGCCGCCAGTCGGACGGTGCCGCGCCAGTGGCGGTCGCCGGCCGGGGGTGGGGGGTTGCTCCGTCCGCTCGGTCGCATGAGTCGACGGTAGGGCGAGATGGGGG
>NZ_JABERD010000347.1 GCF_013044505.1 Streptomyces sp. S3(2020) | reverse complement strand
GCCTGCAACACCGTCGCGGTACCGAAACAGACCGCCGCACCGAGCGCACACACCATCCCAAAGAGCACAAAGTGACTGTAGGGGAGGGGGTGTGACGGGCGGGGCGCCTGCGTGACGCTTATTACCGATCTCTAGGCTGACCGCCGGACAACCCAGAGACGAACAGACGAACAACGGGGAGACGCGAAAATGGCGGAAACACGGCGCCGGTTGCGCTCGAGCACGGTCGTGCTCGGCGGCATGGGAGTCGTCGCGGCGGCACTCACCTCCTGCGGCTCGGACCCCGACCGCCGCTGCGTCGACCGCGACAGCTACACCTACGAGGGCTACAAGGTCGTCGCCGACAAGAACTGCAGCTCCGGCACCTCCAGCTCAGGCAGCTCCGGCTCCTCCTCGTACGGCAAGAGCGGCAAGAAGAAGACCGGCACCGCCGACGCCGCCTGGTACTACGACGCCGACGTCAGCTCCGGCTACGCCGACTACGGCACCTTCAGCAAGAGCGAGGCCGTGGACCGCGGAGGCTTCGGCTGCTCCAGCGGCGGCAGCAGCAGCGGCGGCTGAGCGGACGCAGGACGACGAGCAGACGGACACCATGGAACGCCGCACCACCGAACCCCGCCCCGGCTGGCAGCAGACCGTCGAGGAGCAGGGGCTCATCTACCCCCTCACCCGCCACCCCGACGACTCGCTGCGCCCGTACTGGGACGAGAGCGCCTACTACGTCTTCTCCCTCGACGAGGTCGAGGCACTGGAAGAGGTCGTCGAGGAACTCCACCGCATGTGCCTGCGGGCGGCGGACCACATCGTCACAGCCGGCCGCTTCGCCGACCTCGGCATCACCGACCCGCGCGTCGCGGACGCGGTCGCCGAGGCCTGGCGCCGCCGCGCCGAACTCCCCTCCGTCTACGGCCGCTTCGACCTCCGCTACGACGGCACCGGCCCGGCCAAGCTCCTGGAGTACAACGCCGACACACCCACCTCCCTCGTCGAGGCCGCCTCACCCCAGTGGTTCTGGATGGAGGAGCGCTTCCCCGGCGCCGACCAGTGGAACTCCCTCCACGAGCGCCTCGTCGCCGCCTGGAAGAAGCAGGCCGCGCTGCTCCCGCCCGGCAGCCCCCTGTACTTCGCGTACTCCTCCGCCGACGAACTCGGCGAGGACCTCATGACGGTCGCCTACCTCCAGGAGACCGCCGAGCAGGCCGGCCTGGACACCGCCTGGATCTCCATGGAGGAGATCGGCTGGGACCCACTGTCCAGCCGCTTCGTCGACAGGCAACTCCGCTTCATCCGCAGCTGCTTCAAGCTCTACCCCTGGGAGTGGCTGACCACCGACCGCTTCGCCGAACACGTCCTCGACACCCTCGACAACGGCGGCGGCACAGGCAGCACCCTGTGGATCGAGCCCGCCTGGAAGATGCTGCTGAGCAACAAGGCGCTCCTGGCGATCCTCTGGGAGCTGTACCCGGACCACCCCAACCTCCTCCCCGCATACCTGGACGGGCCACGGGAGTTGGCCGATTCGAAGGGGTACGTCGCCAAGCCGCTGCTGGGCCGCGAGGGCGCCGGCGTGACGATCCACGAACCCGGCGCCGCACCCGTCCCGCGCGAAGAACCCTGCTGCTACCAGGAGTTGGCCTTCCTGCCCGACTTCGACGGCAACCGCGTCGTCCTCGGCGCCTGGGTCGTCGAGGACGAGTCCGCGGGCCTCGGCATCCGCGAGTCGTCCGGACCGGTGACTGACGAATACGCACGCTTCCTGCCCCACGTGATCCTCTGACGCGACACAATGATCGGCCCGTCACGAACGGAAGAGGGGCGATCGGTGAGCGACACGGCCACGGTGGAGAACGGATACGTCTTCGACCCGTCCTGGGAGCGCGAGCACAGCCGGCTCAGCGCGCTGGAGGAGATCTACGACGGCCAGAGCCGGCACCGGCTGACCGAACTGGGCGTCGCCGAGGGCCGGCGATGCCTGGAGGTGGGCTGCGGCGCCGGCAGCATCGCCCGCTGGCTGGCCCGGCAGGTCGGCGCCGCAGGGCGGGTGCTCGCCGTCGACCTCGACACGCGCTTCGCCGCGGCCCACGCACTGTCCAACCTGGAGGTGCGCCGGCACGACATCCTCGCCGACCCGCTCCCCGACGACCCCTTCGACCTCGTGCACGCGCGGGCCGTGGTGGAACACCTCTCCGACCGCGACGAGGCGCTGCGGCGCATGGCGGCCGCGACCCGACCCGGCGGCTGGGTGGTCGTGGAGGACTTCGACATCGACGGACCGATGTACCCGGCCGCCGCCCGCTACTACCCGCCCGTGTACATGGAGGTCGCCGAGCGCCTCGGCCGCGCGCTGCGGACGGCCTTCGGCGCCGCGGGGGTGGACCCCGGAACCGGCCGCCGCCTGCCGCAGGCACTGGCGGACGCCGGGCTGACCGACATCGGTGCGGAGGTCTACGCCCCGGTCCTGACCGGCGGCTCCGCGGCCTTCTTCCCCCTGACCCTGCGATCCCTGCGGCCACGGCTCCTGGAGACGGGCGAGGTGAGCGACGCCGACATCGAGGAGGTGATCACCCTGACGAAGCTCCAGGGGACCACCTACATCCCCAACTTCATGGTCCTCGCCTGGGGCCGCAAACCGTCCTGACCCCGCCTGCCGCACACGGCCGCCCCCGTCTGCCGTGCAGGGCCACCCCTGCCGGCTGTCGCCGGGACCAGGCCCGGAGCAGGGTGATTACTCGCTCGCATGGTGGACGCGGGGCCTCTCCCGCCCGGGCTGCCCGGTAGGCTGACCGGCGGGCCGTGACTGGCGCGCTGGGATGGGACGGACCATCGGGGAGCGGCCTGTGAGTGACCGAGTGCCGTGCGCCTGGGCCGAACCGTGAATCGTGACCGCAACCGCCACGCCATCCGGAGGCCGCACATGTCGCAGCAGCAGCCCCTCTCCACCGAGTCCACCGCCTTCCGCGCCGCCCTCGACGTGATCCGCGCCGTCGAGCCGCGCGTCGCCGACGCCATCGGCCAGGAGGTCCACGATCAGCGCGAGATGCTCAAGCTGATCGCCTCCGAGAACTACGCCTCCCCGGCCACCCTCCTCGCGATGGGCAACTGGTTCAGCGACAAGTACGCCGAGGGCACCATCGGCCGCCGCTTCTACGCCGGCTGCCGCAACGTCGACACCGTGGAGTCGCTCGCCGCCGAGCACGCCAGGGAGCTCTTCGGCGCCCGCCACGCCTACGTCCAGCCGCACTCCGGCATCGACGCCAACCTCGTCGCCTTCTGGTCCGTCCTCGCCGCCCGGGTCGAGGTCCCCTTCCTGGAGAAGACCGGCGCCCGCCAGGTCAACGACCTCACCGACGCCGACTGGGCAGAACTCCGTCAGGCCTTCGGCAACCAGCGCATGCTCGGCATGTCCCTGGACGCCGGCGGCCACCTCACCCACGGCTTCCGCCCCAACATCTCCGGCAAGATGTTCGACCAGCGCTCCTACGGCACGGACCCGGCCACCGGGCTGATCGACTACGAGGCGCTGCGGGTGTCCGCCCGTGAGTTCAAGCCGCTCATCATCGTCGCCGGCTACTCCGCCTACCCCCGGCTGGTGAACTTCCGCATCATGCGCGAGATCGCCGACGAGGTCGGGGCGACCCTGATGGTGGACATGGCGCACTTCGCCGGCCTGGTGGCGGGCAAGGTACTGACCGGCGACTTCGACCCGGTCCCGCACGCCCAGATCGTCACCACCACCACGCACAAGTCGCTGCGCGGCCCGCGCGGCGGCATGGTCCTGTGCGACGACTCCCTCAAGGACCAGGTCGACCGCGGCTGCCCGATGGTCCTCGGCGGCCCGCTTCCGCACGTCATGGCCGCGAAGGCGGTGGCACTGGCCGAGGCCCGTCAGCCCTCCTTCCAGGACTACGCCCAGCGCATCGTCGACAACTCCCGTGCCCTCGCCGAGGGTCTGGTGCGCCGGGGCGCCACCCTCGTCACCGGCGGCACCGACAACCACCTCAACCTGATCGACGTCGCCTCCTCCTACGGACTCACCGGCCGCCAGGCCGAGTCCGCGCTCCTCGACTCCGGCATCGTCACCAACCGCAACGCGATCCCGGCCGACCCCAACGGCGCCTGGTACACCTCCGGCATCCGCATCGGCACCCCCGCCCTCACCACCCGTGGCCTGGGCACCGCCGAGATGGACGAGGTCGCCGGCCTCATCGACCGGGTCCTCACCACCGCCGAGCCGGGCACCACCAAGTCGGGCGCCCCCTCCAAGGCCTCCCACGTCCTGGACGCCAAGGTCGCGGACGAGATCTCCCACCGCGCCACCGACCTCGTGGCCGGCTTCCCGCTGTACCCCGAGATCGACCTCGGCTGACCAACGCTCTCTTGAGTTGTCAAAGACCGGCGACTCTCACAGGCCGATGAGTTCCTGACCTGACTCCTCCCGCGGCGGTCCGGCTCCCTGCCGGTCCGCCGCACGGCGTATCAGCGGCGTCCCGCCGACCTCGGCCCCGAACCCGACGACCGGCCAGCCCCCGGCGCGCCGGAAGCAAGCCCTCGTACAAGCCTCATACATCCCTCAGTTCCTGCCGAGGCCCCGGCTCCCGCACCCTCCACCTCCGCAGCGCCGGCACCTCCGGCAGCCGGGTGGCGAAGGGCCGCAGCACCAGTGCCAGCACCGCCCCGGCCGCGAGGCCCGGCAGCGCCCACCACCAGTCGGCGCCGTCACCCGGGCCGGGCCGCTGGGCCGGGGCCGCCGCGGCCGTCGGCTCGGCAGCCCCCGCCCCCGCCTCCCCCTCTGTCTCCGCCTTCTCCGTGTCCTTGCCGTACATGTCCCAGGGCGGTGGGTACTCCACCGAGTAGTCACCGTCGGAGGCCTCGCCCATCACGCCCAAGTCCCCCAGGAGGCCGCGGAGGACGGCCGGCTGTTCGGCGCGGTGCCAGGTGCCGTTCGCCGACGCGTCCAGGTTCGCCGCCGTGTGTATCCAGACCGCTGTGGAGTCCGCCGCCGGATAGACCCGGTCGACCCGCCACGGCGTCACGTCGTGCAGCATCCAGGTCACGTTGATCTGTGGGCCGGTGATCAGATCGGCCTCGGGTGGCTTGTCCGCCGAGCCCCCGCCCGGTTCGCCGAGGAGCCGCTGCAACTCGCCGTACTCCTCGTCGGAGTGGTAGAGCGAGGCCGTCTCCGTGCTCTCCGGCGAGACGATCAGCACGCTGGTCGGACCGCCCGCCGAAGCGGACCCCGCACCCCACAGGGCCAGCCCGAGCGCGGCCGCCAACACCCCTGCCAGCGCGGCCAGTCGACGCCCCGCACCCCGCCAGCCGCTCATCTGCCTGTGCATCAGAACCCCCAACCAGCCGATGCCGTACGGCCCGCCCCCGTCTCCGCGAGCCGTGTGTCACTTCTGGTACACCGCCCGGCCCGCCGGGGTTCCCACCCCGCCCGCACTATTTCGGGGCCCTCGCCGACGACTTCTCCAGCGCCTTCGCGATCTCCACCGCCCGCTCCTTCGACGCCACGCCCTCCAACCGCAGCGTCACGTCCTCGGTGCCCACCGCACGGCTCCACAGCAGGGTCGGCCCGGCGGTCCGCGCCCTGTGGGTGTAGCGCTCCCCGTCCGGGTCCACCAGCCAGAAGCTCAGCAGGTGGGGACGCGGAAACCACAGGGCCGTGTCGTTCGCCGTGCCGACCTCCGCGGGGTCCTCGCCCAGGGAGATCCATTCCGGCTGCTCGCGCACGGTCTTCGTGAAGGCGATGTCCAGGCCGGCCGCGAACTGGTCCAGCCGGATCGTCTTCCCCCGCTCACGCCAGCACAGAGTGACCAGGGTCCGCCCCCGGGCCGCTCCGGTCACCGCCACCGCGTCCGGGCTGCCGAGCGCGTCCGGAACGAGCGGCGCGAACCCGGCCCGCCGCTCGGCCTGAGCGAGGGACACCGAGTGCCCGCAGCCGGGCACCTCGGCGCCGGGCGAGGGCGTCGCCGACGGGTCGTACCGCACCCCCACCCCGCCGAAGTCGAACCAGTCGTAGACCGCGGCCCGCACCGGAGGTGTGAGCGCCAGCACCGTCAGCAGTCCGCACAGCACGGTGGTCAGGGAGCGCCACCGCATCCGCGTCCAGCGCCGCGCCGCGGCCAGCCGCTCACGGGCGCGTGGCGGCTCGGCCACCGGGACCGGCACATGGTCGGCGAGTATCTGCCCGAGCACCCGCTCGACCATGGTCTCGGAGCCGACGGACCCGCCGGCCTCGTCGGCCCCGGGTGCGTCCAGCGACCTGCCCAGCGCCCGCAGCTCCTCGGGCAGCCGGGAGGGGCCGCCCCCCGACACACGCCCATGGTCACGCCCCCGCGGACCCGGACCCCGCTCACCGCCACGCCCGCC
>NZ_JABERD010000346.1 GCF_013044505.1 Streptomyces sp. S3(2020) | reverse complement strand
AGAGGAGTATAAGAGACAGAACGTGCCCCGCACCCCCACCGGCAACGCCGACGTCGACGCGCAGATAGAGCGCCTCACCGACGCCGACCACCTCGCCACGGACGGACATGTCGAGGTGTACGAGGATGTACACCGGGGGCTGCGCGACGCGCTCACCGCGCTCGACGCCCGCCCGGGACCTCCGGCGCCCTCACCGTCGTACGGACAACACAGGAGCTGAACCGAACGTGGCAGGAGTCGCACGCCGTCGTCTCGACGCGGAGCTGGTACGCCGGAAGCTCGCGCGCTCGCGCGAGCACGCCAGCCAGCTGATCGCCGCCGGGCGGGTCACCGTCGGCAAGACCGTCGCGACCAAGCCCGCCACGCAGGTGGAGACCGCGGCGGCGATCGTCGTCACGGACGACGACGGCGATCCCGACTACGTGTCCCGGGGTGGGCACAAGCTCGCGGGCGCGTTGCAGGCGTTCGTGCCGCGGGGGCTCGTCGTCGAGGGCCGGCGGGCGCTGGACGCCGGCGCGTCCACCGGCGGGTTCACCGATGTGCTGCTGCGGTCGGGGGCCGCGCACGTCGTCGCCGTCGACGTCGGGTACGGGCAACTCGCGTGGACTCTCCAGAGCGATGAACGCGTCACCGTCAAGGACCGTACGAACGTACGCGAGTTGACGCTTGAAGCGATCGATGGGGAGCCTGTGGATCTTGTCGTGGGGGATCTGTCCTTCATCCCTCTCGGGCTGGTGCTGCCCGCCCTGGCGCGGTGCGTGAAGCCGGACGCCGATCTGGTGATGATGGTGAAGCCGCAGTTCGAGGTGGGGAAGGAACGACTGGGCAGTGGGGGAGTCGTACGGAGTCCGCAGCTGCGGGCGGAGGCCGTGCGGGGAGTGGCCGAGAAGGCGTGGGATCTCGGGCTCGGGGTGAAGGGCGTCACGGCCAGTCCGTTGCCCGGGCCCTCGGGAAATGTCGAATACTTTCTGTGGCTGCGTGCCGGGGCGCCCGTCCTGGACCCGGCCGATGTTGACCGTGCGGTGGCGGAGGGGCCTCGTTGACACCTGACCGAGCTCGTACTGTTTTCCTGCTCGCCCACACGGGGCGGCCCGCCGCCATCCGCAGTGCCGAGCTCGTGGTGAAGGGGCTGCTGCGGTCGGACATCGGCGTGCGCGTCCTGGAGTACGAGGCCGCGGACCTGCCGTTGCCTCCCGAGGTGGAGCTCGTCAAGGAGGCGACTCCCCAGTGCCTGGAGGGGTGCGAGCTGCTCATCGTGCTCGGGGGTGACGGGACGTTGCTGCGGGGCGCCGAGTTCGCCCGGGCGTCCGGGGTGCCGATGCTCGGCGTCAACCTGGGCAGTGTCGGGTTCCTCGCGGAGGCCGAGCGGGACGACCTCGACAAGGTCGTGGACCGGGTGGTGACCAAGGCGTACGAGGTCGAGGAGCGGATGACCGTCGATGTCGTCGTGCACCGCAACGGGGACATCGTCCACACGGACTGGGCCCTGAACGAGGCTGCCGTGCAGAAGGCCGGTGCGGAGAAGCTGCTCGAGGTCGTGCTGGAGATCGACGGGCGGCCGGTGACGGGCTTCGGGTGCGACGGGATCGTGCTGTCCACGCCCACCGGGTCCACGGCCTACGCGTTCTCCGCGGGTGGGCCCGTGGTGTGGCCCGAGGTCGAGGCGTTGCTGATGGTGCCGATCTCGGCGCACGCGCTGTTCGCCAAGCCGTTGGTGACCTCGCCGAACTCCGTGCTGGCCGTGGAGTTGTTGCCGCATATCCCGCCGGGTGTGCTGTGGTGCGACGGGCGGCGGACGTTCGAGCTGCCGCCGGGGGCCAGGGTCGAGGTGCGGCGGGGGGCTGTCCCGGTGCGGTTGGCCCGGCTGCACCACGCGTCCTTCACCGACCGGCTGGTGGCGAAGTTCGCGTTGCCCGTGTCCGGGTGGCGGGGGGCGCCGCACTAGGCGGTCCACTCCCCCGGGTGACAGGGTGCCTCGCACTTGGCTGCCCTTACCTCGTAAGGTCTTCACCGTGCTGGAAGAGATGCGGATACGGTCCCTCGGAGTCATCGACGACGCGGTCGTCGAGCTGTCGCCCGGGTTCACCGCTGTCACGGGTGAGACGGGTGCGGGCAAGACCATGGTGGTCACCAGCCTGGGGCTGCTGCTCGGTGGGCGGGCGGACCCGGCGCTCGTGCGGATCGGGGCCGAGAAAGCGGTCGTGGAGGGTCGGATCAGCGTTCCCGCGGGCGCGGCGGTCGTCCTGCGCGCCGAGGAGGCCGGGGCCGAGCTCGACGACGGTGCGCTGCTCATCAGCCGTACCGTTTCCGCCGAGGGGCGGTCCCGGGCCCATGTGGGCGGGCGGAGCGTGCCCGTCGGGGTGCTGGCCGAGCTGGCCGACGAGCTGGTGGCGGTGCACGGGCAGACCGATCAGCAGGGGCTGCTGAAGCTGTCGCGCCAGCGGCAGGCGCTCGACCGGTACGCCGGGGACGCCGTCGCCGTGCCGCTGGCCAAGTACACCGAGGCCTACCGGCGGCTGCGGGCCGTCGCCGTGGAGCTCGACGAGATCACCACACGTGCGCGTGAGCGGGCCCAGGAGGCCGACATGCTGCGCTACGGCCTCGACGAGATCGCCGGCGTCGAGCCGCGCCCCGGGGAGGACGTCGAACTGGCCGAGGAGGCCGAGCGGCTCGGGCACGCGGAGGCACTGTCGTCCGCCGCCACGGTCGCGCACGCCGCTCTCGCGGGCAACCCCGAGGACCCCGAGGGCATCGACGCCGCCACGCTCGTCGCGGGCGCCCAGCGGGCCCTGGAGGCCGTACGGTCGCACGACCCGGCGCTGGCCGCGCTCGCCGACCGGATCGGGGAGATCGGGATCCTGCTGGGCGATGTGGCGGGGGAGCTGGCGGGCTACGCCGACGATCTCGACGCCGATCCGTTGCGGCTGGCGGCCGTCGAGGAGCGGCGGGCGGCCCTCACGGCACTCACGCGGAAGTACGGCGAGGATGTCGCCGCCGTGCTGGCCTGGGCCGAGCAGGGGGCCGCGCGGCTCACCGAACTCGACGGCGACGACGAGCGGATCGACGAGCTGACCGCCGAGCGGGACGCGCTGCGGGCCGAACTGGGCGGGCTGGCACAGGCGTTGACGGACGCGCGGGTGGAGGCGGCCTCACGGTTCGCCGCCGCGGTGACCGCGGAGCTGGCCTCCCTCGCGATGCCGCACGCGCGCGTGTCCTTCGACATCCGGCAGACCGAGGACGCCGAGGGCGTCGAGGTCGGCGGGCGAGCCGTCGCGTACGGGCCGTCCGGCGCCGACGAGGTCGAGCTGCTGCTCGCCCCGCACCCCGGGGCGCCGCCGCGGCCCATCGCCAAGGGGGCGTCCGGCGGTGAGCTCTCCCGCGTGATGCTGGCCGTCGAGGTCGTGTTCGCGGGGACGGACCCGGTGCCGACCTATCTCTTCGACGAGGTCGACGCCGGCGTCGGTGGCAAGGCCGCGGTCGAGATCGGGCGACGGCTCGCCAAGCTGGCGAAGTCCGCGCAGGTCGTGGTCGTGACGCATCTGCCGCAGGTGGCCGCGTTCGCCGACCGGCAGTTGCTGGTCGAGAAGACCAACGACGGGTCCGTCACACGCTCCGGCGTGAAGATCCTCGAAGGCGAGGAGCGGGTACGGGAGTTGTCCCGGATGCTCGCCGGCCAGGAGGACTCGGAGACCGCGCGGGCGCATGCGGAGGAGCTGCTGGAGGCGGCTCGGGCGGACGCGTAGGGCTTGCCGGGGGTGCGTGCGGAATAGGCTGGCCCGATGATCAGCCGCTCTGTCTCCCTCGGCCTCGCCGCCGCGCTGACCCGCGTCGCCGCCGACGCCCTGCGGACCGAGGCTCCTGGCGGGCGTGACCGCTGGGAGCGGAGGAACTACGCCGGGCGCACCGTCGAGTTGTACGCCGGACCCGCCTGCGCGGCGGGCACCGCGCTCGTCGCCGCCCGCGTCCACCCGGCCGCCGGGCTCGCCGTGGCAGCCGCCGGGGTCTGCGGGGCGTACGACGACGTCGTCGGCGCCGGTGACCCGCGCCGCGGCTTCCGCGCGCATCTCTCCGCCCTCCGCGATGGCGAAGTCACCAGCGGCGCCGTCAAGTTGTTCGGCATCTCGGCCGCCGGGCTCGTCGCGGGGGCGTTCCTCAAGGAGCGGGTCGTCGACAAGGTGCTGGCGGGGGTGGTCATCGCCGGGGCCGCGCACTTCGTCAACCTGGTGGACGTGCGGCCGGGTCGGGCGGCCGGTTCCGTCGTCGCCCTCGGGGTGCCGGGCATGGTGCGGAAGGGGGCCGGGGGAGCGTTGGCCGCCGCGACGGTGGGTGCCGCCGCCGCGGTGCTGCCCGACGATCTCGGTGAGCGCGTGATGATCGGCGACACGGGGGCGCACGCGCTGGGCGCGGCTCTGGGCGTCGCGGTCGTGGCGGGCAACGGGCGAGCGGGTCTGGTCGCCCATGCCGCCGCCGTCGTCGCCGCGGCCCTGTACGGGGACACGGTCAGCGAGGTCGCGCGGTCGTTGCCGCTCGGGCTCCCCGAGTGAGCCCCGTACGCTCCCGGTGACTCCAGTGGCTCCGAACGACCCCGTTCGCTCCGAACGCGCCCCGTTTCTCACCCGTGTGAGTGACCCGCCCCCTCTCCTCCCGGAACCCCCACACCCCCGGCGTTCCCGGAACACCCGTACGTGCTGGCATCCTTGGCCTAGAACGCAGTACGCGTAGGAAGCGCGCGGTACACCCCTCCGCTCGACACCTTCTGTACGTTTCCTCGTGACCGCCCGACCCGAACCAGGAGCCCCGGCCACGTGACCCCCGTGAGCAGCCACTCACCGCACGGCCAGTCGCCGCTGCGCACCGTTCAGGTGCTCGGCGGCGGCAACGCCCGCAGCAGCGCGCATGTGCGGTCCCTGGCCTCCGGGCTGGTCGCGAGGGGCGTGCGGGTGACCGTGTGCGCCCCGGTCGACGCCGATCGCACCTATGACTTCAGCGGTGCCGGCGCCGAACATGTGCACGTGCCGCGCAGCAGCGACCCGGGGGCCGTCGCCGCGTTGCGGGCCGCCTGCGCGGACGCCGACCTCGTCCACGCGCACGGGCTGCACGCCTCGTTCCGTGCGGTGCTCGCGCTCAGCGGACGGCGGACTCCGCTAGTCGTCACCTGGCACGACCGGGCCCATGCCGAGGGCGCGCGGGCCCATCTGGTGCGACTGCTGGAGCGGCGGGTCGTGAAGGCGGCCTCCGTGGTCCTCGGGGCCAGTTCGGCGCTGGTCGACCGGGCCCGGGCGACGGGCGCGCGGGACGCGCGGCTCGCCGCGGTCGCACTGCCCGGCATCCGCAAGGCCGTGCGGCTGGAGGACCCCGACCGGCTGCGGCCCAAGGTGCGGGCCGAACTCGGCGCCACCGGACGCCCGTTGCTGATGGCCGTCGGCTCCCTCGACAGCCATCGGGGCTACGACACCCTGCTGGACGCCTCGCGCGCGTGGCGGGGGCTCGACCCCGTGCCGCTCGTCGTGATCGCGGGGGAGGGCCCGCTGCGTACGGAGTTGCAGCGCCGGATCGAGGACGAGGGGCTGCCGGTGCGGCTCATCGGCCGACGCGACGACGTGACCGAACTGCTCGCGGCCGCCGATCTCGCGCTGCTGTCGAGCAGTTGGGAGTCCCGTTCCGTCCTCGCCCAGGAGGCCCTCCACGCGCGCGTGCCGCTCGTCGCGACCGAGGTCGGCAGCATGCCCGAGCTCGTGGGCGACGCCGCCGAACTCGTGCCGTACGGCGACGCGGAGGCCCTCGCCGAGAGCGTCGTACGCCTTCTCGGTGATCCCGAGCGGTGCGAGGAGCTGCGGGCGAAGGGCGTACGGCAGGCCGCCACCTGGCCGTCCGAGGACGAGACCGTCGCCCAGGTGCTCAGCGTCTACGACGAGTTGACGCAGCCGCGACCCCTCATCTAGGAGACGTGCCTGCGGGCTCTCAGGGCCAGGCTCAACGCCAGTACCGTCTGCGGGTCGTCGAGGTCGGTGCCCAGCAACTCGCCGATGCGGGCGAGGCGGTTGTAGAGCGTCTGCCGGTTCAGGTGCAGTTCGCGTGCCGTCTCCGCCTTGCGGCCCGCGTGCGCGAGATACGTCTCCAGGGTGGGCAGTAGCGGCGGCTTGGAGCGGTGGTCGTGGTCGCGGACCGGGCCGATCGCACGGTCGACGAAGGCCGCGAGGTCCGGATGGTCGCGCAGCCGCCACAGCAGCAGGTCGATGTCGAGGCGGCGGGCGTCGTACCAGGGCCGGTCCGACAGCCCCTGCGCGGCGGTCGCCGTCTCCGCGGCGTGCCGCAGCCCCGCCGAAGCCGCCACCCAGCCGCCCGCCACCCCGACGACCACCACCGGCGGCTGTGCGCCAGGCCGCTGCATCCCGGCCCGCTCCACCCC
>NZ_JABERD010000345.1 GCF_013044505.1 Streptomyces sp. S3(2020) | reverse complement strand
AGCCCACCCAGGCCCCCGTCACCCGCGTGGTCCCCGACAGCACGCCCGGCATCCCCCCGCCCGTAAGGATGCGGACATGGGCATACGCACGCTCCATCGCCACACGGCTCCGGCGCAGGCGACCACCGATGCGACCGCGTCCACCCCACCACCGTCGGTCCCGCTCTTCGCGGCAACGGCCAGTACCGCCCGCATCCCGCCCGACCTCGCGACGGCCCTGCGCAAAAGGGCCGCGGACCTGCGTCACCAGCTCACCCGGAGGGACTGGCGGCTCGCCGCCGACCAGGCCCGCGGCTATCTCGCGCTGCTCCTCACGGCACTGCCCCGCGCCCGCCAGGTCCGGACCGTCACCGTGTTCATCGCGACCGCCGCCGCGGTCACCGACCGCCTCGACGGCTCAGCTCCCGGCCGGGAACCGGCGCCGGGACCGGACGCCACACCCTGACGCCCACGGCGTACACCAGCACGCCCAGCACGAGCCCGGCGCCCACTCCGAAGCACAGGGTCGGGATCAGCTCCCACGGCTTCGCGGTGGACCCCCAGTAGTCCCACCACCGCGAGGCCCGCTGCACCGCCCCGACGAGCGCACAGCCACCGATCACGGCAGCGGCCCACCACTGGTCCGCGCCGGTCAGCACCGGCACCCCCACCGGCTCGGCGGCAGCGCCCCGCACCCGCCGCAGGGCGTATCCCAGGAACACCGCGATCACGACCGCGGCCACCGCCGAACTGCCGTACTGGAGGTACCAGTACAGCGGCGAGCCCGCGATCGTCTCGCCCAGGACGGGGAACACCCGCATCCCCCACCGGTCGAGATGGGTGAACGCGTCCCACACGACATGCGTCAGCGCGCCGAGCGCCGCCGACACGTACCAGCGCGCCACCAGCGACGGCCGGACACGCGCGCGTGGCGCCCCGCAGCGCAGCAGGGCCGCCGGCCGCGCCTGCCGACGGCGTGGCAGCAGCGCCACCAGAGGCTCACGGATGAGCAGCCACAGCCCCACCAGCGTCCACGCGACGAGCACGTCGACGGTGAAGACGCCGACGAAGGAGTGGGTGAACGCCCCGAACTCCATCGCCTCGGACAGGACACTCGCCGCGAAATAGGTCATGTCGGGAGCGAAGGAACCCGCCACCAGCACCGCCGGCACCAGCTGGCCCCGGCCGGTTCCATCGGTGCGTAAAGCGGGCAGTACAGCGGCCGCATGGCTCAGCGTGAACGGCAAGAGGTCCCCCTGGTTCGGTGTGGTCGGACCGGCCCAGTATGGCCAACTGGTGAAAACCGGGCACTGGGGGCACCTCCCATGCGTTTAGAGCTATGGGGGAGGGTGCCCGCGCAAAGCAAGTTGTCGTAGGGTCGCCTGGGTCACCGCGCCGGGGAGCGCGGTCGAACAGAAGAGCCAGGCAGGAAAAAGCTCCACGAGGGCAACCCGCACCACGGGTCGATCGTCACACCATGGCGAGCACGTCGAACGGAGACGGGCGCTCGGGCGTCCACGGGAGGGGTTCACTTTATGTCGGCGCAATTCGGCAGGAGGCTGCGCAAGGGAGCGGTGGCCACCACCGTCGCCGCGGCGGCTGTCGCGGCACTCTCGGCGTCCCAGGCACCCGGCGTGACGGTCGACGACAGCGGCAGATCGACCGCGGCCGACGCCCAGCCCTCTCCCGACGCGACCGGCGACGACAGCGGCGCGACCGGCAACTCGCCGTACTACACGGACCTGCCGCCGCTCAACAGCCCGAGCCCCGCACCGACCGTCGGCACCCCCGCAGCCGCCACCGGCACGACCGAGGCCGGCATACCCGCGACCGTCCTGGACGCCTACAAGAAGGCCGCGTCCTCGCTCCAGTCGTCCAAGCCCGGCTGCAACCTGCCCTGGGAACTCCTGGCCGCCATCGGCAAGGTGGAGTCCGGGCAGGCCCGCGGCGGCCGCGTCGACGCGGACGGCAACACCATCGGCAGGATCCTCGGCCCCAAGCTGAACGGCGTCGGCTTCGCGCACATCAGCGACACCGACGGCGGCGCGTACGACGGGGACAGCGTCTACGACCGGGCCGTCGGTCCCATGCAGTTCATCCCCTCCACCTGGGAGTGGGCCGGCCGCGACGGCAACGACGACGGCAAGAAGGACCCCAACAACATCTACGACGCGGCGCTCGCCGCCGGCCACTACCTGTGCCGTTTCGGCTGGGACCTGTCCACCCAGTCCGACCTCAACAGCGCGATCCTCAGCTACAACAACTCGCAGGACTACCTGAACACGGTCCTGTCGTGGCTGGAGTACTACCGCAAGGGCACCCACGAGATCCCCGACGGCACCGGCAGCATCCCCGACAACCGCAGCGACGACGACAGCAGCGCGAACCCCCCGCCGTCGCCCACGGACCCGTCGACGCCGAGTACCCCGAGCACGCCGAGCACGCCCACCTCCCCGAGCACCCCGTCGACGCCCAGCACTCCGTCGACACCCGGCACGCCGACCCCGACGCCCACCCCCACCGACACGGTGGACCACCTGGAGGACGCGGGCACCGCCAAGCTCACCGCGCAGGCGGGCGACGCCTTCACCAAGAGGATCAGCACCCGCGCCGAGACCTCGGCCGGCAAGGCCGTCGGCAAGGTCCGTGTCCGCTTCACGATCGTCGGCGACACCGACACCGCCTTCACGGGCGGCGAGAGCGTCGCCACGGTGGTCACCAACAGCTCCGGCGTGGCCGTGGCGCCCGTCCTCAAGGCGGGCGAGAAGACGGGTGAGTTCACCGTCCGGGCCACCGTCGTGGGCCGCTCGGTCACCGGGCTCGACTACACCGCGACCGTCACCGAGCGCGTCGCGGACACCCTGGCCCGCACCAGCGACACCGCGCTGACCTGCACCCCCGGCGGCGAGTTCGCCGACCAGGTCGAGGTGAAGGCGACCTACGACGGAGCCGTCGCGGACGGCGTCGCCGCCACCGCCACCCTGATCACCTCCGCCGAGGACGCGACCGAGAACACCAAGGGCCCCTACTTCAAGGACGCGGACGGCAAGACCGTACGCACCCTCACGGACCTGGAGACGGGCGCCGACGGCCTGCTCAAGCTGCCGAAGCTGTACGCGGACGACACCACCGGCACGTTCCTGCTCCGCATCAACACCTCCGGCGGCGCGACCCTGACCGTCGAACTGACGGTGGCCGCGGCGGCCGAGTCGACGGAGTCCGCGAGCCCGAGCGCCTCGGCGAGCCCGAGCGCGTAGCCGGCACCGGCTCGTTCCTCTCGTACGCCCATGGCGGCGCCCCTCGTGAGGAGGGGCGCCGTCGTCGTGTGCAACGTGTTCTCATCTCGGCCACCCGTTGCTACCGTGCCGGACCTGACGACCTATCAGTTCCAGTCCGTCGGGAGGCCCGCATGCGTGCTCTGATCGCCGCCGCGATCGGCCTGGCCGTCGCGCTCGCCCTGGTCCTCACGATCACCGCGATGGGGTCGCCGACCGGCAAGACGTCCCCGAAGCCGCTGCTGACGACGGTGCCGTCACACCCGTGACCGCCCGGGAGGGAGGCCGAGATGCGCCGCAAGGCCAGCCTGATCCTGCTCGCCCTCGCCGTGTTCTTCGCGGCGCTGTCCCCGCTGCTGCGCTGGTACGCCTTCCCGAGACTGGCCAAGATCCCGGCAGGCCAGTACCAGGACATGGTCCTGGAGGCGAGGAACGCCACCCTCATGAACAACTCGATGCAGGTCGAGAAGGTCTCCAAGGTCACCATCGTGCAGACCCTCAAAGGCAACGTCGAGGCCTCCGAGAAGATCGAGAAGACGCTCGGCCGCGACGTCGTCGTCTGGGACGGCCTGTCCTACGCCCAGGGTCCCGACGGCCAACAGGTCGCCTACATCCCCGAGCGGTACATCTTCGACGCCCACACCCAGGAACCCGTCCACGCCACGGGCGAGATGGTCGACGGTGACCCGGTGAAGCGGGAGGGCCTCGAGTTCAAGTGGCCCTTCCTGACGGAGAAGCGGGACTACGAGTACTTCGACGCCCAGACCCGCACCTCGTCCCCCATCCACTACAAGGGCACCCAGGACTTCCGCGGCCTGGAGGTCTACTACTTCGAGCAGACCATCCCCTGGACCCAGGTGAAGTGGCCCAAGAAGCTGCCCATCGCCGGCGTCACCCCCGAACAGCTCGCCAAGACCGGCACGACCCGCTGGTACACCACGGTCCGCAAGTTCTGGGTCGAACCCGTCACCGGCGCCCCCGTCTACGGCGAGGAGATCCACCGGGAGGAACTCCGCGGCGGCACCCTTCTCGGCGACCGCGACAAGGTGACCGCGTTCGCCGGCCACGTGAAGATGCGCGAGGACTACATCGAGCACACCGTCGACCTGGTCAGGTCCAACCGCACCCTGGTGCTCCTGATGACCTCGTACCTCCCCTGGGGCTTCGCGACCCTGGGCGTGCTCCTGCTGGCCCTGTCGCTGTACCTGGAGGCCCGCAGCCGCCGCCCGGGCGACCCGGAACCCGCCACGGACTCCGCACCCGAACCGGTCACCGCCTGAGCCGCGCGTTCGTATACCGCGTCGGCTCGGCATCCGCCGGGTCCTCGGGCCACGGATGCTTCGGATACCGGCCCCGCAGCTCCGCCCGCACACCCTTGTAGCCGTCCTTCCAGAACGACGCGAGATCGGCGGTCACGGCGGCCGGGCGGCCCGCGGGGGAGAGCAGATGGACGAGCAGCGGAACCCCGGCCAACGCGGGCGACTCGTGCAGCCCGAACATCTCCTGCAACTTCACCGCGAGAACCGGCTGCTCGGGGTTCGCGTAGTCGATCCGGATTCTGGACCCACTGGGCACGGTGATCCGTTCGGGCGCGAGCTCGTCGAGCCGCGCGGCATCCCCCGAGGCCCAGGGCAGCAACCGGCCCAGCGCCTCTCCGGCGTCGATCCGCGCCAGATCGGCCCGCCGCCGGGCACGACCGAGCTCCGGTTCCAGCCATTCGTCCACGCGCGCGTAGAGCGCCTCGTCGCAGACGTCCGGCCACGGCTCCCCGAGATGCAGCCGCAGGAAGGCCAGCCGCTGCCGCAGTACGTCGGCGTCGGGCGACCAGCGCAACAGACGGAGCCCCTCCTGCCGTAGCCCTTCGAGCAGCGCCTCGCGTACGAGAACGGGGTCCGGGTCCCTGAGCGTGCGCACGGCCAGCTCCACGGCCCCCAGCCGCTCCACCCGCCGCGCCACGACGTCCCCGTCGGCCCAGTGGACCTCGGCCCGCTCGGCGAGCAGCACGCCCGCCGCCCGCCGCGCGGTCTCCTCGTCCACGACCGCACCGAGCTGCACGCGTGCGTGGCCCTTCCCGACGGGACGGTCCGCGACAGCGACGGCGATCCAGGGCGCCCCGCGCAGACCGGTGCCCTCGCGGACCTCGGCGCGGGTCCCCGACACCATGAGATAGGAACCTCCGTCGGCCCTGGCGACCCGCTCGGGGAAGGCGAGGGCGGCGACGAGCCCGATCAGGGCGTCCTCGGGGAGAGGGGACGGGCGGGCCGGCTCGGGGGTGAGCGCTTGCAGCCGTCGCACCTCCGCCCGCCAGCGCCCCGCATAGGCGTCGCCCCCACGCCGGGCCGCCCGCACGGCGGCCGCCAGATCGTCGCCGTACTCCCGCGGCGGCTCCTCACTGAGCAGCGCGACCACCTCGGCCACCTCCCGCGAGGGCCCGGCGTCCAGCAAGGCCCGCCCGAGCCGGGGATGCAGCCCCAGCCGGGCCAGCCGTACCCCCCGCTCCGTGGCCCGCCCGGCGGAGTCGACCGCCCCGACGGCCGCCAGGACGCTCCGTGCCGCCGCCATCGCCCCGGCGGGCGGCGGATCCAGCAACGCCAGCCCGGAGGCGTCCGGATCGCCCCAGCAGGCCGTCTGGAGGGCGAACGCCGTCAGGTCGGCCACCTTGATCTCCGGGGCCGGGAAAGACGGCAGCCGTACGTCCTCCGCCTCCGTCCAGCAGCGGTACGCCACACCCGGCGCCTCACGCCCGGCCCGCCCCAGCCGCTGGTTCCCCACCGCGCGGGAGGCCCTGACCGTCGTCAGCGCGCTCAGCCCGCGCGCGTGGTCCACCCGGGGCTCCCGCGTCAGCCCCGAGTCGACGACGATCCGCACACCGGGCACCGTCAGCGACGACTCGGCCACCGAGGTCGCCAGCACCACCCGGCGCCGCTCGCCGGGCGCCAGCACCGCGTCCTGCACGGCGGCCGGCGCCCGTCCGTGCACCTGGAGCACGTCCACGTCACCGAGACCGCCCAGCTGCCCGGCGACCCGCGCGATCTCGCCCACGCCCGGCAGGAAGCACAGCACATCCCCTTCCCGCTCGGCCAGCGCCCGCCGCACCACCGACGCCACATGCGTCAGCAGCGCGGGATCGACCCACATGCCGTGCGAGGGCCGCACCGGACGGGCCGGGGGAGCCCAGACCACCCCGACCCCGTACGCCCGCCCCCGCGCCTCGAC
>NZ_JABERD010000344.1 GCF_013044505.1 Streptomyces sp. S3(2020) | reverse complement strand
CGCCTCCCCCGCCCACGCCCACGCCCACACGATGCAGCGGCGTCAGCGGATCGACCGACCGCAGCGGCACCGCCCCCGCCGCGTCGCCCCGTACGACGTCGGCGGCGTCCAGCCACTCCACGAGGCCGCCGTCCACGCCCGCCACGACCACCGACCCGTCAGCCGCCCCGGGGACCGTACCGGCGGCGAGGTGGGTGGCCACCAGAGGGCCCGGCAGCAGTACCCGGCCCGCCTCCTCGAAGGCCAACACCGCCTCAGGCAGCCCGAGTCCGACGCCGCCGTCGTCCTCCGCCACCCGCAGCGCGAAGAATCCGGCCTCCCCCAGCTCCCGCCACAGCGCCCGGTCCAGGCGGCCGGGCTGATCGACTGCGGCCCGCAGCGCCTCGCGGTCGAAGCGCCGGGCCAGCAGCCCTCGTACGCCGTCCCTCAACGCCTTCTGATCATCGGTGAGTTGGAAACGCACGGGAACAGTCACCGCCCCTTCGGCAGCCCCAGGATCCGCTCGGCCACGATGTTCTGCTGGATCTGCGAGGTGCCGGCGGCGATGGTGTACGACAGCGAGGACAGCCGGTCCAGGACCCACGGCCGGTCGAGGTCGAGGGCGTCTGGCCCCAGGACGTCGGCGGCGGCGTCGTAGAGCTCCTGCCGCGCATGCGAATACCTCAGTTTGAAAACCGAACCCCCGACGCCGGGGACTCCCCCGGAGGCCTCCGCCTCGCTCACGTTCCACTGCGTGAGCCGCCACAGCGCCCGGAACTCGGCGTTGAGCCGCCCGAGCCGCCGTCTGAGCCCCGGCTCGTCCCACCGCCCGTTCTTGCGGGCCTCACCGGCGAGTTCGCGCAACACCCGCCTGCACGCGACCACTTCGCCGACGAAGGCCGTGCCGCGCTCGAAGGACAGCGTCACCATGGTCACGCGCCAGCCGTCGTTCTCGTCCCCGATCCGGTTGCCGACCGGCACCCGTACCTCGTCGAGAAACACCTCGGCGAACTCGGCGGACCCGGCGAGGGTCCTCAAGGGCCGTACGGTGATCCCCGGCGCGTCCATCGGCATGGCGAGCCAGGTGATGCCCTTGTGCTTGGGAGCCTCCGGGTCGGTGCGCACCAACAGCTCGCACCAGTCGGCGACTTCGGCGTGCGAGGTCCAGATCTTGGACCCGCTCACCACGTAGTCGTCGCCGTCCCTGCGCGCGCGTGTCCGCAGCGCGGCGAGGTCGGACCCGGCGTCGGGCTCGCTGAACCCCTGGCACCAGACCTCCTCCCCGCGCAGGATCGGCGCCAGCCACCGCGCCCGCTGCCCGTCGGTCCCCTCCGCGGCGATGGTGGGCCCGGCATGCAGCAGGCCGACGAATCCCGCGCCCACATAGGGCGCCCCGGCCTTCTCGGTCTCCTCCAGGAAGATCAGCCGTGTGGTCGGCGAGGCGTCCCAGTGCACGTCCGCGTACCCGGCGTCGTACAGCATCCGCTGCCAGCCCATGTCGTAGGCGCGGCGCCCCGGCCAGTCGTCCGGGGACGGCCTGGCCGGGAGCGTGGGCAGCACGCGGCCGAGCCACTGCCTCAACCGCCCCCGGAACTCCTCCTCCTCGACCGAGTGGGAGAGCTCCACTACCGGTCCAGATCGAGATCGAGCATGCGGATGGCGTTGCCCCGCATCAGCTTGTAGACGGTCTCGTCGTCGAGGCCCTTCACATGGTCGAGGGCGACCTCCTTGGTGTGCGGGAAGGTCGAGTCGACGTGCGGGTAGTCGGTCTCGAAGGTGGCGTTGTCCCGGCCGACCACGTCCAGCGAGGCGACGCCGTGCTTGTCGCGGAAGAAGCAGCAGAACATCTGCCGGTAGTAGTACGTCGAGGGCGGCTCGGGAACGATGTCGCGCACCCCGCCCCAGGCGCGGTGCTCCTCCCACACGTCGTCGGCGCGTTCGAGGGCGTACGGGATCCAGCCCATCTGGCCCTCGCTGTAGGCGAGTTTGAGCGTGGGGAACTTCACCAGGACGCCGCTGAAGAGGAAGTCCATCATCGAGGCCATGGCGTTGTTGAAGCTGAGCGCGGCCTGGACGGCGGGTGGGGCGTCGGGGGAGGCGGCGGGCATCTGGGAGCTGCTGCCGATGTGCATGTTGACGACCGTGCCGGTCTCCTGGCAGACGGCGAAGAACGGGTCCCAGTGGCCGGAGTGGATGGAGGGCAGGCCGAGGTAGGTGGGGATCTCGGAGAAGGTCACGGCCCTCACGCCGCGTGCGGCGTTGCGCCGGATCTCCGCGACCGCCAGCTGAACGTCCCACAGGGGGATCAGGCACAGCGGGATGAGCCGCCCGCCGCTGTCCCCGCACCACTCCTCGACCATCCAGTCGTTGTAGGCGCGCACACAGGCCAGCGCGACCTCTTTGTCGTGCGCCTCGGCGAAGGTCTGCCCGCAGAAGCGCGGGAAGGTCGGGAAGCACAGGCTGCCCTCGACGTGGTTGAGATCCATGTCCTTGAGCCGTGCGACGGGGTCCCAGCACCCGCGCCGCATCTCCTCACGGGTGATGCCCTCCAGGGTCATCTCGTCGCGGTCGAAGCCGACGGCGGCGATGTTGCGCTTGTACGGGAACTTCAGGTCCTCGTAGATCCACCAGTCGGTGGGCGGGCCGTCCGGGTCCATCGTGATCTGGTACTTGCCGCCGACGTAGGCGAGTTCACCGATCCCGGCGGTGAGCGGCTGCGGTCCGCGGTCCTGGTACTTGGCGGGCAGCCAGGTCTTGAACAGGTGCGCGGGCTCGATCACATGGTCGTCGACGCTGATGATGCGGGGCAGTTCGGTCGGCATGGTCCCCTCCGCCGGACGGTGTCACCTGACAGGCACAATCTGATGGAGCGTCAGATAGCATGTCACCTGACGAGTCGTCAGCCAAGCAGGGGGCACCCATGAACGAGACCCCGCACTCCCTGAGCTCCTCCCGCACCCTCTGGGAACTGGTCGCCCGCCGCGCCGACCTCACCCCCGACCGCCCGGTCCTCCTCCAGGACGACCGCTCCCTGAGCTTCGGCGAGCTGCGCGCGCGTGCCGAGCGGGTCGCGGCGGGCCTGTACGACATGGGCGTACGCCCCGGCACGGTGGTCGCCTGGCAGCTGCCCACACGGATCGAGACGGCGGTGCTGTCCTTCGCGCTGGCCCGTCTGGGGGCCGTGCAGTCGCCGGTCATCCCGTTCTACCGGGACCGCGAAGTCGGCTTCGCGCTGCGGGAGTCCAAGGCCGAGTACTTCGCGGTCCCCGGGGAGTGGCACGGCTTCGACTACACGGGGATGGCGCGGCGGCTCGGCGCGAAGGGCGTCTTCGAGGCGTACGACCGTCTCCCCGACGGCGATCCCGGACTGCTGCCCGCACCCCCCTCCTCGGGCACCTCGGTCCGCTGGATCTACTGGACCTCGGGCACCACCTCCGACCCCAAGGGCGTGCTGCACACGGACCGTTCACTGATCGCGGGCGGCTCGTGCCTGGCCCACGCGCTGCGTCTGTCGCCCGCCGACGTGGGCTCGATGGCCTTCCCCTACGCGCACATCGCCGGCCCCGACTACACGGTGATGCTGCTCCTGTACGGCTTCCCGGCGGTGATGTTCGAGCAGTTCGCGCTGCCGGACGCGCTGGAGGGGTACCGCCGGCACGGGGTGACGGTGGCGGGCGGATCGACGGCGTTCTACTCGATGTTCCTGGCGGAGCAGCGCAAGCGGCCGGAGGCCAAGGTGATACCCACCCTGCGGCTGCTGGCCGGCGGCGGTGCGCCCAAGCCGCCGGAGGTCTACCACGCGGTCGTCCGGGAGATGGGGGTGCAGCTCACGCACGGGTACGGCATGACCGAGGTGCCGATGATCACCATGGGATCGCCGGACGACACCGTGGAGAACCTCGCGACGACCGAGGGACGGCCGCCCGAGGGCATGGAGATACGGATCATCGACGGGGAGGTGCGGCTGCGCGGGGAGGCCGTGTGCCAGGGGTATCTGGACCCGGGGCAGACGGCGGAGGCCTTCGACGCGGACGGGTTCCTGCGCACCGGCGACCTGGGGATGCTCAGGGACAGCGGGCACCTGGTGCTCACCGGGCGGCTCAAGGACGTGATCATCCGCAAGGGCGAGAACGTCTCGGCGAAGGAGATCGAGGACCTGCTGGCCGCGCACCCGGCGGTCGGGGACGTGGCGGTGATCGGGCTGCCGGACGAGGAGCGCGGGGAGCGGGTGTGCGCGGTGGTGGAACAGCCGGCCGGGGCCGAGGAGCTGACCCTGGCGGCGATGACCTCCTATCTCCGCGCGGAAGGGCTGTCGGTCCACAAGCTGCCGGAGCAGCTGGAGGTGGTGGACGCCCTCCCGCGCAACGAGACGCTCAGGAAGGTGCTCAAGTACAAGCTGCGGGAGCGCTATTCGGGGACGGTGAAGTAGCGGGCGAACGCGGAGACGATCTCCGCCTCGCCGATCCTGCCGTCGCCGTCGGTGTCGAGCGTGGTCGCGGCGGTGACGGCGACCTCCTGTGCGACGCCGAGGATCCGCAGCACGCGCGCGGTGTCCTCGACGGTGGCCGCTCCGTCGCCGTCCGGGTCGGCCACGGCGAGGGCCGCGTGCAGGAAGGGGCGGGCGATCTCGGCGAACCGGTCGGGGTTGTCGCGCAGCCGCTTCACGGCGCCGTTCACGAACTCCTCGCGGGTGATCCGCTGGTCGCCGTCCCGGTCCGCTATCCCCGCCATGCCCTGCCAGAACGCCTCCGCGCCGACGTACAGGGCCTGCCCCTTGTCGGACCGTGCCGCCGTACCGAACTCCGCGAGCAGCGCCTTGGCCGCCACGCTGAAGTCCGCCCGGTCGATGTAGCCGTTGCCGTCCTGGTCGAAGGTGGCGAACCGGCCGGCGATCCTGCGCTCGTACTCGCTGCTGACCATGTCTTCTCGGGCCGCCTTACGTCACGTGGGGTGCGTCTGGATCGGAGCGTACGACGCCGGGCCGGGGCGGGGAGCGGTAAAGCGGCGGTTGTGCCAAGACCGGGGGAATTTTGGGACAACGGTGTGGCAGAAGCGGCGGCGCCCCCGGCTCACGCCGACAGCGGCCCCGCCTCGTCCTCCGTCGCGGAGTCCAGGTCCGCGTGGACGTCGAACAGCCGCCGTACCCCCAGCGCCCCCAGCACCCTGTTGACGTGCGAGCCCTCCACCGCGCCCTGGGCGGGCAGGATCAGCCGCAGCCGTCCCTGGCAGGAGCGGATGAGGCGGCGGGAGGCTATGAGGACGCCGACGCCGCTGGAGTCGCAGAAGAAGACCTCGGAGAGGTCGAGGACGAGACGGTGGCGGCCCTCGGCCACCACGTCGTGCACCCGCTGCCGCAGCACCGGTGACGTCACCAGATCCAGTTCGCCCGACACATGGAGCACGGCCCAGTCGCCGTGCTCGCCGCCGGTCACGTTGAACGCCACCACCACGCCCTTCGCTCGCCGGGACTTCCCGGAACGGCCCGCAAACGGAAGCCGTTCCTACGCTTCCTTGCAGCGCGGCTGCCCAGCGGCGGTTCCCTGAAACACAAGTCAGGAAACGGAAACCGATCAGAAGAGGCTTGTTTTAGTCGCCTTCGATCCTGTTCGATCGTAGATGGGCGCAGAGTGGAAGGAAGACGAAGGTCCACTATCACCGGCCGCTCCCTCGGGGGCGCGCATTGCTACAAAGGGGCGTGCGCTGTCGGACGTGCCGACTACATTCGAGGAGACGGTGGGTTCAGGCTTGACGAGGACGAGAACGACGGTGAGAGGGCGCCATGGCGAAGAAGGACGCACCTCCCCGCTGGGACCGCAAGATGCAGCAGCGGCTCGCACGCGGTGAGGCGGCCGCCCTCGGCGAGCTCTACGACCGGTTCGCCTCGCTGGTGCACGGCCTCGCCCACCGCGTGCTCGGCGACGAGCGCGCCGCCGACGGCATCACCCGCGAGGTCTTCGCCCACGTCTGGGAGCACCCCGACGCCTACGACCCCAAACAGGGCCCCCTGCGCTCCTGGGTCGCCACACTGACCCACCGCCTCGCCGTACAGCGCCTGCGCGCCACCGAGACCGCGGCCCTCGCCCAGGACGGCCGCGGCTCCACCGAGGAACTGGAGCTCAAGGTCCGCCACGCCTCCGTCGCCGCCCGCGCCGACTACATCGTCCAGTCCATGCCCTCGCCGCTGCGCGCCGCCCTGGAGCTGGCGTACTTCCAGCGCCGCGACTACCGCCAGACCGCCGCCGACCTCGGAGTCACCGAGGACGAGGCCCGCCGCCGTCTCCGCCTGGGCCTCCAGCTCCTCGCCACGGCCCATGACGCCGGCGCCGCCCCCGGAGCGCCTCCCGGCTACGGAGGTGCGGCGTGAACGAGGCGAACCGCTACGAGGCGTACGACGAGCACGAACGGAAGGACGGCCAGGAGGACCACGAAGGCCACGAGGGCCGGCGGCACGGGTCCCCCGGCGGCCCCCGTGGCCTTCGTCTGTCGCTTTTCACCCTCTGACGCTGCCGCCGAAGGGGGAAGGGGAGAG
>NZ_JABERD010000343.1 GCF_013044505.1 Streptomyces sp. S3(2020) | reverse complement strand
CCCCGCAGACCCGCGCCCCGCACTCCGCCCTCCGCTGGGCGGCCCCCGCCGCGGCCCTCGTGGTCGCGTCCGCGATCGTCGTCGGGCGGGCGCTGCGCAAGCGGCGTTGAGGAAGCGGCGCTGAGGAAGCGGGGCCGGGCGGGCCGGAGCCGTGGCGCCGGGGCCCGTACGGCGGGAATCGGGGGATGGCCGGAAGCACCCCCTTGATCACCCCAGTAGGGTCGTCCCGTGAGTAACGAACCCATCACGCTGACCGCGGGCGACGCGGAGGCGACCGTGCTGCCGGGCAACGGCGGCCGGATCGGCGGACTGCGCGTCGGCGGTACCGAACTGCTGCGGCAGGGCGAGCGCTTCGGCTGCTTCCCGATGGTGCCCTGGTGCGGCCGGACCAGGGACGGCCGTTTCCGGGACGGCGGGACGGTCCACCAACTGCCGCTCAACTCCCCGCCGCACGCCATCCACGGCACCGCCCGCGACGGCGTCTGGCGCACCGCGCGCACGTCGACGGACGAGGCGGTGATCACGTACGACCTGGTCGAGCCCTGGCCCTACCCGGGCCGGATCACCCAACAGGTCGCCCTCACGCCGGACTCGGTGACGGTCACCATGTCCGTCGAGACGTACGGCTCCTCCTTCCCGGCCCAGATCGGCTGGCACCCGTGGTTCAACCGGAGCCTCGGGGCCGATGACGTACGACTGGCCTTCTCCGCCGCCTGGCAGGAGGAGCGCGGTGACGACCACCTGCCCACCGGCAACCGTCTCGACCCCAAGCCCGGCCCGTGGGACGACTGCTTCGGGATGCCCGGCGGCGTGGACGTCACGCTCACCTGGCCCGGGCAGCTGGAGCTCACCGTCGCCTCCCGCGAGGAGTGGGTCGTGATCTACGACGAGCAGGCCGAGGCCGTCTGTGTGGAGCCGCAGACCGGGCCGCCCAACGGGCTGAACACCGCGCCCCGCCTGGTCACACCCCTGGAGCCGCTGGAGGCCTCGACGACCTGGAGCTGGCGCCGCCTCTAAGCTGGCAGGCATGACGGACGACGTACGCGGCGCGCTGCTGCAGCAGATCAAGGACAAGGCCGTGGTCCACGGCAAGGTGACCCTCTCCTCGGGCCTGGAGGCCGACTACTACGTCGACCTGCGCCGCATCACCCTCGACGGAGAGGCCGCCCCGCTGGTCGGGCAGGTGCTCCTGGACCTCACCGCCGACCTCGACTTCGACGCGGTGGGCGGCCTGACGATGGGTGCCGACCCGGTCGCCGCCGCCATGCTGCACGCGGCCGCCGCGCGCGGCCGGAAGGTCGACGCCTTCGTCGTCCGCAAGGCCGCCAAGGCGCACGGCCTCCAGCGCCAGGTCGAAGGCCCGGACATCGCGGGCCGTCGCGTCCTGGTCGTCGAGGACACCTCCACCACCGGCGGCTCCCCGCTCACCGCGGTCGAGGCCGTACGGGCGGCGGGCGCCGAGGTCGTCGCCGTCGCCACGATCGTGGACCGCGCGACGGGCGCCGCGGAGAAGATTGAACAGGGCGCGGGGGTTCCGTATCGCTTCGCCTTCTCCAAGGATGAGCTGGGACTGGACTGAGGCAGCGGGCGGTGCCGCATCCGCTCGACGTCTGGTTGATCAATATCGACCGTGAGTGGGCGGATGCAGCGTGAGAAGCGGCAGATGCCCATCACATTTGAAGAAGACGGACGTGTATGTACGGCGTCTCAGTAGCTTCGAGAAATGATCACGCGCGGCCGCTACCTCGGCGTACTCAGGCTTTCCCAGGGCGCAGACGGGTCCACATCGATCCAGAGGCAGCGGGAGGGGATCGAGGCGTATGTCAACGCCCTTCCTCACCCCGGATGGCTTGTCGGCTGGGCTGAGGACGTGGATGTGTCCGGAGGGCTGTCTCCGTTCAAACGTCCCCAGCTCGGTCGCTGGCTGACAAGGCGGGGCGACGAGTTCGACGGGATCATCGCCATGAGCGTGGATCGCCTCACCCGGCGAGCGCTGCACTTCGGCCAACTCCACGACTGGGGGCGAGCGAAGGGCAAGCACATCGTCTGCGTTTCCGAGGGGTATGACTCCGTGGATCCACAGGCGGAAATGCGGGCCCGGGCGATGGCGGTCTTCGCAGAAGCCGAACTCGATGCCATCGCCGACCGCATCAGGGACGGCGTACAGGGTCGGCTCGCCAATCGGTCCTGGGTCAGCGGTACGCCGCCCATGGGATACGCAATAGCGAGTGTCCCGGGTCAGAACCGTAAGGTCCTCGTACGCGACCCCGGCTACGCACAGGTCATGGACCGTGTCCTCGGGGGACTCGCCGATGGGAAGGCACTCAACCGGATCGCGCTCGAGCTCAACGAGATGAGGGCGCTGACCTGGAGCGACTACCGTTTGACGCTCCGCGGAGCAACCCCCAGGGGCGCGTACTGGCAGCAGACCACCCTTGCCAACGCCGTGCGCCGTCCCACGTTCGCGGGCCTCTACACGTACAAGGGCGAAGCCGTCGAGGACGTCGAGGGGAACCCGATTCTGATCGCGGACAACCCCTTCATGTCCTTCGAGGACTGGTCGGAGCTGGTCGTGCGGCTGGAGCCGAGAAGGCGGGAAGGTGCGGCTCGGCAGGGTGTCTCGAGGCACCCCCTGACTGGGACGGCTCGTTGCGGCCGTTGCGGCAGTGCCCTCGGCTCCACCTCTGTCAGTCGGAAGCACGGCAGATACCACGCCTACTACCGTTGCTCGAAGCGTGCCAAGAAGGGCGCGTGCGAGGCAAAGATGAACGTCCGGGTGTCCGAACTGGAGGCGATCTTCGACGAGGTCGTCGACGGTGCCTTCGGCAGCCCTCTGCGCGACTTGTGGGCCGACAAGGACGTGTGGAGCCGCAGGGCTTTCCTGCGTGAACACGGTGTCAGTGTCCGGGTGTGGCAAGACCTCGTGCCCGGGGCCAGGCACAGCGCGGTCATCGATCTCGGCGATGTTCCCGGGGTGGGTAGGCCGGTGATCCACTACGCGTGCGGAGAGGGCGACATTTCCCGGGTGTTCGGCCAACCGGCTCCTGCCGTTGATCATGGTCGGACAGATGAGCGGAAGAGGGGACTTTTGGGCGCTGTCACCCCTCCGAGGCAGGGGTAGCCTTAACGGCGCATACAGAAGGCCGAACAAGCCACGGCGCAGTGGCTCTCCCGAGGCCGGTTTGACCCGCATGAGAGGAATGTGTCTTGGCTATCGCGACCCCCGAGGTCTACAACGAGATGCTCGACCGGGCGAAGGCGGGCAAGTTCGCCTACCCGGCCATCAACGTCACCTCGACGCAGACCCTGCACGCGGCGCTGCGCGGCTTCGCCGAGGCCGAGAGCGACGGCATCATCCAGATCTCGACCGGTGGCGCCGAGTTCCTGGGCGGCCAGTTCAACAAGGACATGGTCACCGGTTCGGTGGCTCTTGCCGAGTTCGCGCACATCGTCGCCAAGAAGTACGACATCACCGTCGCGCTGCACACGGACCACTGCCCGAAGGACAAGCTCGACGGGTATGTACGTCCGCTGCTCGCGGTGTCGGAGGAGCGCGTCGCCCGTGGCGAGAACCCGCTCTTCCAGTCGCACATGTGGGACGGCTCGGCCGAGACGCTGGCCGACAACCTGGCCATCGCGCAGGAACTCCTTGAGCGTGCCCGCGCCGCGAAGATCATCCTTGAGGTCGAGATCACGCCGACCGGTGGCGAGGAGGACGGCGTCTCGCACGAGATCAACGACTCCCTGTACACGACCGTCGACGACGCGATCCGGACCGTCGAGGCACTCGGTCTCGGTGAGAAGGGGCGTTACCTGCTCGCCGCCTCCTTCGGCAACGTCCACGGTGTGTACAAGCCGGGCAACGTCGTCCTCCGTCCCGAGCTGCTCAAGGAGCTCAACGAGGGCGTGTCCGCCAAGTACGGCAAGGCCTCCCCGTTCGACTTCGTCTTCCACGGCGGCTCCGGCTCCACCGAGGCGGAGATCGCGCTCGCGCTGGACAACGGCGTCGTGAAGATGAACATCGACACGGACACCCAGTACGCCTTCACCCGCCCGGTCGCGGACCACATGTTCCGCAACTACGACGGTGTCCTGAAGGTCGACGGCGAGGTCGGCTCCAAGAAGACCTACGACCCGCGCACCTGGGGCAAGCTCGCCGAGGCGAGCATGGCCGCCCGCGTGACGGAGGCCTGCGCCAACCTGCGTTCCACGGGCACGAAGCTCAAGTAGACCCGCGGTACCTCTGCGAGCCCGGTGCTACGGCGCCGGGCTCGTTGTATACCTGGGGGCATGCCCGATGTCCGGCTGTCCTCGTCGCAGGGCAAGTGGATCCTGCTGACCACCGTGCTCGGCTCCAGCATGGCCATGCTGGACTCGACCGTCGTCAATGTCGCCCTGCCGCGGATCGGCGAGGATCTGGACGCGGACCTGGCCGCCCTCCAGTGGACCGTCAACGCGTACATGCTGACGCTGGCCGGGCTGATCCTGCTGGGGGGATCGCTCGGGGACCGGTACGGGCGGCGCAAGATCTTCGTCGTGGGTGTGGTGTGGTTCGCCGCGGCCTCCCTGCTGTGCGGGCTCGCGCCGAACGCCCCCGTCCTCATCGCCGCCCGCGCCCTGCAAGGGGTCGGCGGAGCGCTCCTCACCCCCGGCTCGCTCGCCCTCATCCAGGCCTCCTTCCACCCCGACGACCGGGGCCGGGCCGTCGGCCTGTGGTCCGGGTTCGGCGGCATCGGCGCGGCGGTCGGGCCGTTCCTGGGCGGCTGGCTGGTGGACGGGCCCGGCTGGCGCTGGGTGTTCCTGCTGAACGTGCCGGTGGCGCTGCTGTGCGCGCCGATCGCCGTACGCCATGTCCCGGAGTCCGGGGACGGGCGGGCGGAGCACGGGCGGTTCGACGTGCTCGGCGCGGTGCTGGGCGCGCTGGCGCTGGCGTTCGTGACGTACGCGCTGATCGAGGCCCGGTCCGGCTCCCTCGCCGTCGTCGCCACGGCCGTCGCCGGGATCGCCGCCGCCGTCGTCTTCGTGGTCGTCGAGAAGCGCCGCCCCGACCCGATGATGCCGCTCGACATCTTCGCGTCGAAGCAGTTCACCGCCGTCAACCTGGTGACGCTGTGCGTCTACGCGGCTTTCGGCGGCTTCTTCTTCCTGGCCGCGCTCCAGCTCCAGGTCGTCTCCGGGTACTCGGCCCTCGGCGCGGGGACGGCGCTGCTGCCGACCACCGTCCTGATGCTGCTCTTCTCCGCCCGCTCGGGCGCCCTCGCCGACCGCATCGGCCCGCGCATCCCGCTCACCGCCGGGCCGCTGCTGTGCGCGGCGGGGATGCTGCTGATGCTGCGTGTCGGCGAGGACGCCTCGTACCTCACCGACGTACTGCCCGCCCTGCTGGTCCTCGGCCTCGGCATGGTCACCCTGGTCGCCCCGCTGACCGCGACCGTCCTGGCCTCCGTGGACGTGGCGCGGGCGGGTCTGGCCAGCGGAGTGAACAACGCGGCCGCCCGGGCGGCGGGCCTGATCGCGGTGGCCGCGCTGCCGCTGGTCGCCGGGATGGGGGAGGAGGCCTACCGGTCGCCGGGGGCCTTCGACGACGCGTTCGGGCGGGCGATGACGGTGTGCGCCGGGCTGCTGGTGCTGGGGGCGGGCGTGGCGTTCGCGACCGTACGGCAGCTGCCGCCGGACTGTGTCCGGCCGGAGTGCCTGCACCACGGGTCGGTCATGGCGCCGCCGCTGGAGGGGCGCCCGGCGCGGAAGCGGCTGGCCTAGGGCGCTTCTGGCGAATCCTGAAGCCGCCCCGGGGCCGGAACGGGTGAGCCCGGCGAGGCGGCCGGTGCCTCACGAGGTGCCCCGCGTCGGGCGGACCGGTCGCCCGGAGGCCGACCAAGAGCCATCAGAAGTGCCCTAGGGGCCGTCCGGCGGGTCGCACCGGTGTCCCGGGGCCCGGCACGGGCTCTCCGAGGGGGCGTGTCCCGGCCACGTCGTCGCTCGGCGCCGGCTCGGGTCCGCCCGTGCGGGAGAGCCGTGTCGCCCCCGCTCGGCACGGTCGCGGGGCCCGGTTTCGCGCGGCCGACCCGATCCGTCGGACAGGCGCCGGCCCCGATCCGCCGTACACCCCTGGTGCCCGTCCGTCATATGCGCCGATGGAGGAGACTTGACCCATGTCGATTCACGAGAACCTCCTCGGGGGACCGCCCCCGACCCACCTCCCCGACGACCCGGAGCCGCGTGAGCTGCTGGCCGGTGGCACCGCGCCCGCCGATGTCGCCGCGAAGTACCCGAAGTCCTCGCTGGCCTGGGCCCAGCTGGCCGACGAGGCGTTCGAGCGGGGCAGCGTCGTGGAGTCGTACGCCTATGCCCGTACGGGCTACCACCGCGGTCTGGACTCGCTGCGCCGCAACGGCTGGAAGGGCCATGGCCCGGTGCCCTGGGAGCACGAGCCCAACCGCGGCTTCCTCCGCGCTCTGCACGGCCTCGCCCGTGCCGCGGGAGCGATCGGTGAGCAGGAGGAGTACGAGCGCTGCTCACAGTTCCTGAAGGACTCCTCGCCCACGGCGGCCCAGACGCTGGGCTAGCGGTAGGGGTTCGTCCGGTGCGGGGCCCGGCTGGCGGTGACCAGGCGGGCCCCGTGCTTTTCCCGCCCCCGTGCTTTTCC
>NZ_JABERD010000342.1 GCF_013044505.1 Streptomyces sp. S3(2020) | reverse complement strand
CCGCCGCCCTCAACCCCCTTGCTGGGACCGCGCCTTGAAGGCCGCCTTTCGTGCTTCCTTCGCGATCTTCTTGTCCGGATGCAGCCGCCCCATCGCCTCCAGGACATCCGCGGTCGCCGGGTGACCCACCCGCCAGGCCGCCGAGAAGAACCCGCTGTGCTGCTGCGCCAGCCCCTCGACCAGCGCCCTCAGCTCATCGGAGTTGCCTTCGGCCGCGAGCTGCGCGGCGACCGTGTCCACGGTCAGCCAGAAGATCATCGACTCGGACGGCGGCGGAACGTCGGACGCGCCCCGCTCGCTCAGCCAGACCCGGGCCAGACCTCCGAGCTCCGCGTCGTCGAGCACTTCCCGCAGCGCGGGCTCGGCGGCGGCGCCCACCAGCGAGAGCGCCTGCTGACACCGCAGCCTCCGCAGCGGCGCCCCGGCGTCCCCGCCCCGGGCCGCCGCCAGCAACTCCCGTGCCGAGGCGAGGGGTTCGCGTCGGGCGAGCCACTGCTCGGTCTCGGCCTGCGCGGCGGCGGGCGGGAAGTGCGCGGTCCCGTCGAGGAGCGCGTCCGCGCCCTTGTCGGCGAGGTCCCCGACGGCGGGGGCCGGGAATCCGGCCTCCAGCAGCCGCGCCCGCAGCCCGTACAGCCCGAGCGGGGTGAGCCGCACCATGCCGTACCGGGACACGTCGGTGTCGTCGACCGGCGCGGCGGGCTCCTCGTCGGCGTCGGCCATGAGCGCCTCGTCGACGGGCTGGTACTCGACCAGACCGACCGGCTCCAGGAGCCGGAACTGGTCGTCGAGGCGCATCATCGCGTCGGAGACCTGCTCCAGGACGTCGTTGGTGGGCTCTCCCATGTCACTGGGCACGATCATCGAGGCGGCGAGCGCGGGCAGCGGCACGGGTCCGTCGCCGGGCCCCTCCTCGTTGACGGTCAGCAGATACAGATTGCCGAGCACGCCGTCGAGGAACTCGGCCTCCGCCTCGGGGTCCCACTCCAGCGACGAGAAGTCGATCTCCGCTTCGCCGTCCACGTCCAGGTCCAGGTCCGGCACGCTCGCGTCGGCGAGCACCGTCTCCAGTGCCGTCTGCCACACGGCGAGCACGTCGTGCGGTGTGCCGCCGGTGAGCAGGGCGAGCTCCTCGCCCGCGGCGACGGTGCCCTCGTCCTCGTCGGCGATCTCGACGAGCCCGGTGTCGACGGCGACCCGCCACGCCTCGCTCGCGAACGCGGCGGCGTCGTCCCCGGTCAGGCCGAGCAGTTCGGCGGCGGCGGGCAGCTGCTCCTCCACGAGTTCGCCGCCGGCGTCGACGCGGGTGTCGGGTCCGGCCCAGCGGGCGAGCCGGGCGGCCCGGGACAGCAACGGCGTGGACAGGGCGTCACGCGCCAGCTCCGCTTCGGGGTGCAGCCGCACCGGCGGCAAGGGGGAGCTGTCTGACATCGGCTGGTTCTCCTAGAAACGCGGCGTACCACTCAGCGGCTGGACCACTCAGCCGCTCAGCCTAGACGGATTTCCACCCATGCCGCCCGGTTCATCTACCCGTCGGGCCGTGTACATGGCCGAAACCTTGACAAGTGGCCTGACCAGGCAGGAGATTACGCGCGTAGACATCTGCTGGACATCTGTTCACTGTATTTTCTACGCGCGTCGCACCGCCCCACCGGTTCGGCTCCCACACGTTTCACCCTCGTCCCGGCGCCCACGCACGTCCCCGGAGGGATCCCGTTGCCGAGCAAGTCCTCTGCGCGCCTCGCCGCGCTCACCGTCGCCGCCGTCTGTTCCGCGGCGTCCACCATCGTCCTGACCTCTCCCGCGCACGCGGACTCCGTGGCCATCCACGACATCCAGGGCACCACGCGCATATCCCCGTACGCGGGCAAGGCCGTCACGGATGTGTCCGGAATCGTCACCGGCATCCGCACCTACGGCTCCTCCAGAGGCTTCTGGATCCAGGACCCGAACGCCGACGCCAACCCGGCGACCAGTGAGGGCGTCTTCGTCTTCACCAGCTCCACCCCGAAGGGTGTCGCCGTCGGCGACCTCGTCACGGTGTCGGGCACGGTCACGGAGTACGTCCCGGCCGGCGCCACCTCCGGCAACCAGTCGGTCACCGAGATCACCAAGCCGACGTTCACCGTCGTCTCCAGCGGCAACGCCGTCCCGGCCGCGAAGGTCATCGGCGCCAAGTCGGTCCCGGCCGCGTACGCCCCGGCGGGCGACAGCGCCGCGGGCAACTCGATCAACGGCCTGACCCTGGAGCCGTCGAAGTACGCCCTGGACTACTACGAGTCCCTGGAGGGCGAGAACGTCCAGGTCGCCGACGCCCGTGTGACCGGCGCCACCGACCCGTACACCGAGCTCTGGGTCACGGTGAAGCCGCGCGAGAACGCCAACCACCGCGGCGGCACGGTCTACGGCTCCTACGAGTCGCAGAACACGGGCCGCATCCAGATCCAGTCCCTCGGCGCGACCTCCGCCTTCCCGAAGGCGAACGTCGGCGACGTCCTGGAGGGCGCCACCTCCGGCCCCCTGGACTACAACCAGTTCGGCGGCTACACCCTCGTCGCCAACACCATCGGCACGCTGAAGAGCGCCGGTGTGGCCCGTGAGACGACGCAGAAGCAGAAGAAGGGCGAGCTGGCGGTCGCGACGTACAACGTCGAGAACCTCGACCCGTCCGACAGCACCTTCGCCGAGCACGCCGCCGCGATCGTGCACAACCTCCAGTCGCCCGACATCGTGTCCCTGGAGGAGATCCAGGACAACAACGGCGCGACGAACGACGGCACGGTCGCCGCCGACCAGACGGTGCAGAAGCTGATCGACGCGATCGTCGCCGCGGGCGGCCCGACGTACGACTGGCGCTCCATCGACCCGGCGAACGGCACCGACGGCGGCGAGCCCGGCGGCAACATCCGCCAGGTGTTCCTCTTCAACCCGGAGCGGGTCTCCTTCACCGACCGCGCGGGCGGCGACGCCACGACGGCCGTCGGTGTGACGAAGGAGAAGGGCAAGGCGGCCCTGACGGTCTCCCCCGGCCGTATCGACCCCACGAACACCGCCTGGGCGAACAGCCGCAAGCCGCTGGTCGGCGAGTTCGTCTTCCGTGGCCGGACGGTCTTCGTGATCGCCAACCACTTCAACTCCAAGGGCGGCGACTACGGTCTGACCTCGCAGTACCAGCCGGTGCCGCGCAGCTCGGAGACCCAGCGCCACCTCCAGGCGACCGCGGTGAACGCGTTCGTCAAGGATGTCCTGGCCACCCAGAAGAACGCGGACGTCATCGCCCTCGGCGACATCAACGACTTCGAGTTCTCCGACACCGCCAAGATCCTGGAGAGCGACGGCGCCCTCTGGTCGGCGATCAAGTCGCTGCCGAAGAGCGAGCGTTACTCGTACGTCTACCAGGGCAACGCCCAGGTCCTGGACCAGATCCTGGTCAGCCCCTCGATCCGGAAGTCCTGCGACTTCGAGTACGACAGCGTGCACGTCAACTCGGAGTTCAACGACCAGATCAGCGACCACGACCCGCAGGTCCTGCGCTTCAAGCCGTAAGTCCTCCCGGTTCAGGACTGGTTGAACACCCCGTTCAGCCAGTCCTGCCAGGCGGCCTCGCACTCCTTGATGTCATCACCCGGTGTGAAGTCGTGCAGGGAGATGCCGACCGGGTGGCCCCAGTGGTTGCGCCCGAAGACACGGGTGAGGCCCCGGTCGGTGCGCAGCCCGATGAAGCAGGGGTCGCGGTAGTCGACGACGGCGTCGAACGCGTCGGGCCCATGGACCCTCACCGAGGCCCCGACCGCCACGCCCTCCCCGATGCCGAGCGCCCGCGCGACGACCTCCAGCGCGTCCGCGGCCTTCGACGCCTCAGGTCCGTCGAAGGTCGCGAAGGCGGCCGGCCGGGGCGCGAAGTGGGTGAGGTACTCCCGCAGGGTGTGCAGATAGAAGTCGGTGTGCTTGGCGGCACCGTCGTACTGGTTGTCCCAGTCGTCGACGAAGATCCCGCTGTGCACGTACCGCACCCAGGCCCGGCGGCCGTCGTCGCGCGGCTCGACGGTGTAGTCGAGCTGGTTCATGGTCTGCTCGGAGATTCCCTCGACGTCCTCGACGCGGTTGGTGTACCGGTGCGGCGGGTCCCAGGCGGTGACGGTGGACCCGAAGGGCCCCTTGCCGCCGACCCTGGGCTCCGGCGGCTCCATCGGCCACAGATAGCCGTCGGTACCGGTGGTGACGGCGTCCCACACCTGCTGCGGGGTGGCGTCGACCTCGAACTCGCGGGCGATCTCGAACTCTTTGGACATGGCTCTACTCCAACTCGGTCTGCTTGAGCGTGGGATGGACCGCCACGACGATCCGGTGATCACGACCGCTCTCGGTGTCCGGAGCGTCGTACTTGCGGATCAGGGCGGTGACTCCCACCGTCAACTCCTCGATGAACGCGGCCCGTTCAGCGGCGGAAGCGAACCGGACCTCGCCGTCCAGCGCGTACGTCGCCAGCCGCTTCCGCGCCTTCGTCGCGCCGGTGATCAGCGCACCGACATCCCGTACCAGCCGGGCGCCGAGCGCCAGCAGCCAGCGCGCGGAGAGCTGGTCGCGGAAGCGGTCCGGGTCCGGCTGCACGGCGGCGAGCGCGAGCGGCGAGATGACGTACGACGCGGCGGTCGCCCGCATCAGCCGCTCGGTGACATTGCCCTTACGGCGCTCCCCGGCCAGCTCGACCAGGCCGTGCCGCTCCAGCGCCTTGAGGTGGTAGTTCACCTTCTGCCGGGGCAGCCCGACCTTGCCGGCGAGCATCGCCGCCGACGCGGGTCCGGCGGCGAGCTCGGCGAGCAGCCTCGCCCGTATGGGGTCCAGCGAGACGGCTGCGGCCTCGGGGTCCTCGATCACGGTCACGTCCAGCATGCGTCCACGGTCTCACCGAAAACTTTTTTTGTCCAGGAGGGAAGAGTTTTCGGTGGTGGCCCCGTCGGACGGGCCCGCCGGTTCACTCGGGAACGAGCCCCAGCGCATGGTCGTACCGGCCGACCGTGCTGCTCTTGAACCCGGGCCAGCTGTGGACGCGCTCCCAGAGGGCGGACGGCGAACCGATGCCGCGCCCGGGGGTGGCCATGGCGTCGATGTGGGCCTGGGCGCTCTCCCACTCGGCGTAGTTCAGGACGCGGGTACCGTCGGTGCTCAGGTGGAAGTGGCCGGAAATACCACCGGGATGCGCGTCCGGCTCGCTCTCCAGCGCCTCGAACACGGCGTCAACCCAGGCGCGTTGCCGGTCCGGATCAGGGCCCTCGAACTCGACGTCGACGATCACGACGCACCCCGGCACCCGGGTGTCGCCCTCCTGGACACCACTGCGATAGCGCCGGTAGCGGCCGAGCCACAGGCGCTCGATGTCGGGCACCGCGGTGTCGATCTCGTCGACCCGCTCCTGCCGGTGCGTCTCGACGAAGGCCTCGTACGCCGCCTCGCTCGTCCACTGCGAGTGGTGGAGCAGCGTGTCGGTGCCATGGCCGAGGTAGACGTGGTACGAGCGCAGATCGGGGGTCGGCCAGGGCCTGCGCTCCCAGGCACGACCGATCGCCTCGACCGCGGCACGCTGCCGCTCGGGGCCGCCCACGCGCCAGGTACTGAAGAAGGGTGCGCCCACACGGGGGTCGGTCAGATCGGGATGGTCGTCGGTACGGCGGGCCATGGCGGACTCCCTCACTCGTGATCACTCACACTCGATGTCCGCCCCACCCTCCAACCTCAACCAAGATTCAGGTCAAGCCCGCACGGCTGGAGCCGGTGTCCTCCGTGCCTTGGCTTTCAGCCCGTCCGGGGGGAGTTCGAAGACGAGGCCCGCTCACAGCCGAAGCGGGGGTCTGGGGGCGCAGTCCGCGCCACAACTGCCGCTCCGCTGCCGCCCGTTCCGCCGCCGCATCTCCTCCGCGACCACGACTCCCACCACCACCCCCACGACCAGCACCGGCCGCGGATGCCGCGGTCCCGCCTGGACGACGGTACGAACAGGACGCGGCACATCGTGCTCGACGGCATGCCCCGCCCAACTGGCCCCGCCCTGAACGACATGACCGGCCTGCACCGCGCCGCTGCGCAACCGCACGGTCATGGCACCGGCCTTGTCCCTGAGATCCGCGGCACGCGCCACGGCCAGCCCCTTCACATCCGCCTAGCCCGCCAACTCCCCAACGACGTAACCGAGTTACTCCCTCGCCTCCACTACCTGCCGACGTAGCCCCTCGGACCCCTTGGCCCTACTCGCCACGCCCGGTGTCCCCTTGCCGTCATCGACGCCCCCTTTCCCTGCCGCCGAGGTCTCCCTGGACGCAGGAGCGCGGCGCGACGGGGCCCGACCCCGAACGGCAAGCACAGCCACGATCACGAACAGCACCGCCGTCACGATGAGCGCGGCGGTCACCGTACCCACCAGGGCGAACAGGCCGGCCTGCATAGGCGAACACGCCCGCGATACCGCGCAGCCCGCCACCGCGACCCGCACGCCGCCCCTTCTCGACCGGCTCCGCCTCCTCTCCGGAGGGGGCGGAGCCGGTCGAGAAGGGGCCTGTCCCTTGTACACACTGGCGCGAGCAGAGGAAGAGAAAGGTGTGAGCACGGGGAGTCCCCGACCTGTACAAAAACAAAAGCAGAATACAAACAGTGCGCCACACAATATCACACAACACACACGCCAAGAGA
>NZ_JABERD010000341.1 GCF_013044505.1 Streptomyces sp. S3(2020) | reverse complement strand
GCCGGCCCCCTCCCAGGTCAGGCCGACACCGCCGCCGTGCCGCCACACGGCGAGCGGTGAGGCGGGCCCGCGGGGCGACAGCCCCGGCCCGCCCCCCTCCGCGTCCTGCCCGGCATGGGCGGCAGCCGGCAGCGCCCGCAACGGCACCCCGAGGGCCGCGTCGACCCGCCGGCCCAGCGCGCCGGAGGACCCCGCCGGATCGGAGGTGAACGCGCCGTGCAGCCCGACACCCTCCCGCGGCCGGCGCTCCTGCGCTGCGACGAGCTCCGCCCACTGCGCGGGCGTCGCGTACACCTGACGCACCCCCGCCGAGGCCATCAGCCCGAGCGCGGTCTCCGCGTCCCACACGTCCTGGAGTACGACCGTCCCCCCGCGCGTGAGCGGACCGATCACCCCGTGCAGCAGCGACGGCAACGAGGCCAGCGGCACCGCCGAGAACGCGGCCACACCCGACGCCGAGTCCGAAGGCAGGCCCGCATGAAGCGAGTTGGGCGTGTGCAGGGCCATGCTGTGCGCGGCCCGCAGCCCCAGCGAGGTGACCGCCAGCGCGACCCGCCCGGCGGACCGCGACGGCAGCCGCAGCCACCCGGCGGACCGGTACCGCTCGTGCGGAGTGCGCGCGAAGTGCCGTACGAAATCGACGGCCCCCGCGTCCACGGAGTCCCCCAGCACGGCCCGATGGCGCAGCCACGGCAGCCGGGGCGCGAGGTCGGCGAGGACCCGCCCCGGCGCGGCCCCCTCCCACAGGTCCATGACGACGCACAGCCGCGGCTCGGCCGCCCCGAGCACCGCCTCCAGATCCCGCGCCCCGTACCCGGTCATCACCGGCACGGCCACGGCACCGGTGCGCAGACAGGCCAGCAGCAGCGCCACCGTCTCCCAGCGGTTCGGCAGCTGGAAGGCGACCGGGTCACCGGGGCGTACCCCGAGCGCGTCCAGGGCGTGCGCGAAACGGCCCGTGCAGGCGGCGAGCTGACCGTAGGAGATACGTGTCACGCGGCTCGTGGCGGGACGGTGCGCCCGGTGGGACACGATCGCGGTGCGGTGCGGATGCCGTGCCGCACCCCGGTACACGTCGTGCAGCACGGTCTCGGTCCGCCACCAGCCCCGTTCGGTGAAGACCCGCTCGACGTCGGCCGGCGGCCCGAGACCGGCGAGGAGATCCGCGAGCGGTCGCCCACGTCCCGCCATCACCGGCTCCGGCCCACGGCCCAGGCGACCTGGACCCGGGAGGCGCAGCCCAGCTTCCGCATCACGTTGCGGACGTGGTTGACGACCGTCCACTCGGCGATGTCCAGATGCTGGGCGATCTGCCGGTTCGTCATGCCGTCGGCCACCAGCAGCGCCACCTGCAACTGGCGGGGCGTGAGCGCGACACCTTCCCCGCTCTCCTCGGCCCGCCCCGGATCGGCCGCGGCGAGCGCCTCGGCGGCCATCGCCTCCGGACGCAGGCGCAGACCCTCGGCCCACGCGGTGGCGAACACCGCCCCGCCCAGCCTGCGGCGCAGCTCGTCCACGGCGGCCCGCAGCCGGTCCCCACGTTCCCGCTCCACGACCACCCCGGTACGGGAGCGCAGCGCGCCGGCCGCCGCGAGGAGCCGGGCGGCGGGCTGGGGCTGGCCGGCCTGCTGAAGGATGAGCAGGGCGAACATCTCCAGGACGGCGGGCAGTTCGGTGCGCTCGCCGATCGACTCGTACAGCCCGATGCTCTCCTTGAGCGCAGAGCGGGCGCCGGTGTCGTCCCCCTCGCACAGGCACAGCCGGGCGCCGATGTGTAGGGTGCGGGCCAGGTCGCGGACGGCGCCGTTCTGCCGCTGGACGCGGCCGACCCGTTCCAGCAGGGCGCGCGCCTGCTTCGTCTCGCCGACCGCGAGCAGCACCTCGGCGAGCAGGGCGGTGGCCTCGGCGGACCCGGCGGTGTCGCCCTGGGCGTCGAGGGTGGTGAGGGACGCGGACAGCAGGGTCCGGCCCTCGGGTTCACCGCACCGGAACAGCGCGTGTCCCAGGCGGGCGGAGGGCAGGGCGGCGGCCTGCGGGTCACGCAGCCGCTTGTACAGGGCGACGGCCCGGCGGTGGCGGTGCGCCGCCCCGTCGTGGTCGCCGAGGGCCGCCGCGAGGACGCCCGCGCCGGAGTACAGGCGGGCCCGCGTCCGCAGCCACTCCTCGTCCTCGGCCCGATCGCCCCACTCGGCGCCCTTCAGGGCCTGCCCGGTGGCGTCGAACCAGCGCAGCCCCCCCTTCAACTCGCCGCGGACCAGCCAGGGTTGCAGACAGGCGGTGACCAGACCCGCCCTTTCCAGCAGAGCCGCCGCCCGTCCGGGACGTACGCGGCCCGCGCCCCCTTCCCCCACCTCCTTCTCGCCCTCGTCCTCGTCGTCGAGGTGGCGCAGCGCGGCGAGCACGTTGTCGTGCTCGGCGACCGCGACCCGCAGCCAGCGCTGCTGCTCCGAGCCCTGGAAGCGGCCCTCCAGCGCGGGCAGCAGCCGCCGGTAGTGGCGGGCGTGCGCCTGCCGGGCGGCCAGGGACTGCTCCGGGCCCGCCTCGTCGAGCAGGGCGAGTCCGTAGGCGCGGACAGTGCGCGGCATCGTCAGCCGGCTGTCGGCGCGGGGGTGTTCCTCCAGGGTGAGCAGACCGCGGTCGAGCATGGTCTCCAGGGCCACGGCGGTCTCCGCCGCCCCCAGCGCCGACACCTTCTCGGCGGTGGCGAGGGTGACACCGCCCTGGAACAGGGCGAGCCGAGCCAGCAGCGACCGCTGCGGCCCGCTCAGGCCGAGGCAGCTCCACTCGGCGATCGCGAGGGTGGAGCGCTGCCGCGCCGGTACGTCGACGGGCCCCGGCAGATGGCTGTCGCCGCCGCGGCGCAGCCAGCCGAGGAGTTCCTGCGGCGGATACAGCCGCAGCCGGCGCGCGGCGAGCTCCAGGACCAGCGGGACACCTTCGAGCAGATTGCAGACGTCGACGACGGCCCCGACGTTCTCGGGTGTGAGCGCGAAGGCGGGGTTGGCCTGTCGGCCGCAGCGGACGAAGAGCTGGACGGCCGGGTTGTCCTGGACGTCGGCGACGTCGGCTTCCAGGAGTTCTCCCGGGGGCGGCAGCGGGGGCACGGGCAGGACGCACTCGCCGTAGATCCGCAGGATCTCCTGCCCGGTGGCGAGGACGGTCAGCAGCGGGGTGTCGGCGAGATGCCGCGCGAGGACCACCGCGAGCTCACCCGCGACGTGCTCGACCCCGTCGAGCAGCAGCAATGTGCGTTCCGTGATGTCCCGCACGGTCTTGTCGACGCTCTCCAGCGCCGACTCCAGGTCCAGACAGGCCGGCAGGTCCACGCTGTGGATCCCGCCCGGGAACAGCTCCGCGACCGTGGCGGCGGCTTCGGCGGCCAGCCGGCTCTTGCCCACTCCGCCGGGTCCGGTCAGCGTGATCAGCCGGACGGAGGAATCCTCCAGCCTGCCCTGAACACCGATCAGATCGAGCTCCCGGCCCACCATTTCGGCCGCCGGTCGGTACGTCCACAGATCCGTTGACATACGTTCCCCCGTACGGCCGCCCGGCGCCGCCTGACGCCGGATTCAGGACATTCCACGGTGCGCGCGCCCGGCCTCCGCGGACCCCTTCCCGTGCCACCTCTCACCGAGCCGTGGTTAGAGAATCGCTGGACACGCTCGAACCCGGCTCAAGACGGGACGGAGACGACGTCGCGCGGGAGTGCGGGAAACAGGCCAGTTGTGCGTAGGCGTGGGTCCGGTCCGCGGGGAGGGTCCTACGACCGGGCGCGGGGGCGGAGCATGCCGCTCTCGTAGGCGATGGCGACGAGTCGGGTGCGGGTGCGGGCGCCCAGTTTGACCATGGTGCGGCGGACGTGGGTCTTGGCGGTGACCTCGGCGACGACGAGACGGTCGGCGATCTCCTGGGTGGACAGCCCCGTGCCGACCAGGGACAGCACCTCGCGTTCGCGTGCGGTGAGGTTGTCCAGGGCGGGCGTCTCGGGGATGCCGGGGCCGCCCAGACACGCGTCGATGAGGGGGCGGGTCAGCCGCGGGGAGACCAGTGCCCCGCCGCCGCCGACCAGCCGCAGCGCGCGCGGCAGTTCGCCGGTGTCGGTGTCCTGGCACAGCAGTCCGCGGGCACCCGCGCCGAGCGCCTCGAAGGCGAGAGCGCAGGAGGCGGCGTCGGCGAGCACGACGACACGGCCCCCGTGCGGCCCGGTCCGCCCCACGAGCCGGCGCGTCAGCTCCACACCGTCCAGGCCCGGCAGCCGCAACCCCGTCACCAGGACGTCGGGCAGCAGCCGCCCGGCCAGATCCAGCGCCCGCCTGCCGTCGCCGCACTCACCCACGACGTCGATGTCGGACTCCCCACCGAGCATCCCGGCGAGCGCGGCCCGTACGGAGGGGTGAGGGTGGGCGAGGAGTACGTCGATGGCCATGTCCTGGCTCCAGGGGCAGGGCGCCGGGGGTCGGCGCGTGGGGGGCAACTTCCTTTTGTCAGGGTGGAGTTGGTGCTACGGCGCTTATGCGCATCGGGCCTTCGCGTCCTCGGAGTCCTCGGCGGATCGGCGCGGGCTCAGTCGGGCGCCAGCGGCAGTACGGCCGTGGCGGTCAGGCCTCCCGCGGCGGCCCGGCGCAGATCGAGACGGCCACCGGAGGCCCGCAGCAGCGACGCGGCCAGCGACAGCCCGATGCCGCTGCCCGCGCGCCCGGCCCCGGACGCACCGCGCCAGAAGGGGCGCCCCGCGTGGGCGAGTTCGGTGTCCGTCATGCCCGGCCCCTCGTCCGTGACGCTCACGTGGACGTGCCGTCCGGCGACGTGCACGGCGCAGGTGACGGTGGAGCCCGGCGGGCCCGCCTGCACCGCGTTGTCGAGCAGGACGTCCAGGGCGTGTTCCAGCGCCCCGTACGTCTGGAGGGCCGTCGCCGCGGTCCCGGCGAGGTCGACATGGACGTCCCGCGCGTCGGCGAGCAGACTCCAGGCGTCCACCCGGGCGGCGGCGACGTCGAGGACCTCGACGGGCTCGGATCCGGACGTCCCGCGCCCGGCGGCGCCCCAGTCGAGGATCTGGTTCAGCAAAGTGGCGAGTCGGTCCACCTCCCGCAGCACGCCCGGGAGTTCGGCGACCTCGGGCCGGCGCTCGCCCAGCATCTGCAACCGCAGCCGGATCGACGACAGCGGCCCGCGCAGCTGATGCGCGGCGGCGGCCGCGAGCCCGTACGGCCCACCGGCCGCGGCACTCCCGCCGTATGGACCGACGCCCGCGCCGCACGGCCCCGCGTCCGTGTCGGCGTCGTACGGGTGGTCGGCCGCCCCGTCCGGCAGGACGGCCGCGTCGTACCGGCGCCCGCTCACCGCTCGGACCCCGCCCCCAGGACCGCCGGCACCGTCAGCCGGTACCCCACCCCCCGTACCGTCTCGATCCACCGCGTGCTGCCGAGTTTCCCGCGCAGGGACCCGACATGGACGTCCAGCGTGCGGGTGGAGCCGAACCAGTTCTCGTCCCACACCCTGGCCATGATGTCCTCGCGCTGCATGACCGTGCCCGGCTCCTCCAGCAACATGGCGAGCAGGTCGAACTCCTTGCGGGTGACGCGGACCTCCTCGTCGTCGAGGAAGACCCGGCGGGTGCGCGCGTCGAGCCACAGCGGGCCCGCGCGCAGCTTGTCCTGGACGACGGCGGGTTCCTGGGCGGGCTCGGGCGGGGAGCGGCGCGGGCGCGGCACCGGCACGGGGAGCGGCGCGGAGTCGGCGGCCGCGCCCTCCTGGGACCGCCCGCAACAGCAGGTACTGCGGCGCAGCACCGCCTCGATGCGGGCGAGCAGTTCATGCCGGCTGAAGGGCTTGGGTACGAAGTCGTCGGCGCCGGCGTACAGGGCCGTCACCCGGTCCAGTTCGTGGTCGCTGCCGCTGAGCACGACGATGGGCACACAGGAGCTCTCCCGGATACGGCGGCACACCTCGTGCCCGGCCAGGTCGGGAAGGCTCAGGTCGAGCAGGACGAGTTTTGCCCCGGGCAGGCTCGCCAGGGCGTCGGTACCGGTGTCGCTGCGGCGGGTGTCGTGGCCGTGCAGATGCAGCATCTGTTGCAGTGCCTCGGCCATTCCGTCATCGTCCTCGACAACCAGTACGTCCATTGCGCTCACGCTCCTCTCAAGGAATTCGTACGCATGACCGGAGTCCTTGAGGTTGCTGAGCAGGCGCGACGGACGTCAACATTCCGCCACACAGCGCGCGAAACCGTGCGAGCGACCGGATGTTTCGTGGCTGGGCCCTGCCATGGCGGGCGGCCGGCGCGGGCCGGTTGTCAGGGGCGGCGCGGGTGGGCGCGCCACCTTGTCATGCCACTGGGAAGATCGGCGCCGTACGGGCTCGTCAGGCGGCCCGCGGAGCGGGTCCGGACCGTGCGCCGCGGCCATGGCCCAGCAGAGCGGCGAGGTCCGCGGGCCGGCAGACGGTGAGCGAGGCTCCGCGGCGGGCCCCGGCGGCGGTGAGCCGGGCGCGGGCGGCGGCGATCGAGCCGAACGCGCGGGCGATCGCGGCGGGCACCGCGGCGCCGGCGAGGGCCTGGTAGGGGTCGGCGTCGGCGGCGAGCGCGAAGAAGTCCAGCGGCAGCCCCGCGGTGGCGCGGTCCAGGTGTGTGGCGCCGCTGACGGCGTCGGCGACCGTCCCCCGCGCCGCCCCGACGGACTGCCCACCCAGCAGCCGAGCCCCACCGCTCCCGGCAC
>NZ_JABERD010000340.1 GCF_013044505.1 Streptomyces sp. S3(2020) | reverse complement strand
GGATCGTCGCAGGGCGGGCTGGGGGACGCCGCTGATTTTCTTGCGGGCGGGCGCACGGAAGGCTCGGTCCCGCGCCCGGACCGTCAGGGCAAGAGCGGCCGGACTTCCTCGGCGGCGAACCGCACGAACCGCTCCGGGTCGGGTTCGTCTCCCGTCGGTTGGAGGATCACGGTGTCGGCCCCGGCCTCCGCGAGCCGCTGTACGGCCTTGGCGACGGCACCCGCGTCTCCGGCGACACCGAGGTCGGGAACGTCGGCGAGCCCCTCGTCGGCCAGCTCTGCCCGGAGACGGGCAGCGCCATCGACACCGGTGGCGGTGAGGAGGTAGACCACGACCTGGTGCGGATCCGTACGACCAGCCGACTCCCGCCCCTCATCGACGAGTCGCCGAGCCCGTCGTACGCCGTCGGTCGGGGTGCCCGCGGTGAGGATGGTCCCGTCGGCGGCCTCCCCCGCCAGCCGCAGCGAACGGGGCCCGGTGGCCCCCGCGAACACGGGCACCGCCTCGGCCGGCGGCCAGTCGAGCGCGACGTCGTCGAGACGGACGTACCGCCCCTCGACGGTCACCCTCTCCCCCCGCAGCAGCGCCCGCAGCGCATCGAGGTACTCCCGCAGCAGAGTCACCGGCGACTCGACCCGCGCCCCGACCTGCCCCATCCAGTCCTGCACCCCATGCCCGACCCCGACGATCGCCCGCCCCGGGAACATCCGGTGCAACGAGGCGACCTCCATCGCGGTGATCGCGACGTTCCGCAACGGCACAGGAAGCAGCCCCACACCGATCCGCACCCGCCCGGTCCACGCGAGAGCCGCGGCAGCCGTGGAAACCCCTCCCTCCCGGAAACAGTCCTCCCAGAGCCAGAGGTCTTCGAGACCGGTCTCATCGGCCAGGCGGGCGATGGATCGGAGTCGTTCGGGGGCGAGTTGAGGACGGAAGACTGCGCCGAGTGCGGTCATGGGGGCCTTACTACCCAAGCGGGCAGGAGTGGGCAACCTGTTTACCGGGGCCTGCGGCTGCACGCGCGAGATCTGCCGACGGTTGGGCGCTACGGAACGAAGGCTCGTGGCAAGGCCGAACGTGCCGTTCGCGATTGGCAGTTGCACGTCCTCCGGCGAGGCCACGACGTCACGCCACGCGGACCCAATCGAACACCCCTGCGCACGTCGGCGATCCGACCGGTGTCCAGTGACCCGGTTTCGCCTGCACGGCAAGGATGGGGGAAGATGCAGCAGCAAACACGGTCGCCTCACGATCATCGAGCGGGGAGCAGAGAGGCGTTGCGGTGACTGTGCCGGCGAGTTGAGCCCAACCCGAGCGTGCTGACCACGTAAGTGCAAATGGAGAGGTCCATGGGGGAGCAAGATCGCCTGGTAGTCGACTACACGCTCCTGGAGTCTTCGAAGACGAATCTGAAGGACATCAAGAAGGCCCTCAAAGGCATCGACAAACATCGCGCCGACATCCATGACATCTGGGGTCATCACAGCATCGCCGGCAAGATGGATGATTTCGTCAGCAACTGGGACAACTATCGGCGTGAACTCCTGCAGAACGTCGAGGACTTGGGCAAGCAGGTAGAGACCTCGCTCAAGAGCTTCGAAAAGCTGGACCTCGATCTCAAGAACACGACCGAGAAGCAGCGCGGAAAAAGCGGGGGAAACTGACCGGTGGTTACGGGCAAGGGCAGGCGCCGACCGGTCGACTGGCATCCGCTGGCGGAGAAGGACCCGGTCCCCGGCGATCCTGAGGACATCCGCGACGAGGTCCGCAGAATGAAGGACCTGGCTTCAACTCTCCGCGACCAGGCTCGCATCCTGCGCAAGGCCGCCGACGGTGACGCCCTGACGGGCAAGTACGCCGACAAGATCCGCGACAAGTCCGGCGACCTCGAAAAGCACTTCCGCGAGACCGCGGCCCGCTATGAGCGCGTGGTCGGTGACCTCGGCAATTGGGCCAACGAACTGGAGGACTTCCAGGAACGGGCTGACGGCGTCCTCCGAGCCGCGAAGCAGGCCGACGAGGAACACGCTGCGGAGGTGAGGAAGAAGGAAGCCGCGGCCAAGAACGACGGCACGGGTGGCAAGGACGGCGACAAGAAGTCGTCGGAGGAGTCCGACCCCACCAGCCACCTGGCGCCGTACCACAAGCAGCTCAACCAGGTCATCTCCGAGCGCGACTCACGCGCCCAGTATTACGCCGGGAACATCGGCGCCGACATCTCGGACATCATCAAGGACAGCACGTGGGAGAACTTCAAGGACGGGGTGCACGAGCATGCGGGCACCATCAAATCCGTCGTTGAAGCCCTGAGTTGGGCCGCGACCGCCATCGGGATCATCGCCCTCCTCTTCACACCGGTCGGATGGGTGGCGACCGCCATCATGTGGACCACCCTCGGCCTGACGGCGCTCGTCGGCGCCGGGCACACACTGCTGGCCCTCTCCGGCGACGGGAGCTGGACGGACGTCGCCATGGACGTCTTCGCGCTGGCGACGCTGGGAATGGGCAGCGTGGCGATGAAGGGTGTCAAGGCCGCGACAACAGCGCTCAAGACCGCCAGCAGGTCGGCACGGTTCCAGCGGTACGAGAATCTACGCAAGCTGCTCCACAAGAATGTCATGCGGTACGGCGCCGACTCGGTCCGCGGCTCGAAAGCGGTGCGCGCGCTGCAATCTCTGCGGGGGATCGGGGCGCGCGAGACACGCCCTGTGGTGACCCGGGTGGAGCGGCTGCTGGGGGGTGACGGGGAAGTCGTGAGTGCAAGCAAGTTCGCCAAGGCTATGCGGGATCAGTTCGGTGGGAATGCCAGCGTGCGGGCGGCGGCTGACGCAACGGACAAGGCCGTAAGGAATTTTCGCTCGAACTACCTGGCGGCCAGCGTCGTAGACCTTGGAGACAAGGCCGGGGAAAAGGGCCCTTACGCGGACCAGTACGGTGACGCCAAGGATGTCCTGACGCGTGAAGTTGGGAGTCGCTGGTGAAGAATCCCACACTACGTTCAACCGACAGTAGTCAGGAACAGTGAAATTCGCAGCCAAGTTTTCTGGAGTGGGAGATAGTGGCAACAGTCCCAGCGAAAAGCCCAGAAGAGTCCCGGGCCATGAAGTATCTTGCCGTATTCACTTTGGCGCCGATCTTCTGCTTTGCGTTCCAGGACCTCGGAAGTAAATACGGGGGCATGGACTGGCTCACCTATGAATACGCGGCTTGGCCTATGATGATTGGGCCTGTCCTGATGCTGCTTCTGTTCATCAAGTACCGAGAGCTGATCCGTGACCCACGGAAGGGTGCCAACTTCTCCCAGGTGGTCAAGATGGTTTCCTTCCTTTTCCTGATCCCGAACGTATTCGCGGCGCTCGGCTACAGCTGGCTGGCCTGGATTTCGGTGCTCTCCATCCTGACAATCCTCGTGGCCGACCGCCAACTCAAGAAGCAGGCCCGCGCGTGAGTACGTCCGTCGAGGTGACCGCTCCCCGCGGCTATGAGCTCATCCTGCCGCCCGGCTGGGTCCGCATTCCCCTGCGCGACGGCACGAAGGAAGCACTCGAGAAAGTCCTCTTCTCGCACATGGGGCAAGTCCCGGAAGGCATTCCCCGGGACGACGCGATGCGCTTCCGGCTGGAGATGCGTCGCCAGTTGGAGAAGCAGGCCCGTGCGGCCAGGAGAAACGGTGGCCTTGACCTCTACCTTCCGGTGCTTCCGCGTGGGGGAATCTTCCTCATGGCCTCTTTCATCGTTGCCGAGATGCCGATCGGCCAAGGCCATGCGGTTCCCCCACAGGCAGTGATGGCTCAGCTGGCCGACGAGGGTGTTCCCGACGGTACCGCGACACAGGTCGATGTGGCGGGGGCACCCGCACTCCGCCGCGCCTATCGCTCCATGTCTTCCGAACAGCAACACCAGGACGTCCCGCCGACGCGGCGGGTCGACTATGTACTCCCCGTGGTGGACGACCCCGGTCGCTGGATCAGCATCAACTTCTCCACACCGGGTGACGGCGACATCGACAGCGAATTCACCGACGTGCTGGTCGAGTTGTTCGACGCGGTGGTCGGCACATTCAAATGGAGTTATGAGTGAGCTGGCTCAACGTCAAGCATGCCATGGAGCTGTCCCCTTGGATCCGCATCCCGCTCATGTGGCCGGAGCCGGGTCTTGAGAACGTCGAGGAGGCACAGACACCTGAGGCGTGGGCACGCTACTTCGCCGAGGGTCTCTGGGAGGATTTCCCGTCGGAGAAGCCAGAGCCGGGCGAAGTCGATCTGCTGACCAACATCCTGTTGATGTACGCCATCAGGGGCCCCGCGGCCTATCCGGACTTCGAGGTCTTCCTCCACCTCCCGCACCCACGGGAGATCCCGCTCCCCGCGTATGTCGACCTGGTGGAGATCGAGGAGGGCGAAGACCGGGAAACGGCACTGCGTGAACTGACCCACGCCGATGCGGGCTACACCGTCGAGCCTCCCATCGTCGAGGACTTCCACTCCCCGCATCTTGGATCCGGCCTGCGGGTGCTGCGCTACTACCAGGACGAGGACAGCAACGAGGTGCACGTCGGCCTCCGTTACGCCTGGCGCTACAAGAAGGGCACGGAAGCCGCGAACGTCCTGATCATCCTGGCCGATCCCGACGCCGGCCGGATCCTCCGGGCTCTCGACGATGTCGACGAGTTCGCCCGCACGGTCCGAATCAGTCCGGATGAGGAAGCGGATGCTTGGAAGTCCTCGTGATCCCGGTCGGGTCGCCACATCACGTCGGGCGATCACTCTCCCGAGGGAAGTGATCGCCCGACCGCGGGAACGTATGGTTGTCAGCGATTGACGGCCTGGATCTCCTGCACGACGACCTCCTGCGTGGCACCGAAGCTGCCGTCCGGGAGGTCGCCGCCGACGCCTCCAGTGCCGGTCCAGGTGATTTTCCAGGTGACGGTGGCCTGGAGGGGGTAGGTGCCGTCGCCGGAGGAACGCAGGTACTTCACTCCACAGGGTGGTGTCTCACCGGCCTTGCCCTTGGCGTACGGCTCGCCGATGCGGCCGTTGTTGATCTCGCAGACGCCGGAGGCCGGGTAGGTCACGGCGTCCGAGGTGCCGGGCTCGATCTTGAGCGAGACCGGCTCTGCGGTGGCAGTGGCCCGGATGCCGATCTCCTGGACGGAGGCGGTGACGGAGACCGGCTTGAACTCGGCACCGTCGAGCCAGGACCAGGTCGGGAGGTTGACCTTGGTCGTTTCGGCGGGGGCCAGCGTCACCTGCGTACCGGGGACGCGGATCTCGTTGTAGGCGAGTTCGGCAAGGATCTCGGGGGTCACGGCGTTCTCGACGTTGGCGGGTGGGGCGTCGCCGGTGTCCACCCAGAAATAGTCGTCGTCGAAGCACGAGTCCCAACCGGGCGGGTAGCTCTTGTTGACGTACGTCCCCCACCAGTACCCGTCACCGGTCTTGTCCTTGTTGAAGCCCTTTTCCTCGTCATCGGCGTTGTACTTCTTCCGCTGCGAGGCATCCCATTCCCAGCCCGTCGATCCGGCCTCCCAGGTCGGCTCCAGCTTCTTCTGCAGCTGGTCGGGGGTGTACATGGGGGCGTACCAGCATGCGGGCGGCGTCCAAGACGTGGTCGACACCAGCACGCCCGTGGAGTTGCCGCTGCCATTCTTGGAGCGGTCGAAGACGACGCCGCCAACCGTCACGCCGACCGTGCCATCATCGCCGGAGTTGGCCTCCTGGTGCGTTCCTTCGTCGCCGACATCACCATGGTCGTCCAAGTCAGCAAAGGCGGCCTGTGATGCGAAGGCGGAAGTGAACACGAGCGTCAGAACCGTTGCAACTCTGGCCAGGTTCCTTACGGCTGGCATGCCTTGTCCCCCCTGTCGGACACAACGCTGGCGGTCTGCCACACACCGTCGGCGTTCTTGGTAAGACTCGAGTGGTACAGCACGTAGGAGTTGGCCGTTGCCGCCTCCTTGTCGACCTTCTCCGTCTTCTTGTCCTTGACGTAAGCCTTGCTCTCGTCGGAGCAATAGGTGACATAGGCCTTCGTCTTCCCGGACAGTGCTACCTCGTAGTCGAAGTACCTGATCTCACCAACCCAGGTGTCGCCAGAATCGACGAAGCGCTGGACGTACGTGATCGAAGACTCCAAGGCCTTGCCCGTGTTGTAGAAACCGAGCGCCTCTGTCCCCGCGTCCCCCTCGAAGATCGCCTCGTTCAGAGACCTCACGCTCAACGTGCTGTCGGCGAGCGCCGCGTCCTTCGCCGCGTCACCCGTCTTCTCGTACTCGAAGACGTTTCTGGCATCGGTCGGGAAGGTGATCTTCGGGCGCCCGACGGCGTCAGACGCACTCGGGCTCGGGGACGGCGACGTCTTGCCGGTGTCGGCTCCCGCGATCTTGTCGTTGTCCTTGTCCTTGGAGCTGTCGTCGCTTCCGCACGCGGACAGCGTCAGGGCCGCGGTGGCGGTCAGGGCTAGCGCTGCGAGCAGCGTGGGGCGGCGGTTCACGGTCGGCTCCCGGTGAGGCGAGGCTTCTCTTGAGCGAAGCAACGCTATCCAGGGGGCAGCGGAGACACCAGGGTGAAGGTTGTCGATCGGCGGGGCGTATGTGTCCAAATCGACCGCGCGTAGGGTGAGTTGGGTCGTAACGGTTGCATAACGCGGGCGTCTTTGTGGGTGAGTGAGTGGTTCCAGTTATGAACAAGCAAAGGAGGGGTGGTTTCGGTATGGGGCGGTTGCGGGACGGGCGGGGAATGTT
>NZ_JABERD010000339.1 GCF_013044505.1 Streptomyces sp. S3(2020) | reverse complement strand
CGCCTCCCGCAGCCCCGCCCGCACGGCCCCCGCCAGAGCCGCGCCCAGCGGCGCCGCCAGGGTCAGGGCGCCACGTTCCTTGTGCGCCAGCAGTACCGCCCGCACCTCGTCGGCGTACCGCGCAGCCGCATGCACCGCCGGCAGACCCGCAGGCTCCGGCTCCGGTCGCACCCGGCACGGCACGGTCCCGCTCAGGGCGGCACGGCACTCCGGACAGAGCACCGTGCGAGCCCTCCCGCAGCCTCCGCACTCGGCCGGCAGCACCAGATCGGTGAGGTCCTGCCACCACCCCCGCATGCCCACCACTGTGCCAACGCCCGCGCCACCCGGCCACCCCTGTGGACAACCCCCTGTGGACAACTCCGCGCCGCACTCGTGACCCGCTCCGGAACCGCCCACCGCATCGACCCAGGCCACAGCGCCTCAAGCCGAACCGCCGCAGGCCGGCCGTGCCGCACCTACCCGGGATAGACCGGCGCCGTCCCGTCCTTCACGACTTGCTGCCACTTCGCCCCGGACAGGAGCCGGACGATGCCGTCCTCCTCCGAGTACGCCATCAACGGCTGCTGCTCGTCCTCGGACGAGGCCAGGGCCTTCACACCCGTCAGCGCGGCAGGCGCCGACCCCACCGGAGTGGAGCCGTCGACCTGGACGTACGCCATCTGCTGCACGCCACCGTCCTCGCGCCCCACCACCACGAGCCGGCTGTCCCCAGCCCACGACATGGCGGTGACTTCCACCAACTGCGGTGCCACCGATCGAGGTTCGACGACCGCGATGGCCTTCTCCCCGCTCGCCTTGTCACCCCGTTCGATCCGCCCGACGAAGAGGGACTTCTCGCCGCCCTTCTCCACGATGAGTGCGATCCGCACTCCGTCGGCGGCCATCCGCACCGCGTCGATACGTCCGTCGAGCCCCGTGGTGTCGACCTCGATGGGGTCGCCCGCGCCCTTCTTCAGAAGCAGCAGCCGAGGGTGGTCGGGGTCGCGGTCGGCCACCCACAGGTCGCCCTCGCCGTCCCAACTGGGCGTGGTGAGCCGGTCGTTCTGGGTCTTGCCGTCACTGCGCAGGACCGGCTCGCCGAGCGAGGTCCCCGACACCAGCGACCCGACGTACAGCGCGCTGCCGTCGAGGGAGACCCCGGCCGCCTTGCGCTCGTCCCGGGACACCGCGGCCGACCGCAGCTCCTTCTCGCCCTCACCGAGCGCGCCCGGAACCGCCGCGAAGGCCTCCGGGTCGGTGCTCGCGCTCGCCAGCCGGACGAGGCGGTGCTTGGCGTCGATGAAGTACTGGTAGCCGTCCTTCGCGATCTCGTGCACCACCGTGTTCACGGCGCTGGTCTCGTCGACGGGGTCGCAGAGTTGCGTGCCGTCGGAGCGCTGAAGATCGACCGAGTTCACGCCGGTGGGGGTCAGGTCCCGCAGTGTGAACAGGAGTTGGGCGGCCATCTCCTGGCACTTCTTCGAACCGACCCGGTCCGCCTTGGCGTTCAGCGGCACCGTCAGCCGGTTCTGGTCGTCGGGCGTCAACTGGGTGACGCCCTTCTTCAGTGCCGTACCGGTGGGGAAACTCGACCTGACGACCGGGTCCAGCCAGCGTGACGGCCCGGCGAGCAGCAGACTCACGGTCTGCGTCATCGGGTCGACCTTCTTGCGCACATAGACCGGATCGGCGACGGCCACCGGCTGACCGTCCGCCTCGGTCGGGGAGTTCGAGGCGAAGTAGTACCTGTTGACCGACGTGTAGTTACGCAGGAAGTCCGACTTGCCCATGACCACGCCCGGCGGCGGCGAGTCGATGCGCCATTGCTTGGACTTCTTCTCCCGCACGAGGTGCAGCGTCCTGTCGTACTGACCGGCGGCGGGCGAGTACACCTGCTGCCCGTCCACGGTGGCGACCTTCTTGCCGGTCAGCGAGAACACCGCGTCGGACGACTCCTCCCCGCCGCTCGAACGCTTCTCGGACGAGTCCGGCCCGTCCGCGAGCACCGTGAGCGACGCCTCGGGCTTCCACGTGCGCGCGACATTGGCGGTCAGATACTTTCGCGCCGTCTCGAAATCGGGGTCGTCGCTGGTCAGCGCTTCGAGGAAACCGTCCACGATCTCCGGCGCCTCGGCATTCTCCCGGGGCAGCTTCGCGTAGACCCGCACCTGCGAGTCCTGCCGCGGCGTGGACTCCACGCCGCGCAGATCCCCGCTGTCCGGCATCGAGGCGCACCCCGCCAGCAGTACGGCGCCACACGCGACCGACACCACCGTGCGCACCGGCCCCCGTCGGCCGCCCCCCGCCCGGTCAGCGCCCACGACTTGCCTCCCCTTGCTTGTTCCGGTCCTCAGGACCGGCGTTCCGGGCATCCGAGGACTGCGCGTCCGCGACGCCCGTGTCGTCAGCCGGTCGTGCTCCCCCGGTGGGCCGCGGGACCACGCGCGCGCCGTTGCCGGGCAGCGCCGTCGGATCCGCGGTGGGGGCGGCGGGCGGCCTCGGCGCGAGGGGCGCCGACTCGCTCGATGTCTGCACCGGCACGGTGGCGCGCTTCTCCCCGTCCCCCGCGCGCGGCAAGCCGGCGTCGTTGAGTCCACGATTACGGCGCGAGTTCTTGGGCTCCAGCGGTATCGGCGAGCCCCGCAACGGCTCGTCCGCCGTCCTGGGCAGCGTCAGCCGGAACTGTGAGCCGCCACCCGGCTCGCCCCACGCCTGCAGCCAACCGCCGTGCAGCCGCGCGTCCTCCAGGGCGATGGACAGCCCCAGACCCGTACCACCGGTGGTACGCGCGCGTGCCGGGTCGGCCCGCCAGAAGCGGCTGAAGACCCGGGTCGCCTCACCGGGCTTGAGCCCTACGCCGTAGTCGCGCACCGCGACCGCGACCGCCCCGCCCGCCGCGGCCAGCTTGACCACGACATCCTTGCCCTCGCCGTGCTCCACGGCGTTGACGACGAGATTGCGCAGCACCCGCTCCACACGCCGGGCGTCGGCCTCGGCGACGACGGGCTGCTGATCGCCCAGGACCCGTATCCGTGTGCCCTTGCGCTCGGCGAGCGGCGCGGCCCCGCTGACGACCCGCTGCACGACCACCCGCAGATCGATCGGCTCCGCCTCCAGCGCCGCCGCGCCCGCGTCGAACCGGCTGATCTCCAGCAGGTCGGCGAGCAGCGACTCGAACCGGTCCAACTGGTCGGCGAGCAGTTCGGCCGACCGCGCGGTCACCGGATCGAAGTCCTCCCGCGCGTCATGGATGACGTCAGCGGCCATGCGTACGGTCGTCAGCGGCGTCCGCAGCTCGTGCGACACGTCGGACACGAACCGACGCTGCATCCGCGACAGGTCCTCCAGCTGCTGGATCTTCAGCTGAAGGCTCTGTGCCATCTTGTTGAAGGCCTCACCGAGCCGGGCGATGTCGTCCTCACCGGTGACCTTCATACGTTCCTGCAGACGCCCCGCGGACAGCCGCTCGGCGATCCCGGCCGCCATCCGCACCGGTGTGACGACCTGACGCACCACCAGCCAGGCGATGGCCCCGAGGAGTACGACGACGAAGAGCCCGGCCGTCGCCAGCGTCCCCTTGACCAGGCTCAGCGACTTCTCCTCCTGGGTGAGCGGGAAGAGGTAGTAGAGCTGGTACGGCTCGTTGTTCGGGTCGTTGACCTGCTTGCCGATGATCAGCGCGGGCTGCGACTCCTGACCGTTGGTGTACACGATCCGGGTATAGCTCTGGGCCGGGAGCAGGCTGCTGTCGACGCGGTCCCGCAGGTCCTGGGGCACACTCGTCGTCGGAAAGACGTTGCCGGAGGCGCGCGGACCGCGCCCCCCGCTGTCTCCACCGGCGGGCAGCGTGACGACGTCGAAGGCGCCCTGGCCACCACTGGAGAGGGACTCCACGAGGTCGCTCATCCACTGGCTGACGTTCTGGTTGCTCCGCCCGTCCGCGCCCGCGGCGTCGTCACCGCCCGCGCTCACCGCCGCGTCGGCCTTCTGCTTGGCCACCGAGAAGCCACCCGTGGCCTGGCTCTGCGACGCCTTCACCTTGGCGTCGAGGAGACCGTTGCGCACCTGGCCGATGACGACGAACCCGAGCAGCAGCACCACGCCCAGCGACATCAGAAGCGTGGTGACGACGACCTTGAGCTGGATGTTGCGCCGCCACAGCCGCATGACGGGCAGCAGCGGCCGGCGCACCCAGCGCATGAACAGCCTCAGGACCGGGCTGCCCTGCACTCCGCCCTGCAGCAGCCCGCCCTCGAAGAAACGTTCCCAGCGGGAGCCCGACGGCTTCCGGCCGACAGGCCGCTCCGCACGGGCCCCGGTCCGCCCGGGCGACGAAGCGGCACTGTCTCCGGACATGTCAGCTGGGTCCTGCCTTGTATCCCACCCCACGGACGGTCACCACGATCTCGGGGCGCTCCGGGTCCTTCTCGACCTTGGAGCGCAGCCGCTGCACATGCACGTTGACCAGGCGGGTGTCGGCAGCGTGCCGGTAACCCCACACCTGTTCGAGCAGTACCTCGCGGGTGAACACCTGCCACGGCTTGCGCGCCAGCGCGACCAGCAGGTCGAACTCCAGCGGCGTCAGCGCGATCGACTGCCCGTCCCGCTTCACGGAGTGACCGGCCACGTCGATGACGAGGTCGCCGATGGCGAGCTGCTCGGGCGCCGGCTCCTCCGACCTCCGCAGCCGCGCCCGGATACGGGCGACGAGCTCCTTCGGCTTGAACGGCTTCACGATGTAGTCATCGGCACCCGACTCCAGGCCCACGACGACATCGACGGTGTCACTCTTCGCCGTGAGCATCACGATCGGCACCCCGGACTCCGCCCTGATCAGGCGGCACACCTCGATGCCGTCCCGACCGGGCAGCATCAGGTCCAGGAGCACCAGGTCGGGTTTGGTCTCACGGAATGCGGCCAGCGCCTTGTCGCCGTCAGCTACGAAAGACGGCTCAAAACCTTCACCACGCAGCACAATGCCGAGCATCTCGGCCAGTGCGGTGTCGTCGTCGACGACAAGGACTCGTCCCTTCATAAACGCCATCATCCCATTCTCATAACAGTGACAGAGGCGCTGGTGAGCAGGGTCACTGGCCCGTGACGATAGTCGTACTCGGTCGTCACTGTCTGCCCCCGTCAGGCGACGTCGATGTCAGTAGCGGCTGTCAGCCACCCAGCGTAGGCGCACACTCACCTCATGGTCGGTCCCACGGCTTCCGGCCGGGCACCGCCCGCCATGGGCCCCTAGCCGATCGTCACCTCGCGCGACCTGGCGCAGAGCTCTTCCAGCGCCTCGGCCGTCACCGGCGAGACAACGCCCTCCTCCGTGACGATCGCCGTCACCAGCTCGGGCGGCGTCACATCGAACGCCGGGTTGTACGCCTGCGTCCCCAGCGGCGCCACCGGCATCCCGCCCCCCGCTCCCGTCACCGGCACCTGCGGCGCGGCGACCTCGGTCACCTCGAATCCGGGACGCTGCTCGACCTCGATGGACGCCCCGTCCGGCGTGTCCGGATCCACCGTCGTCACCGGCGCCACCACGATGAACGGCACATGGTGGTACCGCGCGAGCACCGCGAGCGGATAGCTCCCCACCTTGTTCGCCACCGACCCGTCGGCCGCGATCCGGTCCGCCCCGATCAGCACCGCGTCCACCTCCCCCGCCGCGAACAGCGATCCCGCCGCGTTGTCGGTGAGCAGGGTGTACGCCATCCCGCTGCGTGCCGCCTCGTACGCCGTCAGACGAGCGCCCTGAAGCAGCGGACGCGTCTCGTCCACCCACAGTCGCCTCAGCTGCCCCACCCGATGCGCCGCGAGCGCGACCGCGAACGCCGTCCCCTCACCACCCGACACCAGCGAACCGGTGTTGCAGTGCGTGAGGATCCGATGCCCACCGCCGGGCAGCAACTCGTCCAGCAGCGCCAGCCCGCGCTCCGCCATCCGTGCACTGGCGTCGGCGTCCTGTCGGTGCAGTGTCCGCGCCGCGGCCAGCGCCGCCAGCGCGGCCTGCCCCGCGTCCCCGCTCCTGGCGAGCTCGGCCCGGTACGCGGACCGGGCCCGCCGCACTCCGACGGAGAGGTTCACCGCAGTGGGCCGGGCACCCGCGAGCCCGGTCGCGGCCTCGTCCACGTCGAAGCCGCGCGCGGCGGCGAGCGCGACGCCGTACGCCCCCGCGATACCGAGCACCGGCGCCCCGCGCACGGCGAGCGAACGGATCGCCTCCACCAGCGCGGGCGCGTCCGTGCAGACCAGCTCGACCTCCTCGGCCGGCAGCCTGGTCTGGTCCAGGAGGACCACGACAGGACCTTCGGGTGGCTCTTCCCAGCGGATCGTCGGTATCTCGGTCGGCCTGCCGTCCTCGCCGGATTGCGCGTACTGATCAGCCATGCGGTCAGTCTGCCCCTTGTCCGGCGGACAATTGAAGGTGTGCAGCCGATACCGTGCCCGGTCCCCCGGCGGCCACCCCATGACACGATGGCTGCCAACCTGCCGCCGCGACCGCGGACGGGCACCGTGAAGGAGCGACGATGAAAGACACTCCGGGCTGGGCCTCGCCCGGATCTGCCCCGTCCGACGGGCAGGAGCCCGGTGCCTCCGGCCCTGCCGGGCCCGCAGACCGTCCCGGCCCTTCGGACCAGCCGGGCACGGACCCGCAGGGCCCCGGCTCGAAGTGGTCCAAGGAGCAGCCGCCACCCGCCCAGTGGTCCGCACCGACCGGACCGGCGAACCCCGGCCAGACCCCGCCGCCCCCACCCCACCCCCCC
>NZ_JABERD010000338.1 GCF_013044505.1 Streptomyces sp. S3(2020) | reverse complement strand
GGGTGGGGCCGGGGCAGGTGTGGCACTGCGGCCAGTCGAGGCAGGCCGGGCAGAGGTCTTCACCGACAGCAGTGCCGGGCCTGCCGCATCCGGTGCATTCAACGAGCGCCCGGTAGGTCAGGGCCTCGGTCACGCTGCGGGTTATAGATGCCGTGGAGGTCCTCGCGTCCGGCGGCGCCTCCCACGGTGTTTCCTCGTCGAGGACGTCGTCGTGGCGATGGGGGATCATGGTGGCGGGCGGCGGGTATGCCTGAGCGGCTCGCAGGCGGGCGGCGATGATCGCTCCGACGGAGTTGCGCACCGGCTGCGGCAAGGGCTGGCCGGTGATGACGTGCTGCAGCTGCTCGCGGCTCCAGCCGATGTCCATCATCACCGTGCAGATGCGGCCCTGATCGGTCAGCGCCTTCCCGGTCAGCAGGAGTTCGGGATGGCTCGCTGCGATCTCCGACAGCAGGCGGATGCCGGGGTGGAGTTCGTCCGCCGGCGGCACGGGTGCGGTCGCATCCGGGGCTGGTGTCCCGCTGGAGGCGTGCGCGGCGTCGCCGCGCTCGCACGGACGGAGGGAGCTGGTGTTCTGCTGAGTGGTGTTCTTTCTGTTGGTGTTCTTAGTGGGCCGCTCAGCCAATGTAGGTTCATCCACTGGTGGAAAACCCGACTCTGGTTGCGACCTGGGGTTTTGCAGGGCCGGTAGCTCAGTAATGTGGTAGGCGGCCGGGCCGAGGGTCCCACGGGGGCTGCGCTCGCGTTCGCGGGCCAGGAAGCCGTGCTTCTCCAGCTCCTTCAGCCCGCTCTTGACCGCTGACTCGCCCTCACGGCTACGGCGCGCCAGGGCGGTGACGGTGATGCGCCAGCCATCCCGGTGCGTGGACAGCAGCCCGAACAGCCCCTTGGCCTTGAACGACAATCGGGCATCCCGGAACAGCGCGTTGGCGATCTGCGTGAACTGAACGGCCGCCATCACGCCCCGCCGGACCCCCGCCACCGTGCCGCCACCCGATGCGGGGTCGAAAGCCATGGACCCCAGGCCGGCTTCGATCAGGGCGAGGTCGACGGTGGCCGGGCGGTCGGTGATGCAGTAGACGATCTTGGCGAGCGTGCCGTCCGGGCGGCGCAAGCGTTCCCGGATCAGGTAGCCGTGCGCCTCCAGCTCCAGCAGGCTGGCACGGACCGCGTCCCGCCCGTCGGGCCCTCGGCGCACCAGGTCGTCGATCGTCACCTGCCAGCCGCTGCGGTGCGTACTGACATAGCCGAAGATCCCCTTCGCCCTCAACGACACCCGTGGGTCGCGGAACAGCGCGTTGGCGATCTGCGTGAACTGAACGGCCGCCATCACGCCCCGCCTGATCCCCGCCCCCGAGCCGCTCACTCCTGTGCCCCTCGCCCCACCCGCGCACGGCGACCGCGGCGGCGCACCAGGTCCAGAGCAGGGCGGCCGGGGCCCAAGAGTGTGGTGGAGCGTGTGTATGCCATGTCGTCAGCTCACCGAGCACCCCCGACCGGACTGGCGACCACCAGAGCCGACCACGGATCACGATCCAGCAACACCCGTTCTGGACTGCCGTGGTGGGACTACCGGTCGAACCGACCACGACCCGTCCGTCCCGGTGCGCACGGTTACGCATCCACAGGGCGCGGTGCGCAGATACCTGCGCATCCGCAAGCTGGGGAGTGCGCAGCCGAGCTGTGCACAGGGGCGAGGTGCGTGCGCAGTCGGATGTGCGCGACGCAACGGCTGCGCACCGGATCGGGGTTCGTGCGCAGTTGGCCCGTGCACGAGGGCTGCGCACTCGGCTCGGGCAGGGCTGGTGTTCTCGTGCGCAGATACAGATGTTGCTGTGCGCAGACGCTGCCGCCGCCCGAGGCACAGGACGTCTGCGCAACGGAAGAACGGAGCCCGAGAGCCGCGCAGCACGCACGGCTCACGCCCGTCGTCGCCCCCGGGTTGGTGCCGGACCGGATGAGCAGCCGTCGGCACGCGGCGGGGGTGTGGTTGGCGTGGTGGTCGGTTCGACCGGAACGCCGACCACCGGCTTTGTGTCCTCATCGTGACCGTGGTCGGGCCTTCATGGTCGGTGGTCCGGTCGGGGTCGGGGGGTTTCCTCCCAGTCAGCAACATCCGTACTGACCTGGGAGATTGCCCATGTCCCGTAATAAGCAGGCTCCGCCGCAGGAGGCGGCTGCTCCGATGGCGGCCGGCGTGGAGCTGCACGCGATGCGGCGCCGCGTCCGCCTGTCCCGTGTGGTGCTCTGGGCCCTCATCGCGGCCGGCCCTATCGCCCTGGGCCTGTCCCTCACCTCCATCTCCGCCTCGAGTGCAGTCGCCGCGGCCGCGCCAGACCCGCCCACGGCCACAGTGCGCACCACGGCGGTGCCCGCCGACCCGTCCGGCTATTCGCAGCTGTTCATCAACACCTGGCTGCGCAGCAGCGCGGACGACCTCGCCAGTGCGCAGGCGCGGCTTGCGCAGTCGATGGCGCCCAACGTCGAACTGCCCGACCCGGTGCCGGATGCGCAGTCGACACCGGTGTCGGTGACGGCGGTGCGCAGTGCGCAGAGCGCGCAGGGGGTGTGGTCGGTGACAGTGGCTGCGCAGTATGCCGACGGCCGGGTGCGGTATTACGCCGTGCCGGTCGCCGCCGATCGCGCAGGTACCTCGTTCACCGTGACCGGTGCACCGGGGGTGGTGGCCGGGCCCGTCCGCGCCGAGGCGCCGACATCGGTGTACGGCGTGCGTGTCCCGGAGGGGGATCTGTCGTCCGCCGTCGGGGAGTTCCTCGCCGCCTATCTGTCTGGGGCCGGGGAAGTGGAGCGCTATCTCGCGCCCGGCGTGGAGCTCACCGCGGTCTCCCCCGCTCCGTACACGGCGGTCGTGGTCCAGGAGGTGTCGGCCGTCCAGGAGGCGGCGGCTGGCACACAGGTGCCGGCCGACGGCACGAAGGTCGGTGTCCTGGTCCAGGTGGAAGCCCGGGACGCGGACGGACGGTGGCCGCTGGCCTACGAACTCGCTCTCGCCTCCCGCTCCGGTCGCTGGGAAATCTCCGCAATGGAGTCCGGCACCGCCCAGAGCGGAGGTGCCCGGTGACCGGCGGGAACGGCGTAGTACTCGCAGGCAAGTTGGACGATCTCGGCGACGCGTGGATCACCATGCTCCAGGACTGGGCGACCAAGGGTCTGCAGGCCGGGCTGCTCGCCCTCGTCGTCGTCATCATGATCCAGAAGTTCAGCCTGAAGGCCGGGATCGGCTCCCTGCTGTTGATGATCGTCGCGCTGGGGTTGTACAACTCCCGCGAGGACCTTGCGAACATGTTCGAGGACGAGGTCAAGAACCCGGCCCAGAGCGCGCCTGTCGTCCCCGGGGTCGTCCAGAGTCCGGATCCGGCCGTGCGGGAACACGCCTTCGGTGCAGGGGACCTGCTGTGAGCGCGGCCGCCCGGGTGGGGCGCTACTACACCTCAGCCCGCCGCCATCCCTGGGTGCTGGGGAGGGTCGCGGACTGGAAGATCCCGCTGGGCCCGTACACGCCCGCGCAGATCGCGCTCGCCGTGGTCGGCGGGTTCCTGCTGGTGAAGACCATCAGCTGGTGGTCGGTGCTGGGGCCGCTCCCGGTCGCGGCCTGGCTGCTGGCGATCTGGGCGATCCGCCGCCCGAGGATCCGGGGCCGTGCCCCGCTGCCGGCTGCTGTGGGCTGGGTGTTGCTGGAGTGGCAGCCGAAGGGAGGCCGGATCGGCGGGCGGGCGGCCCGCGACCGTGCTGCCCGCCCCTTGCTGGGCGGCTTCACGCTCGAGGAGATGCCGCATCCGGCGCTGTCGGTCCCGCGTGCGGATCCAGCTCAGCGGGCAGCCGGCCGAGTGCGGCACCGAGGTCCGCTCGTCGCGCGCCCATCGTCACCCCGCCGCACGGAGCCGGCTGCTCCCGCGACGGTACGGGCGGGAGCAGCAGCGGGCGTGGGGCCGGTGTCGGGAGTGCAGCGCCTGCTCGCGCGCACCGGGCCGGGCGGGGGTGTGCGGTGAGGGTGCCGTTGCGTCATATCGCCGGGCACCTGGTGTGGTCGGCGCAGGGCAGCGTATGGGCTCTGTACCGCCTGCATCCGGGCCCGGACGCGTGCGGCCAGGTTGAGGAGAGCGTCCAGGGCACCCATGTGTCCGCCGCGGCCCGCGACGAACAGCTCGCCAAGATCACACACATGGTGCGTTCCCTGTCCGGGACGCCGCGGCTGTTCGGGCTGGCCGCCCAGGTCGATCCGGGCGAGATCGCCTTGAAGATGATCGAGGGCATCGAGCCGGCCGGCACCGCGCCGGGCGCTGACCATCCGTGGGTCCAGAGCGTCGAGGCCACCCTGGATCTGCTGGACGACCAGGAGATGCACCGCCGCACCCTGTGGCTGGCCATCCCCCTGCAATCCGAGACGGCCGGACTGCCCGTGGCAGCCTCGCTCAGCGCAGCGTGGGCGGAGCTCGCCGCGCTGCTGGGCATGCGGCCCGCGCCGGTGGCACGGAGCGAGGTGAGGGCGTATCGCGAGCAGGCGTCCCGGGTGGAAGCCGCGCTGGCCGGCGGGATCGCATTCCGTCCGGCCTGCCCGGCGGAAGTCGTATGGGTGATCCAGCACGCCGTGCACCGCGGCGTTGTGGAACCGCTGCTGGCGCAAGCGGAAGCCAGCGGTCTGTACGGCGGGCACCTGCATGACGGAGTGCTGCGCTCCCCCAGCTATGCCGACCTCGGACAGGTACGCCTGCAGGAAGGCGGCATCGACCCGCAGCTTGACGACGTCGGCGACCTCAAGAGCACCGGCCGGATCACCCGGTCGGGCCGCACGGCCTGGTGGCGGACCAAGGGCACCTCGCCGCTCAGACGGCGCTGGCTGCAGGTGGAATCCGACGCCGGGACCGGCTACCAGGCCCATCTGGCGCTGGCCGAGTGCCCGCCCGCGGTCAGCCAGGATGCCGCCGATCTGTTCGCCCAGCTGGAATCCCTGGACTTTCCCGTCGACTACACCATCGATCTCACCCTGGTGCCCGCCGAGAAGGCCCGGGCGCAGGTGCAGCGCAAGAAGAACGAACTCATCGACCAGGCCGACCAGTACGACGCCCGCCCCACCGGCATGCCCGCATCGCTGAGCGAGGCCGCCCGGGATCTGGGCGAGCTGGATGCGCGGCTGTCGCGCACCAGCGTGGAGGTCGAGGTGCAGTCGGTGACCGTGCTGACGGTGTGGGGGCCGACCGCCGCCGTCTGCGACTCCCGCGCCCGCGCCCTGGCCGCCCTGCTCAGCGGCGCTGATTACCGGGCGGTGCACCCGGCCGGCCTGCAGGAAGCCCTATTCACCCTCGGCCTGCCCGCCACTGTGCGGCCCGGCCTGGTGCGGGAGTTCACCCAGCACCAGGTCAGCGAGGACTGGGCGCTGTCCGGGGCCTTCACGACCGGGGAGGTCGGCGACCCGAACGGCATGTTCCTCGGCATCGACTTGGACTGCGGCACCACCCGCCCCGTCATGATCAACGTGGCGGATGCGCCGAAGCAGGATGCCTCGGCCTCCATGGGCATCGTCGGCGACCTCGGGGCGGGCAAGAGTGTCCTGCAGAAACTGATCGCGGAGGCGGTGTGGGCGCGCGGCGGCTGCGCCATCTGCATCGACCGCACCCCCGTGCGCGAATGGGCGACGTTCGCCCGCACCGCCACCGGCGGCCGTGTGCAGATCATCGACGCCGCCAGGGCTGAGGTGTCCATCGATCCGCTGCGCATGTTCACCGGCCCCGAGGGGCGTCACTACGCCTTGTCCTACCTCACCTTGCAGCTGGGCATCGGCCCGATGAGTACCAGCGGCGAGGTCCTGCACCACGCTGTCGAACACGCCGCCGCCGGCCACAGCCCGTCCATGCACCGGGTGGTGGAGGTCCTGGAGGAGCTGGCCGCCGGTGAGGCGGGCAGACGGCAGGACGCGGCCGCCACCCTGGCCGGCCTCATCCAGGTGGTCGCCTCCAACCCGTTGGCGGCGATGGTCTTCGACCCGGCGCTGCCGCCGGTCCAGTTGGACGCCTCCAGCGCCCACGACATGATCGTCATCACCACGACCGGGCTGAAGCTGCCTCCCAAGGCCGCGTTCGCCAACCCGGAGGTGCTGCACCAGCAGCCCCTGGAAGCGCTGATCGGCCGGGCGGTCCTCTACCTGATCGCGGCGATCGCCCGCCAGACCGCCTTCGAGGACCCCAGGCGGTTCACCTCCGTGGTCCTGGACGAGCTGTACTGGCTCACCTCCTCGGCCGAGGGGACCGCGCTGGTCCACGAGATCCTCCACGACGGCCGCAAACACGGCGCCGGACTGCTCGCCGGCTCGCACGACGCTGGGGAGCTCGGCCCCGACCGCGGCCTGATGGCCTACCGCGCCCTGGCCCGCACCACCGACCGTGAACGCGCCCGCCGCGGCCTGGAATTCATCGGCCTGGACCCCGATGACCCGGAGCTGCTGCGGCTGGTGACCACCGGCCTGTCCCCCGTCGGACACAAGGGCAGACAGGGCGAGTTCCTGCTGACCTGCCCGCGGCAGAACACCGGCCGCATCAAAACGATCATCCCCCGCATCCCGCGCATCGCCGCCTCCATCACCACCACCCCCGGGCGCCGCACCAGCACGACGAACGCCGCGGTTGTCCCGGACTCCGGCGAGGCCGCCGGTCCCCCGCAGAAGGAACACACCTGATGACTGCCTGTGCGCCCTTGTCCCCCGCCCGCATGCGGCGCGTTGCCGTGGCGGCGAGTGCGCTGAGCGTGCTCGCCGTCGCTGCCACCGTTCTCGCCCTGGTGGTGGGGGCGAGCCTGCCGGAACCGTGGTGGCCACGGACCGGGGCCGCGTTCGCCGCCGAGCCCTCCGCCACCCCCTACCCC
>NZ_JABERD010000337.1 GCF_013044505.1 Streptomyces sp. S3(2020) | reverse complement strand
GGGGAGGGGGGGAGGGGGGCGGGGGCGGGGGGGGGGGGGGTGGGGGGTGGGGGGCGGGGGGTGGGGGGGGAGGGGGGGGGCGGGGGGGGGGGGGAGGGGGGGCGGACGGTTTCGCACGGGGCGGCGAGGCTGTGGGCGGCGCGGGGGGCGGTGGTGGCGGCCGTTTGGTGCTGCCACGGCGGCAGGTCGTCGTCGGCGGGGTCGTCGTGGGGGACGATGTCGGCGGGGACGTGGGGCTCACGCAGCAGCAGCGACTGGGCGAGGAGGTCGTCGATGGTGCTCATGATGGCGGGATCACTCCTGGGGTTCGGTGTCGGGGAAGAGCTGCTTGAGGGCCCAGCGGGCGTGGTGGTCGAGGGTGTGGACCAGGGCCGGGGGCAGGCCGATGACGGCGGGGATGGTGTCGGGGTCGATGCCGCACAGGTAGCGCAGGACGGTGACGTCCATCTGGTCATCGGGCAGCTGGGCGATCGCGTCGAAGAAGCGGGCCAGGACGTCGATGCGGGCCAGGCGCTCGGTCAGGTGGGGGGCCTGGGCCTGGTGCGTGGTGGAGAAGGCCGCGGCGCGCAGGTCGTAGTGGCCGGCGGGCCGCTGGGCGGCGCGCGCGAGGACGGTGGCGCGCAGCAGCTGCCAGGCGTGGCGGGGCGTGTCCGGGCTGGAGGTGGCGTCGTCCCAGGTCAGCCAGAGCAGGTCGAAGACCTCGCCGACCGCGTGCCGGGCACGGGGCAAAGACTGCAGGAAGGCCTGGGCGTAGGCGTGGTAGGGCACGGCCATCGCCTGGTAGAGCGCCACATGCGCGAGAGGGCGCTCGTCGGCGTCGGCGGGCGGGACGGCCAGGAGGCGGTCGTCGATCCAGGCGGGCTTCTTGTCCGCCTCGACCGCGGCGACCTTCCACAGCCGGCGCAGCGGGCCGACGGGTAAGTCCAGGGCGCGGACCACGCTGTAGGTGATCTCCCAGGTGGGGTAGAGGCCTTTGCCGCGCATCAGTTCCGACAGGCGGGTCTTGGAGAACCCGGACCGGCCGACCAGGTCGTCCAGGGTCAGGCCGCTGGCGGTGAAGCGGCTGCGGACCGGTTCCAGCCAGGTGCGGTGCGCCAGACCGGCACTCGCACAGATCGGCTCCGGCGGGCGGCCGCGACGATGGGGAGGCTCGGCGGGCCGCTCGGGTACGGGGGATGTGGTCACTGGGGCGGCTCCTGACTTCCCGCCGGGCCCGCGGCCGGCGCGGGCGCCGGTACGGCAGTGGGTGCGGCAGCCGCCGCGGTGGCCCGGGTGTCCGGGCCACACAGCGCGGAGACGATCTGCTGGATGAGGAGCCCCAGCGTGGGCAACAGCGCGATCAGCGCGGTGAGTTGGCCCAGCACGGTCATCACCGTGCTCCATGCGAGGACCGCCGCGAGAACGAGGACGGTCATCACCTGCTTGCCTGTCATGGCACCTTCCCTTGGAGGACATACCAGTGTCTGGAAAGGCCCCTCCGGGGCGGTGCTCACGCGCCCCGGAGGAGTTGCAGGACAGCATGGTGTGCGAGACGCCCGCCACTCAACGTGATCATGGGATTGCGGAACAATGCCAGCCAGTGAACACATCGTCACCAGGCGACCACAAGGTGTCGATGACGTCCCATCAGCCCACGCCATACCAGGGCGCCTTACCGCAACGACGCCCATACCGTCACCAGATCATGCCGCAATGAACCCTTTTGATGGCGAACCCGTACTTCCCCTTGCGACACCAACCGGAAGGCGCACCATGGACAACGGACGCCTCCCCCGGCGTCGCACCTTCCAAGTCTGGAAGGCCGCGCGGCCCCCTCGTGCTCAAGAACCACCGGAGGGGAAACCGCCCCGCTTCCGCCCAGCCGCCCACGCGCTGGGCGGAAGCGGACACTCCACCAAGCCGTGAAGCCGCACCCCGAGCCCGGGCAAGGCTGTGCCCGCCAAGACGGGGCAGCCTGACGGGCACACAACCAATCTGACACCACAGCGTCCACGCCGCCCGTCGACCACACCCGTTCCACCCGCACCACATCCAGGCGCGGAGACACAGTTCGTACGAGGTCATCACACTCGCCGACCATGCCGTCACTCGTGACGGAGCGTCATCGGCGCACGGGAGCACACCCCCGCTTCACGAAATTCTTGCCAGCGCCCGGCGGCGGCGAGGTGCGGGTCATACTGTGCGGCGCGGTGTACTGCGGTCCAGGAGCGGCGGCTGTAGTGCAGGGACCGCGCAAGGCTGCCGATCCGGGCCGTGTCCGCCGCGCTGATGATGCCGTCCTTGCTCGCGGTGTTGAGCGTGTGCAGGAGGTTGACCAGGGGCTCGCCAAGGGGTTGTCCGTCGGGGGCGTCCCGTACGGCGCCCCAGCGCCGTTCCTGGGTGCGGCTTTTGGGGCCCTCGACACGGTGAACCTGCAGGCTGGCGTCAGCCTGCGGCCTTCGCCACGGCAGCCTGCAGGTCGCGGACCCCTGCAATCTGCGGATGTCGCTCGGCCAGCTCGGTGACCACGCGGCGGATCGCAGGACGATCTCGTACCTCTCCGGGGCTCGCCCGGTAGGCATCGAGGAGGGCGCTGGCGGTCTGCGCGGGCCGTCCCCAGGCCCACCAGGCGCGTGCCATGTCCGTTCCCAGCCTCGCCTTTCGCTCGGCGGTCGCGAACTGATCCGGGCGCAGGTTCTTCCCGACCTCCAGTGCGGCGCCTGCGTCGCCGAGCGCCCAGTGCACCCCGACCGCGTAGAGGTCGACGCCGGCCGGGCTGATCGGGAACAGGCGGCCCGCCGGGGCGATGTGCGGAAGAGCCCGGGCCGCGCGGCGGGCCTCCTCTGTCATCGCCGAGGCCTCAGCGCGCCGGCCGCCCCGGGCCGCGGTGTAGGCGAGGGTGCAGAGCATTTGTGCGTAGGCGGAGGCCAGGGCGTCGGTCCGTAGTCCCGTCGCTTCGACCTGCGCGGTGGCAGCCATCATCAGGTGCTGGGCTTCCTCGGTACGGTCCTGGTGGCGCAGCACCACGGCGAGCGCCCGGGCGGCGGATGCCGAGGCGAGCGGCGAGCCGGACACTTCGGCCCAGGTCCGGGCGCGGTCGGCGGCGATCCGGGCCTGCTCGTAGGAGCCGAGCTTGTTCAGCACGGAGGCGGTGAGGCTGTAGACGGAGGAGAGCCGCGCCTGGTCGAGCTCCCGCCGGGAGGAAGCAGCCGCGTGTCCGTCCGCGATCAGTCCGGGCAGGGCGGCGAGCAGTTTCGCGTGTGTGCCGTGGTCGTACAGGTCGCGGGCGGTGGCCATGCGGGCGTCCAGCGATCCCCTGCCGGTTGGTGGCGGAGTGGCGGCCAGCGCCTGGTCCACGCCGAGCACCAGGACGACGGGCCCGGCGGTCGCCGTGGCGGTGAGCAGCGTGCGGCGGTGCATCGGGTCCTCCTGCGCGTGCGGACTGGCCGTCACTTTAGTGTCCGCAGATGCCGACGGGGTCGGTGGCGCAAGAGAACTCACCAAAATGGGCAGCGGAATCCCCACTTCGCGCGCAGCGCGGTGAACGAGGGTCAGGTCGAAGACCCGGCTGCGCCGCTCCAGCCGGGATACGGTGGACGCCGAGCAGCCGAGCCGGTCGCCGAGGGCGGCAAGAGACCAGGAGCGGTGTTCTCGGCCGAGGCGGATCAGCGCGCCGGGCAGCCGCTGTGCGGCTAAAGCGCGCGCCTTGGGGGTGTTCCAGAGCGGGTCAACGGGCAGTTGGTCCCTCCCACACCGCACGACCGGGGGCCTCCCACGGTACGGGCACCGGAAGGTACCGTCGAGGCGGCTTGCACGACGTGCAAATGCCTTGCGCAGCAGGATGGTTGACCACCACCGGGCGCGTCGGCGCGGTGTGCTGGGTACAGCGCCCCAACCGTTCGGGGCCCGTCCCTGGGAGGCATCATGACAAGCGCAGCCGCGGCCACGTTGGCCATCGACCCGGTGCTCGGCCCAGTCCGTTCCGCCCGCGAGGTCGTCTCGCCCCAACTGTGGGAGAAGCAGGTCCAGCTCCTCGTGCGGGACTACCCATACGACACGGTCATGGCGGCCAGGGTCCTCGAGCAGGGCTACGCCTACCTGCTGACCGCGATGACCCACCGGGGCGAGTCCCTGGGCCTGGCCCCGAGCAAGCTCGTGGACATCGGCGTGCACACGATCATCCTCGACACCGTGGCATACGCCGAACTGTGCGCGCGCTTCAACGGCGGGCACTTCCTGCATCACGTGCCCAAGGCCGACATGAAGAACGACGGCTCAGTGATGAAGACGGCGCACTTCGTCGCCGCCGACGGCTGGGAAGTCGATCTGTCGCTCTGGCAGGACGCCCCCGGCTGCGGCCCGTGCCACCCGGGCAGCGACTCGCACTGACCCGGCTCTTGGGCCCGGCCGGATTCTGGTCGGGCCCCAGCATCGTCCGTGTGAGATTCCCCGAAATCGGCCACACGGCCGGCCATCGCCACCAGGATGAGGCGGTGACGAGTACCGCAGACCTCTGGCACCACTACGGTCGCGTCCGCGCCGCACGCGACCGCGCCGTCCCCCCGACCTTCCCCTGGATCTGGAGCCAAGACGGCGGTCCCGGCCCGGAGGCCCTCGGCCATCTGACCGGCCGCACCGTCGGCGACCTGGGTGCCGGATCTGCCCGGCACGCCGCCTATCTGGCGGTTCACCACTCCCCTGCTCGCATCGTCGCCGTCGACGGCTCACCCGCCCAGTGCGACATGGCCGCCACGCTGTATGGCCACCTCGCACCGCGGCTGCGCATCGTCTCATCCGACGCCGTAAGCCACCTGACGGCGCACCCTGACACCTACGACGTGCTGTACAGCGTCTTCGGCGCCGTCGACTTCACCGACCCGCACTCGCTCCTGCCGGCGGCAGCAGCCGCTCTGCGGCCGGGCGGCCGTTTAGCGTTCTCCACACTGGCGCACTATCTGGGCGGCCAGCCTGCGCAGCCGGACGTCGTGGCTGCCGACATCCCGGCGCGAACCCCCCAGGGCATGGAGACCACGATGCGCCGCTGGGTGCTTCAGGAACACGTGTGGGTGAAGCTCCTGGACGAGGCCGGATTCACCCGCATCCACATTGACCTACTGCCCTCGCCGACCGCTGGGCCTCGTTGCGCCGCCACCCTCCTAGTAACGGCCCACCGTACTTCCTGACCGCCAGCGCTCCCTGTAGATCAACGCCTTGCGCGCGGCTGGCTGTGAACGACTTCTCGGGCCCCAGCGGAACGCTTGGGTTCTACAGGTGGTTGCAACACCTGGCCCTGCGGGGTGTTGCGATGGCCAAGCCGCGGCGAACATCGAAGAAGCGCGGACCTGCTCCGTTGGCGGACAAGCGTGATCATTACCTTCGCCTGATGGCGCAAGGGATGAGCAACTCGGCGGCGTGCCGCGAGGTGGGGATCAACCGCAGGACCGGGACTCGCTGGCGGTACGGACGTAAGGACGTCGACCGGACTGGGCGCGAGCGCGTCTACGCGCCGATCACCGAGGAGCGGCATCGCGATGGGACTTCGGACCGGTTCCTTGCCGAGGACGAGCGGCTCGTCATCGCCGATCTGCTCCGGTCCGGGAACTCGCTGCGTGCGATCGCCCGGGAGCTCGGCCGGAGCCCGGCCACGATCAGCCGGGAGGTGCGGCGCAACAGCGATCCTCGCACCGGCAAGTACCACCCCTTCCAGGCGCAGCGCCGGGCGGCCGTACGCCGTGCCCGCTCGAAGGAAGGCAAGATGCGGCGTGACCCGGAGCTGAAGGAGTTCATCCAGCAGCGTCTGGACCGGCGGTGGAGCCCGGAGCAGATCTGCCAGGCCCTGCGCACCGCTTTCCCGGACGAGCCCGAGCGGCACCTCGCGCACGAGACCGTCTACCTGCCGCACCGCGGCGGCCTGGAGCGTGCCCCCGGCGTCCTGCGCAGCGGCCGGCCCGCTCGCCGTCGACGCCGCCGGCCCGACGAGCGCGCCACCCGGTTCATCGACCCCGGCACCCTGATCAGCCACCGCCCAGACGAGCTCAACGACCGCCGGATAGCGGGCAGTTGGGAGGGCGACCTGATCGTAGGCAAGGGCAACCGGTCCGCGATCGGCACCCTGGTCGACCGGTCCACCCGCTACGTCAAACTCCTTCACCTGCCCGACGGACGGGGCTCCCAGCAGGTCCGCGACGCGCTCGTCCACGCCCTCGGCGGCCTCCCTGCCGAGCTGGCCCGTTCGGTGACCTGGGATCAGGGCAGCGAGATGAGCCGACATGACGAGTTCACCCGCGCCACCGGCATCCCGGTCTACTTCTGCGAGCCCGCCAGCCCCTGGCAGCGCGGCTCGAACGAGAACACGAACGGCCTGCTGCGCCAGTACTTCCCCAAGAGCACCGACCTGTCCGTCTTCGGCGCCGAGGACCTCGCCTTCGTCGCCGCCGAACTCAACAGCCGCCCCCGCAAGACCCTCAACTGGAACACCCCCGCGCACCTCTTCGCCAAGCTCGTCGCAACACTGGAATGATCAGCGTGTTGCGACGATGACTGGAATCCGCCCTTGGAGCGGCCTGCGTACCAGTGGACGTAGATCTCGATGATGTCGACCACGGTGAATGATCTCCTTGCCATCCGGTGCGTCCATCGACCTCTCGTGCTGCAGGTCGAGGGACATGTGCGTGTTCGTGATGGCCAGGACCCTCAAGCCCAACTTCGTCATCCCCATGGAGAATTCGGCGAAATCGGGATGGACCATTACATGAGACTCAAACTACCCGAGGGTGGGGAAAACCGTGACCGCCCACAACTAAAAGTGATCCCGAAGCAATTACAGGGAGACCACCACTACTGACCTTGTTGGCGTGATGTCGCAGGGGCTGACAAGCGTTGGTTCTCGCAGTAGGCCGGTCATATGAGGTATCCGCAAGGGGGTGGGCTGACCGCGGAGCGACGGGTGTTTCGCGAGCACATCC
>NZ_JABERD010000336.1 GCF_013044505.1 Streptomyces sp. S3(2020) | reverse complement strand
TCGTCGGCGTGCTGTACGAGTTCGGGGTCGCCGTCCCCGCCCCCCGCGACGGCGACCCCGAACTCGTACAGCACGCCGACGACCTGGACACCCGGGGCGCCGATCAGGAAGAAAGCACGGCCCCCGTGGAAGAAGTACGCCAGTCCACCGGCCCGGCCGCGCCCGCCTACGACGACGCCGAGCGCGAGGCCGTCCTCAAGGTCATGCGCGAGCGCCGCGACATCCGCAACGGCTTCCGCAGCGACCCCATCCCGCACGAGGTCCTGCTCCGCGTCCTGGAGGCGGCCCACACCGCGCCTTCCGTCGGCCACTCCCAGCCGTGGGACTTCGTCGTCATCCGCTCGGCCGAGACGCGCCGCACGATGCACGAACTGGCCATGCGCCAGCGCGACGCCTACGCCAAGTCCCTCCCCAAGGGCCGGGCCAAGCAGTTCAAGGAACTGAAGATCGAGGCCATCCTCGACACCCCGGTGAACATCGTCGTCACCGCGGACCCCACACGCGGCGGCCGCCACACCCTCGGCCGGCACACCCAGCCGCAGATGGCCCCGTACTCCTCCGCGCTCGCCGTCGAGAACCTCTGGCTCGCCGCCCGCGCCGAGGGCCTCGGCGTCGGCTGGGTCAGCTTCTTCGACGAGCGCGAGATGGTCCGTTCCCTGGGCCTGCCCGAGCACCTGGAGGTCGTCGCGTACCTCTGCGTCGGCTATGTCGACGAGTTCCCGGACGAGCCCGAGCTCCTCCAGGCCGGCTGGTCCAAGCGACGCCCGCTGTCCTGGGTCGTCCACGAGGAGACGTACGGCCGTCGCGCGCTGCCCGGCGAGGAGCCGCACGACCTGCTCGCCGAGACCGTCTCCCAGATCCGCCCGCTGGACGCCAAGGCGCTCGGTGAGGCCTGGGAGCGGCAGAAGCGGATGACCAAGCCGCCCGGCTCGCTCGGCATGCTGGAGATCATCTCCGCGCAGCTGTCCGGGCTGTCCCGCCAGTGCCCGCCGCCGATCCCGGAGCCCGCGGCCGTCGCGATCTTCGCCGGTGACCACGGTGTCCACGCCCAGGGCGTCACCCCCTGGCCGCAGGAGGTGACGGCCCAGATGGTCGCCAACTTCCTCGGCGGCGGCGCGGTCTGCAACGCCTTCGCCGGCCAGGTCGGCGCCGAGGTGTGCGTGGTGGACGTCGGCGTGGCGGCCGACCTGCCCGCCACCCCCGGTCTGCTGCCCCGCAAGGTCCGCGCGGGCACCTCCGACATGACCACCGGCCCCGCGATGACCCGCGAGGAGGCCAAGCAGGCCATCGAGGTCGGTATCGAGACGGCCAGGGACCTGGTGGCGGCCGGCAACAAGGCCCTGCTCACGGGTGAGATGGGCATCGCGAACACCACCGCGTCCGCCGCCCTGATCTCGGTCTTCACGGGCACCGACCCGGCCGACGTGACCGGCCGCGGCACCGGTATCAACGACGAGACCCTCGCCCGCAAGACCGAGGTCGTCCGCCGCGCCATCGAGGTCCACCAGCCGGACCCGGCCGACCCCATCGGCGTGCTCGCCGCGATCGGCGGCTTCGAGCACGCGGCGATGGTCGGCCTCCTGCTGGGCGGCGCGTCCCTGCGCACCCCGGTGATCCTGGACGGCGTCAGCGCCGGCGCCGCCGCCCTGGTCGCGCGTGCCATCGCCCCCGAGGTCCTCGCGGCCTGCATCGCGGGCCACCGCAGCGCGGAGCCTGGGCACGTGGCCGCCCTCAACAAGCTCGGCCTGCGCCCCCTGGTCGACCTCGACCTCCGCCTGGGCGAGGGCACGGGCGCCCTGCTCGCGCTGCCGCTGGTGCAGAGCACCGCACGCGCGATGCACGAGGTCGCCACGTTCGACTCGGCGGGAGTCACCGAGAAGTAGGCCGGAACCGGGGGTGGTCGGGGTACGCGTTCCTGCGGGCCCCCCACCCCCGCCGTACGCTGAACCCGCAGCCTAAAATCCGCACGTCAGGGCAGCTCCAGAGCCGTAGCGCCCATCGCATCGCCCGTACGAGGAGCCGCACCCTCATGGCCGAAAACCCCGCCTACCCCGTAGGCCTCCGCCTCACCGGCCGCAAGGTCGTCGTCCTCGGCGGCGGCCAGGTCGCCCAGCGCCGCCTCCCGGCACTGATCGCGGCGGGCGCGGACATCCTCCTCGTATCCCCCGAGGCGACGCCCTCGGTCGAGGCGATGGCGGACGCGGGCGAGATCAGGTGGGAGAAGCGGCCGTACGCCGAAGGCGACCTCGCCGACGCCTGGTACGCCCTCATCGCCACCAGCGATGCCGAGGCCAGCACCGCGGCCTCCGCCGAGGCGGAGCGGCACCGTGTCTGGTGCGTCCGCTCGGACGACGCGGACCAGGCGACGGCCTGGACCCCGGCCACCGGCCACAGCGAGGGCGTCACGGTCGCCGTCCTCACCACGAACGCCAAGGGCCGCGACCCCCGCCACACCGCCGCCATCCGCGACGCGGTGGTGGAGGGTCTGCGCGACGGCACCCTGGTGGCACCGCACCACCGCACCCGCACCTCCGGCGTCGCCCTCGTCGGCGGCGGCCCCGGCGACCCGGACCTCATCACGGTCCGCGGCCGCCGTCTCCTCGCCGAGGCCGACGTCGTCATCGCCGACCGCCTCGGCCCCCGCGACCTCCTCGCCGAACTCCCGCCGCACGTCGAGGTGATCGACGCGGCGAAGATCCCGTACGGCCGTTTCATGGCCCAGGAGGCCATCAACAACGCCCTGATCGAGCACGCCAGGCAGGGCAAGTCGGTCGTACGGCTGAAGGGCGGCGACCCCTACGTCTTCGGCCGCGGCATGGAGGAACTGCACGCCCTCGCCGAGGCCGGCATCCCCTGCACCGTCGTCCCCGGCATCTCCAGTTCGATCTCGGTCCCGGGCGCGGCCGGCATCCCGGTCACCCACCGCGGGGTCGCACACGAGTTCACGGTGGTCAGCGGTCATGTCGCCCCTGACGACGAGCGCTCCCTGGTCGACTGGCCCTCGCTCGCCAAGCTCACGGGCACGCTGGTGATCCTGATGGGTGTCGACAAGATCGGAAAGATCGCCGAGACGCTCGTCGCCCACGGAAAGCCGGCGGACACTCCGGTGGCTCTCGTCCAGGAGGGCACGACGGCGGCCCAGCGCCGCGTGGACGCCACCCTCGCGACGGTCGCCGAAGCGGTCGTGCGCGAGGACGTGAAGCCCCCGGCGGTCATCGTCATCGGCGAGGTCGTGAAGGTCGGCCCGGACCCGTCCGCGTAACCCCGGGTAACCCAACTCGTACCGAGCCGTTGGCACCGCACCCAGAGCAAGGCAGTATCACCCTGTGGCCGATCTCATCACCGTCGAGGATCCCGACGACCCGCGCCTGCGCGACTACACAGGCCTGACCGACGTCGAACTGCGCCGCAAACGAGAACCCGCCGAGGGCCTGTTCATCGCCGAGGGCGAGAAGGTCATCAGAAGGGCCAAGGACGCGGGGTACGAGATGCGTTCGATGCTGCTGTCCGCCAAGTGGGTCGACGTCATGCGCGACGTCATCGACGAGCTCCCGGCGCCGGTCTACGCGGTCAGCCCGGAGCTCGCCGAGCAGGTCACCGGCTACCACGTGCACCGCGGCGCGCTCGCCTCCATGCAGCGCAAGCCGCTCCCGACGGCGACCGACCTCCTCCAGACCGCCCGCCGCGTGGTGGTCATGGAGTCGGTCAACGACCACACCAACATCGGCGCGATCTTCCGCTCGGCGGCGGCCCTCGGCATGGACGCGGTCCTGCTCTCCCCGGACTGCGCGGATCCGCTGTACCGCCGCAGCGTCAAGGTCTCGATGGGCGCCGTCTTCTCGGTGCCCTACGCCCGTCTCGACACCTGGCCCAAGAGCCTGGAGTCGGTCCGCGAGGCGGGCTTCAGCCTGCTCGCGCTGACGCCCGACGAGAAGGCGAGGACCCTCGACGAGGCCGCCCCGCACAAGATGGACCGGGTCGCCCTGATGCTCGGCGCCGAGGGCGACGGCCTCTCCACCCAGGCGCTGGTCGCCGCCGACGAATGGGTCCGCATCCCCATGGCCCACGGTGTCGACTCCCTCAACGTCGGCGCGGCGGCCGCGGTCGCCTTCTACGCGGTGGCCACGGGCCGCCCCGAGCTCTGATGGCGCGGGGCGAGGCGATCGTCGCGGTCCTGCTGAGAGGTGACCGGGTACTGGTCATCCGGCGCGGCCCGACCATCTCCCGCCCCGGCTACTGGCAACCCCTCAGCGGCCGCATCGAACCGGGGGAGACCCAGCGGGACGCACTCCTGCGCGAGGTCCACGAGGAGGTCGGCCTCACCGTCGTCCCCCTGGCCAAGGTCTGGGAGTCGCAGGCCGACGACGGCCGCTTCCGCCTCCACTGGTGGACCGCCCGCGCCGAGGACGGCGAGGTGGTCCCCGACCCCGTGGAGGTCGCCGAGGCCCGCTGGATCACCCCGGAGCAGTTCCCGACACTCGCCCCGATCTTCGAGGGCGACCTGGAGTTCTTCGACAGGATCCTGCCGACGCTCTAGTCGTACGACCCGTCCGCGGGCGGCAGGTGCACCTGCTGATGGCGTACGACATCACGGTCACCGCCGATCCCTCGCGCGGGCCCCTGACACCCCTGGGCCGCGGCGATACCGAGCGCCACCAGCAGCGTGACCACGACGAACACGAACAGCCGCTGACGCAGCAGCCGTGGATTGGCGGGCCGCCGCCCCGTCCCCGTGGTCCTTGGACCCGGACGGCCGGTACCGCTGCGGGGCGCCGGACGGTTGCCGGAGCGCGTGGTGTTCCGCGAGGCAGGCGTGGGCCGCGCCCCGCTCCGGGAGGCCGCGGCACCGCCCCGGGACGGAGCCCCGCCCCGCGAGGGCACGGGCCCGCGCGAGGACGTGCCGCGCGGCGGGGGAGTGCGCTGAGTGGGCCCCGGCGGCTGTCCCTGGGGCCGCCGCTGGGTGCGCTGCTGCTCCGGATAGCTCGGCTCGGCGAGCCGTCCCGTAGGCCGGTCGCTCTCCCCCGCACGCGGCGCGGGCGGCCGTACGTCGGCCAGCCCCTGGGCCTCCCGCGCGGCGATCTCCTTGAGCCGCAAGGACAGTTGGAGCGTGCTGGGCCGTTCCTCGGGATCCTTGGCGAGACAGGCGCGCACGAGCGGAGCCAGGGCGTCCGGCACCCCGCCGAGCTGCGCCTCCTCGTGCACCACGCGGTACAGCATCACCTCGGAACTGCCGTGCCCGAAGGGCGAGTCACCCATGGAGGCGTACGCCAGGGTCGCGCCCAGCGAGAACACGTCCGTGGCCGGGGTGACGGCGACACCGCGCACCTGCTCGGGCGCGAGGAAGCCGGGCGACCCGACGGCCGTACCCACATGCGTGAGCGTGGAGGCCCCGGTCGCCCAGGCGATGCCGAAGTCGATGATCCGCGGCCCCTTGGGGGACAGCAGGATGTTGGAAGGCTTCAGGTCCCGGTGCACGACCCCCGCCTCGTGCACCGCGACGAGCCCCTCCGACAGGGCGGCCCCGATGGCGGCGACCTCGGCCGCGCCCAGCGAGCCCTCGTCGGCGACCTTGTCGTGCAGCGAGGGACCGGGCACGTACTGCGTGGCGAACCACGGCCGTTCCGCGTCGAGATCGGCGGCCACGAGCCGGGCGGTGCACCCGCCCCTGATCCTTCGCGCGGCGGAGACCTCACGGGCGAACCGCGAACGGAACTCCTGGTCCTCCGCCAGATCGGGCCGGATCACCTTCAGTGCGACCCGCTGCCCCTTCTTGTCGGAGCCCAGATAGACGACGCCCATCCCGCCCGCGCCGAGCCGTCTGTGAAGCCTGAACGAGCCGACGACGCGCGGGTCCTCGCGCCTCAGGCGCATCATCGCCATGTTCATCCCCGCTGCCCGGTCCGTGTGACGAGCCACAGCTTACGTTTCCACGGCCGCCCGCGCGCAGAGGCCGCGCCCTCTCGTCCCGATGGATTGTCAGTGCCGGGTGGGAGAATTGAGAGGTGGTCAGGGAGCGGGAGAGCAGGGCGGGTTCGTGCCGCGTGTGATCCCAACCACCCATCGCAGAAGGGGGATTGAACCCGTGAAGGGTGATCGCGTGGAGATAGTCGTGGACGCAGGGGACACGACGCGTACATACGAGGTGGTGGCGAGCAGGGCGGGCCGCCGGGTGGAGACAGCGGTACGCCGAGGTGTGGTGGAAGTGAGCGAAGTCACCCGCAGCGGTTCCGTCGTCCGCACGGCCCGCTTCATGGCGACCCGGGTCCTGGCGCTGGTCGAGCAGCCGGTGCCGCGCGAGGACGGCTCGGAGAAAGCGGTATAGACCGGGCGCCCCCTCCGGGAAGACCCGGAGACCTAGGTCCTCGTCTCCACCCAGGGGAGTACTTCCCAGGTCATGGCTCATCCTCCGGGAGGCCCGGCAATCGGTACGAGGGCATGACGTGCGGCGGACGCCGTCCGCCTAGATTTGAGGTCAAGCGGCGGGTGCAGCACTCGTCCCCCGAGGTCAGACACCCGCCGCTGCCAAAGACAACGCAGAACGGTCAGGAGAGGGACCATGGCCCACACGGCACCGCGGACGATGATCCGCACCAAGGAGCGCACTCGGCTCCGCCCCCGCCGTCAGGGCCGTCGCCACCCCTTGGTGGCGACACTCATGGCTCTTCCCCTGGCGGCCCTGCTCCTCCTCGTCTTCGACGGCTGGGAGACAGTGGCCACACAAGCGTCGTCCGTGGGCGTGATGCTGGGGCGCTGAGCGGCGACCCCAGGCCCGGAAGAGCGGTCCGGGCGGGGACATCCACCCATGAAACCCCGTGGGGACGGGGGTGCGGCGGACGGCACAAATGCCGGCGCAGCTGGGGAGCTGCGCCGGCATTGCTGTGCCCACACCCAACACCGCCCCGCATCCTCCAGCCCCTCCGGCGTTTGAGGAGCGGAGCCCCCTGGGTCCGGGGTCGAAGGGGCGGCAGCCCCTGGAGGACGGGACGGGTA
>NZ_JABERD010000335.1 GCF_013044505.1 Streptomyces sp. S3(2020) | reverse complement strand
GCGTGATGCGGCGGGGCCCGGTGGCGGGCGGGGCGTCAACTGCCGTGCACGCCCCGCCCGTTGGTGGGAGGTCCACACTCACTCCGTGCTCCCCGGTGTGCTGTCCTGGGGGTCGCCGAACCAGCGGTGCAGTGCGGTGCGCAGTGCGGTCGGGTCCGGGGTGGTGTCGGTGGCCCAGGCGATGTAGCCGTCGGGGCGGACCAGGAGGGCGGTGGTGGCCGTCAGGACGGGTTCCGTGTCGTCCGGGCGGAGCGTCGCCGTCGTCACCCGGTCCTGCCAGGGGGCCGCCGCCTGACGCAGGGCCTCGTCGTCGGTGAGGTCGAGGAGGATGCCGCGTCCCGGGTGGAGGAGTTCCATCGTGGTGGTGGGGCCCTCGGTGCCGGTCAGGGTGCGCGGGGGCAGGCGGCGGCCGAGCAGGGGGTGGGTGCCCTCGCCGACGTCGTAGCGGACGTCCAGGCCGGAGACCAGGCCGGAGAGGTGCCGTTTGACGTCGTCGTACTGGATGAGCTCGCCCATCAGTTCGCGCAGCGGGCTCATCTCGGGGCCGCCGACGAAGAGCATGCCCTGGGCGTGGGTGTTCATCAGGAGGCGGGCGCCGGCCGCGTGGCGTTCGCTGTGGTAGGTGTCCAGGAGGCCGATCGGGGCCCTGCCTGTGACCTCGGCGGCCAGCTTCCAGCCCAGGTTGGCGGCGTCCTGGACGCCGGTGCTCAGGCCCTGGCCGCCCGCCGGGAGGTGGACGTGGGCGGCGTCGCCCGCCAGGAGGATGCGGCCGCGGCGGTACTCGGTGACCTGGCGGGTGGCGTCGGTGAAGGAGCTGACCCAGTGGGCGGTGCCGGTGCTGATGTCCTCGCCGGTGATGTGCTGCCAGGCGTCGGCGACCTCCGTGAAGCTCACCGAGCGTTCGCGTTCGCGGCCGGGTTCGACGTCGGGGACGACGATGATGCGGTCCACGCCGTCGCCGAGCGGGGCGGCCATCACCATGCCGCCGGGCAGGCGCTCGCCGAGGAAGCGCGGGCGCAGGTCGCAGCCGGCGACGTCGGCGAGGTACATGGTGCGGGTGGCGTCGGTGCCGGGGAAGGAGAACCCGGCCGCCCTCCGTACGGGGCTGCTGCCGCCGCCGCAGCCCACCAGGTAGGGGGCGGTGAGGCGTTGGACGCCCTGCGGGGTGGCGACGGTGATCTCGACGTGGTCGCCCTTCTCGTCGAGTTCGAGGAACTCCCAGCCGCGCCGGATGTCCGCCTCCAGCGAGATCGCCCAGCGTTCCAGGACGTCCTCGGTGTGCGACTGCGGGACTCCGCGCGCGCCGAAGTGGGCGTCCTTGAGGACGGTGTAGTCGAACTGCACGCCGCCGAAGTGGCCCATGGGGGCCTTCTCCAGGTCTCCGAACCACGGCAGCAGGCCGCGCTGTTCGAAGACCTCCATGGCGCGTGCGGTGAAGCCGAGCCCGCGGGACTGGCCGGTGGGCTGCTCCAGGCGTTCCACCACGACGACGTGGGCGCCGCCCAGGCGCAGTTCCCCGGCGAGCATCAGACCGGTCGGGCCGGCTCCGACGATGATGACGTCGGCGTCCATGGTCTCTCCTCTCCCCTACTCGTGAGTGGTGGTCAGCCGAACAGTTGGGCGATGTGGTCCGGGGCCTTGGTGCGGCCCCATTCCAGGGCCTGGCCGAGCAGTTCCGGGGTCGCCTCGAAGCACTTGTTGTCGGGGTCGCCGAGCGTGAACGGCTCCGGCAGGAACTTCGACTCGCGCAGCTGCTCGAAGAGCAGTTCGGCGGCCTCGCCCGGCTCCAGTCCGCCGGCCTCGACGGCCTGGCAGGTGGTGCGGGTCAGGGTGAGCAGGGAGCTGATGTCCTCGCCTACGGGAGCGGGCAGACCGGGGGTGGTGGTCTTCTCCAGGTCCTTGAGGATCTGGTCGTCCCTGTGCTCCATGAAGCGGCGGTACGCCCGCTCCACCGTCATCGTCGGCATGATGCTGGTCGACTCCCACACGCGGGTGACGGCGTTCCACAGGTCGTAGTGCCGGAAGCCGACGAACGAGCTGTAGACGAGGTCGTCGTGGACGTCGTACAGGCCCTGCTGGAGCTGGTCGATGTACTCGAAGCGGGACGTCGACCAGTCGCCGTCCTTCGTGGCCTCTATCAGGCGCCAGGCCAGGGAGTTGACGACCTCCAGGGTGTTGGTCAGGCCTCGGGAGTAGAGCGCGTCGATGAAGCCGGCGGCGTGCGCGGTCAGGCAGTAGCGTTCGCCGACCGTGCGGGTGGAGGAGTACTGGAGGCGGCCGGTGGCGACCCAGGGGCGGACCGCGCGGGCGTCGGTGAACTGCTCGGCGATCTGCGGGAAGCGGGCCAGGAACTCGTCGAACTCCTGCTGCGCGGTGAGGTCCTGGGACTTGGGGAACTTCCGCTCGTCCAGGGTGAGGCCCACGCTGCACAGCGGGCTGATCGCGCCGTCGTGGTTGTCGAAGGGGATGACCCACAGCCAGCCGCCGTCGAAGACGTGGTGCAGGGTGCCGTGGTGCCAGGGGCTGGGCTGCTTGTGCGCGGCGGCGGAGGGCGCGTCGTCGTAGGCGGTGACGCCGACCATGTGGGTGAACAGGGTGCGGGAGTGGTGGCGGGCGCGGGTGGGTTCCTCGCGCAGGCCGAAGGCGTCGGCGACCGGGGAGCGGAAGCCGCTGCCGTCGACGAGGTACTCGGCGTGGTACTCGGTGCCGTGGGCGTCGCGCAGTACCGCTCCGTCCGGGCCTGTCTCGATGTCCGTGATGCGGGTGCCGAGCAGCGGGGTGGCGCCGTGGCGGACGGCCAGGTGGAACAGGTAGGCGTCGGTGTCCTGGCGGAACAGGTGGCTCTCGGTGCGCTGCCACTCCGGGACGACGAGCTGGTTGATCTCGTCGGGGTTCTGGTCCTGGCCCTCGCGGTGGTAGACGAAGCCGAAGTTCTGCTTGCGGCCGCTCATCGGGGAGACGTGGTCCTGGATGCCGCGGAAGCTGGCCATGTGGACGATCTCGGGGACGTCGTAGCGTTCGCCGACGATCCGGGTCATCGCGGAGGTGTACGGGATCGTGGACTCGCCGACGGCGAAGCGGGGGTGGGTGCCGGCGTCGATGAGGAGGACCTTCACGCCGTTGCGGGCGAGGACGGCGCCGAGCATGCCGCCGGCCATGCCCGCGCCGAGGATGGCCACGTCGTAGCGCTCTTGCGGCGCGGGGGCATTCGTGTTCATGGGGTCGCCCTTCGGGGAGTCGTTGGTGGCCTCGGCTTCGCCTTCGGCCTTAGGGGTCCCACCCGCACCACCTGTGCGGGTTGTTGATTCGGGTGCGGGTGGCCCTTGTGGGGCGGAAGCGCCGTCGGCGGCTGCCGGCGTTCGCGTGGAGACGGGGGTGCCGAACCAGTGGGTCAGGGCTTCCGGCAGGGGGGTGGCGCTGGGGGACGTCCAGGTGATGTGGCCGTCGGGGCGGAGCAGGAGGGCGTCGGTGCCGGGGAGGTCGGTTGTTGTGGCGGTGATGGTGGTGACGTGGTCCGACCAGCGGGCCGCCTGGTCGTGGAAGGGGGCCGCCTTCGGAGTCAAAAGGAGGAGCAGAGGGCGGGCCGGGTGGAGGAGTTCCGTTGTTGTCGTGGTGCGGCCGTGGGCTGTCGTCAGGGGTGTGCTCGGGAGGCGTACGCCCTGGTCGCCGTAGGTGATGTCCAGGCCCGCGATCATCGATGCCAGGTGGGTGCGGACCTTCTCCGACGTGAGGAGTTCGGTGAACAGCGACCTCGTCGAGTCCGACTCCCGGCCGCCCAGGAGGAGTTGGGACTGGACCTTGATGTTGGCCAGGACCCTGCGGCCCACCTCGTGGCGTTCGGTGTGGTAGGTGTCGAGCACGTCCGCCGGGGCCCTGCCGGTGGCCACCGCGGCCAGTTTCCAGCCGAGGTTCACCGCGTCCTGGAGGCCCAGGTTGAGGGCCTGGCCGCCGATGGGCATCTGGCGGTGGGCGGCGTCGCCGGCGAACAGGACGCGGCCGTGGCGGTAGGCGGCGAGTTGGCGGTTGGCGTCGCCGAAGGAGTTCACCCACAACGGGGTGCCGGATGTGATGTCCTCGCCCGTCACTCGCTGCCAGACCTCGCACACCTCAGCGAAGTCCGGTTCCGCGGTGCGGAGTCGGGCCTCGCGGCCGAACTCGTGGACCATCACCCGGGTGACGCCGTCGCCGCGCCGGGCGGCCACCGCCATGCCGCCGGGAAGGCGCTCGAAACGGCGGTTCGGTACGTCGATGCCCGCCACGTCGGCACGCAGCAGCTCGCGGTGGGCGTCCTCGCCGGGGAAGTCGGCGTCCAGCAGGCGGCGTACGGTCGAGTTCTCGCCGTCGCAGCCCACCAGGTACGCCGCACGGATGCGGACCGGGCCGTCGGGGCCTGCCGCCACCGCTTCCACGGCTTCGGCCGTGGTGCGCAGGGCGCGCAGGGTGTGGCGTCGCTCGATGCGCGCGCCCAGTCCTGCCGCCCAGTCCCCGAGCAGGCGTTCGGTCTCGGTCTGCGGGACCTTCCACTGCCCGGGGTGGGTGCTGGGCAGGGTCAGGTCCAGCGGGATGCCGCCGAAGTGCCCGCGCACCTCGCACGGCGGGGTGCCGAAGGCCTTCAGCAGGCCCCGGCTGTCGAGGATCTCCATGGTGCGGGCGTGCAGGGTCGAGGCCCGCGACTCGGTGGTCGGGGCCTCGCGGGTCTCCAGTACGACGACGTCGGCGCCGCCGAAGCGGAGTTCACCGGCGAGCATCAGCCCGACCGGTCCCCCGCCCACGACGACGACGTCGGTGTCGATGTCGGTGTCGGTGTCGAGTCGCCGGCCGACCATCGTCAGCGCTTGCTCTCGGCGTGGTCCTTGGCGTGGCCCAGGGTGGCGCGGCTGTTGGTGCTGAGCGCGCCGTGCACATACGCGCGGGCGTCCGCGACCGTGGCGTCCTCGCCCAGGATGCGAGCGATGTTCGCCGTGTTGAGGACCACCGTGTGCTGGGAGGAGGCCGTCGTGGTGCCGTCGGCGGCCTCGGTGAACGTCCAGTAGCCGGTGTGCAGGGTCATCAGCGCGGGCAGCGTGACCTGCTTGTAGGCGATCTTGTGGTGCGGGAACGTCACCCGGTACGACTTGGTGGTGTGCGTGGAGCCGTCCTTGGCGCGGGTGTCCATCTCCAGGCTCTGCAGGCCCGGGGAGGGCTCCTCGAAGCGGACGGTGGCCACGTGCGGCAGCCGCTCGGGCCACAGGCCGGCCTCGTTGACGAAGTCGTAGGCGTCCTTCGCGGACCCGGCGATCGTGACGGAGTCCTCGAAGGAGAACGTCACGTCCTCGGTGGCGTGGGCGAGTTCGACGTTGGTCTTCAGCGCCGCGAGCTCCGAGCGGGAGTTGCGGTCGACGGCCTCGTCGATCCAGGCCAGGCCCTCGGGGTCGTCGTCGATGGCCCGGTAGTCGTGCAGCAGGCGCACCCGGGAGGTGGACTCGGTGAGCGGCTCGATGATCCAGGTGCCGCCCATCGCGGCGACCGGCGGGGTGGAGACCTCCTGGCGGAAGGTGATGACCTGGGCCTTCGCGTCCAGGGTGCGGCGCGAGGTCCAGTTCTTCGGCTCGCCGTTGGCGGTGGCCCAGATACGGATCCGCTCGCTGTCGCTGTCGCCGTCGGCCTCGACGCGGTCGACGAAGATGGTGGGCGGGAAGATCCGCGGCCAGTTCTCCACCTCGGCGATCAGGCGGTAGACGGCGGGGGCGGGGGCGTCGACGTCGACGGTGTGCTCGACCTCGCGGAGCGTCATGATTGAACTCCCTTCAGGGGCAGGGGGGGGTTAGAAGTTGCCGAGGCCGCCGCAGACGTTGAGGGCCTGTGCGGTGATGGAGGCCGCGGTGTCGGAGGCGAGGTAGCCGACCAGGCCGGCGACCTCTTCGGGGGTCGAGTAGCGGCCGAGCGGGATCTTCGCCTGGAACTTGGTGAGGATGGCGTCCTCGGTGGTGTCGTAGGCGGCCGCGTAGCCCTGGCGCACGCGCTGCGCCATCGGGGTCTCCACGTAGCCGGGGCAGACCGCGTTGACGGTGATGCCGGTCGGTGCGAGCTCGTTGCCGAGGGCCTTGGTGAAGCCGACGACGCCGTGCTTCGACGCGGAGTAGGGGGCGCCGAGGACCACGCCCTGCTTGCCGGCGGTGGAGGCGATGTTGATGATCCGGCCGCGGTCCTTGTGGCGCATGCCGCCGGTGTTGAGGACCGTGCGGGTCATGCGGAAGACGCTGTTGAGGTTGGTGTCGATGACGTCGTCCCACAGCTCGTCGTCGATGTCGGCGGTGATGCCGCCGCCGCTGCGGCCCGCGTTGTTGACGAGGACGTCGATGGGGCCGAACCGTTCCACTGCTGCGGTGACGAAGGTGGTGACGCTGTCGGGGTCGCGTACGTCGACGGCGGCTCCGTCGACGTCGAGGCCTTCCTCGCACAGCTGCTTGACGGTGCTGGTGACGTTCTCGGCGGTGCGGGCGCCGATGAAGACGCGGTGGCCGGTGGTGGCCAGGATCCGTGCGGATGCGAGGCCGATTCCGCTGGTGGCGCCGGTGACGAGTGCGACGCGCTGGTCCTGCTGCATGGTGGCTTCTCCCTGGGTCCGGGTTTGTCAGGCGGCGGTGGCGGTCGGCGACAGGAGTTCGTTGACGGCGGCGATGAGGGTGCGGGGGGTGCGGTTGTCGGTGAAGACGTCGTCGTCGAGGGCGATGCCGTACTCGCGCTCTATGCGGCCGCCGGTCTCCAGGAGGGCGAGGGACTCGTAGCCGAGGGACTCGAAGTCGAGGTCGAGGATGTCGCCGTCCAGGTCGATGCCGTCGTCGGCGCCGGCGCCTTCCAGGAGGATGCGCTTGAGGTCGGCGAGGGCGAACGTGGAGGTCATGGGTTGGGGTCCCTTCGGGGATCGGTGGTGGTGGGCATGGATGCGCCCCTGCCGGTGGGGATTGGCAGGGGCGAGGAGGGGTGGAAAGTCGCCTAGGAGTTCGGGGGGTCTGTGGTCT
>NZ_JABERD010000334.1 GCF_013044505.1 Streptomyces sp. S3(2020) | reverse complement strand
GCCCCAACACACCGCACCGCCCGACCGAGGACGGACACCCCCCGGTGCGGCCCCGACCCACCACGAACCGCACTGCGCAACGCCCGCCCCCACCAAGGCCGCAGGGGCCGCCGCAGGCATCCACCCACCCACCTGGACCCTCCCAGTTCGACACGCCCCGAAATCTCCACTTTTGTGTGGATATCGGCTCGTTCGATCACTGGAGGGCGCTGTGCGGCCGGAGGGCTACGACTACGACACCCACAGCCGACTTGCCGGACCGCTCACGGAGCCGTCCGCCGAGAAGTACCGGGTGCAGTACACCTCACTCCTCGCAGGCGAGCCGCGCCGAATACGCGCCATCCTCCTGATGACCCTCGCGCCCCTGCTCACCGGCGCCCTGCTGGTCTACCTCGTCTGGCCCACCCACTGGGTGGAGCGCGAGGGCGGCGACGAGTGGATGGTCGGCCTCGACATCACGATGCTCATAGCCATCGCGCTCATCGAGCTGTTCATGGTCGTCAACGTCGTCTCCGTCGCACACGCCACCCTCGTGGCCCGCGACCCCGTCCCCGTCACCCCCGAACCCGGCACCCGAGTCGCCTTCCTCACGACGTACGTCCCGGGCAAGGAACCCCTGGAGATGGTCCGCGCCACCCTCGAAGGCGCCACGAGGATCACCCACACCGGCCCCCTGGACATCTGGCTCCTGGACGAAGGCGACGACGAACCGGCCAAGGCCCTCTGCGCGGAACTCGGCGTACGGCACTTCACCCGCCACGGTGTCCCCGAGTGGAACAGGCCCAAGGGCGTCCACAAGGCCAACACCAAGCACGGCAACTACAACGCCTGGATCGCGATGCACGGCGACGAGTACGACTTCTTCGCCTCGGTCGACACCGACCACGTCCCACTCCCCAACTTCCTTGAGCGGATGATGGGTTACCTCCGGGACCCGGACGTCGCGTTCGTCGTGGGGCCCCAGGTGTACGGCAATTACCACAATCCCGTCACCAAGGCCGCAGAGTCCCAGCAGTTCCTCTTCCACGCGCTGATCCAGCGCGCCGGCAACCGCTACCGCGCACCCATGTTCGTCGGCACCAACAACGTCGTACGCATCGCGGCCGTGAAGCAGATCGGCGGCCTCTACGACTCGATCACCGAGGACATGGCCACCGGATTCGAGCTCCACCGCCACCGCAACCCGGTCACCCGTCACCACTGGCGCAGCGTCTACACCCCCGACGTCCTCGCCGTCGGCGAAGGCCCGGCCTCCTGGACGGACTTCTTCACCCAGCAGATGCGGTGGTCGCGCGGCACGTACGAGACGCTCTTCAAGCAGTACTGGAAGGCACCGTTCACGATGCCGCCCGGGCGGCTCTTCTCGTACACGCTGATGCTCGTCTACTACCCGATGACGGCCGTCAACTGGTTCCTGGGCATCCTGAGCTGCTTCCTGTTCCTCTGGTTCGGCGCGTCCGGCACCCAGGTCGCCGCCTCGGTGTGGCTGATGCTCTACAGCGACGCGGCCGCCCTCCAGATCGGCCTCTACCTGTGGAACCGCCGCCACAACGTCTCCCCGCACGAACCCGAGGGATCGGGCGGCCTCGCGGGCATGGCGATGTCGGCGCTCTCCGCGCCGATCTACCTGAAGTCCTTCGGCGAGGCCCTCATCCGCCGCCCCAGCCGCTTCGTCATCACCCCGAAGGGCGGCGACGCCAGCCCCGACCGGCTGCTCACCTTCCGTATCCATCTGTTCTGGGCGGCCCTCCTCGCCGCCTCGCTGGCCGGCTCGGTCGCCCTGGACCACACACATGTGGCGATGCGCACCTGGGCGGTCCTGGCGATGGCGATATCCCTGGCCCCGGTGGCGGTGTGGGTCTCCACGCGTCTGAAGGAACGCCAGGCCAACCGCTCCACGGCCGCAGCCGGCGCCAGCGCCACCGCCACGCCCCGCCCGGTCGACGGCACCGAGCCCGCCCTCGCCACCACCTCCAGCACCACGACAGGAGGGAACTAGGCCATGGCCTACCAGCCGTCCCAGCGCACCAAGAAGACCGTCCTCGGCATCGGCGGCATCGCCCTCCTCGTCGGCCTCAACGCCCCGGCCGCGCTCGACTTCGCCGGCGACCGGTACTACGCGTACAAGATCGCCCAGCCCGGGTACAAGGCGAAGTACGGGAGTTGGAGCCGGATCGACATCCCGCAGGAGTACCGCACCAACGCCATCCACGCGGCGCTCCTGCACACCGGCAAGGTGCTCATCGTCGCGGGCTCCGGGAACGAGCAGAAGAAGTTCGACGAGGGGTCCTTCGACACCGTTCTCTGGGACCCCGCCACCGACACCTTCAAGAAGATCCCCACCCCCGACGACTTCTTCTGCTCCGGGCACGCCCAACTCCCGGACGGCAGACTCCTCGTGGCCGGCGGCACCGCCCGCTACGAGCTGCTCGACGGCGAGGTCGACCGGGCCGGCGGCGGTATGCGCGTGAAGAACGAGAACCCCGACAAGGCGATGGTCCTGAAGAAGGGGACCCGCTTCCGTTCGCCCGCAGGGGTCGAGTACGCCACCAAGTTCGACGTCACCGTCCCCAAGGCGAAGAAGTCCTTCAAGGTCACCTACAACGCCCGGGGGGTGATGCAGCCCTGGCAGACGAAGGTGACGGCCGCGGAGGCGCGGGTCTTCGTGGAGGCCGTGGAGAAGGGCCCGATGTCCGTCACCGAGAAGCAGGCCCAGTACGAGATCGTGGGCCTGACCGGCAAGGACGCGGACAACGCCTACGGCCTCAGCGAGAAGATCACCCTCGACAAGCAGGACTTCCAGGGCATCCGCGCCGCCTACGAGTTCGACCCGGTCGCCGAGAAGTACATCCCGGTCGACCCGATGGACAAGGCCCGCTGGTACCCGACCCTGGTCGGCCTCGACGACGGCCGCGTCCTCGCCGTCTCGGGACTGGACGACGTGGGGATGATCGATCCGGGCGACAACGAGATCTACGACCCGAAGACCAAGAAGTGGTCCCCCGGTCCGAAGCGGTACTTCCCGACGTACCCCGCCCTCTTCCTCACCAAGGGCGGCAAGCTCTTCTATCCGGCCTCCAACGCCGGTTACGGGCCTGCCGACATGGGCCGCGCGCCGGGGCTGTGGGACCTGAAGACCAACACCTTCGAGAAGGTGCCCGGGCTGCGGGACGCCGACGAGACGGAGACCTCGGCGTCCCTCCTCCTCCCGCCCGCGCAGGACCAGAAGGTGATGATCCTCGGCGGCGGAGGCGTCGGCGAGTCGAAGAAGTCGACCCCGCGCACGGCCGTCGTCGACCTGAAGAAGGACAACCCCGTCTTCGAGGACGGCCCCGACCTCCCGCAGGGCACGCGGTATCTGAACAGCGTGATCATGCCGGACGACACCGTGTTCACCGCGAACGGCGCCGAGGACTACCGCGGCCGCAGCGCCAGCAACATCCTCAAGGCGCAGTTCTACGACCCGAAGGGCAACGTCTTCCGGGAGGCCGCGTCGCCGACGGTGGGCCGCAACTACCACTCCGAGGCGCTGCTGCTGCCCGACGGAAGGGTCGCCAGCTTCGGCTCCGACCCGCTCTACGACGACCAGCAGAACACCAAGCTCGGCCACTTCGAGCAGCGCATGGAGATCTTCACCCCGCCCGCCCTGCACAGCGGCGGCGCCGACCGCCCCGTACTGGAGGACGGGCCGAAGCGGCTCGACAAGAACCACCGTGCGACCTTCCGCACCGACGACCCGGACCGGATCGTCAAGGCCCGGCTGATGCGGCCGAGCGCGGTGACGCACACCACCGACGTCGAGCAGCGCTCCATCGAACTCGGCGTCACGAAGAAGGCGGACGCCGTCACCTTCGACGTGCCGAAGGACTCGGCCCTGGTGCCGCCCGGCTGGTACATGCTGTTCGTGACGGACGCGGACGGCACCCCGTCGGAAGCGAAGTGGATCCAGGTGGACTAGACGAGGCAGGGGCAGGTGAAGTGGCCGGTCAGTCCGGGGAGTTGCCCGCCAGCCCCACGGCGTACTCCGGCCACCACTGCCCGGCGTCCGGACCGCCCTCGCAGGTCCCGTCCGACTCGCCGGGCCGCTTGACCCACAGATAGGCGTCCAGGGCCGTCTCGCCCGTCCTCGTCGTCGGCGCGGTGCCCAGCGCCCGGCCGGGCGGATTGCACCACACGCCGGGCAGCGGCCCGTTGCCGTTGCGGCTGCTGTCGATGACGAAGTGCTTGCCGCCGAGGTCCTTGGAGAGGCGGCGGCCGTACTCCTTGGTGACGGCGTCGGTCTGGAAGTTGGAGACGTTGAGGGAGAAGCCGTCGGCCTTCGCCACGCCCGCCCGCCGCAGGGGCTCGACCAGCTTGCGGGGGTCCTTGATCCAGGACGGGTTGCCCGCGTCCAGGTAGACCTTGGTGTGCGGCTGCCGCTTCAGCCGGTCGATCGCCTCTCCCAGCAACTCCTCGCGCTCGGCGTGGTGTTCGCCCGGCGTGCAGCCGTCCACGATGTGCGCGACGGCGTCCGGTTCGAGGACGACGAGGGCCTTGGCGTCGCCGAGCGCGTCCGCGAACCTCCCGATCCACCGCCGGTAGGTGTCCGCGTCCGCGGCCCCGCCCGCCGAGTGCTGGCCGCAGTCCCGGTGCGGGATGTTGTACGCGACGAACAGTGCCGTGCGGTCCTCGGCCGCGGCGGCCGCGGTGGCCTCTCCGACGGTCGGACCCGGGTCGATCTCACCGGCCGGCCACAGCGCGGTCGGCTGGTCCGCGATCTTCCGGAGCAGCGCCGCGTCCCGGGTGCGGCCCTCCCGCTGCCACAGCTGGATCTGCTGGGCGGCGGAACTGTCGGGGTCCACCCAGAACGGCGACGCCGGGTCCTGGTCCGCCTCCTTGCTGGCCGAGCCGGCGACGGAGGCCTCCTCGACGTCGGATGCGGAGCAGCCTGCGGCGAGCGTGAGGGTGGTGAGGATGGCGAGGGCGTGGGTCAGCCGGGGCATGCTGCTCCCTTGCGGGGGTGACTTTAAGTAAGAATGCGTTACTTATCGTTACATGGATCACGTGTCCGAGCGGTTGGCGACACCGCTGGCGCCGGAGGGCCGTGTGTCGGGTGCGGGTTCGTTGTGGCTGGTCGCGCCCGCGCGGCGGTAGCCGCAGATCCAATACAGCCCCGCGCCCCTATCGGGGCGCCGGCGCGACCCCGCTCAACGCGATCCCCAGTGGCGTGCGCTCGTACAGGACCTGATGGCCGTACCGTCTCGCGGTGAGCAGGCCGGCATCCCGTAGGACCGTCAGATGTGCGGACACGGACGACGGGGCGAGGCCGAGCCGGTGGGCGAGGGCCGTGGTCGTGGCCGGTTCGTCGAGTGCGGCGAGTACCGCGGCGCGGCCGCGTCCCAGGAGTCGTACGAGCGAGTCGGGCGTACGGTCGTCCGGCTCGGTCCACAGGCCCCCGATGCCCCGCGCCGGATACGCGAGGGTCGGCTGCCAGGGCGGATCGTAGGTGCTGACCACGTCCGGCCAGATGAAGACGCTCGGCATGAGCACCAGCCCCTGCCCCTCCAGCCGCCGCTCGTGCTCGCCCCGGTGCTCGACGGTCAGCGTCCCCGCGTCCCAGCCGAACCGCCGGCTGATCTCCGGCAGCAGCCCGCCGAGCCCCACCTCGGCCAGCCGGCGCGAGTGGAAGGTGACGTCGGCCTCCAGCAGGGCGCGCAGCCGGGGCCAGTCCGGGGCGACGAGCGTGTGCCAGACCTCCTCCATCGCGTCGGACAGTTCCCGCACCATCCGGACGGGGTCCCGCATCCAGGCCCGCCCGTGCGCCGACTCCAGCGCGCCGGGTGTGGAGGCGAGCGACTTCGCGGTGTCCGCCCGCGCGGATGCCGGATCGCTCGCCCGTACGGCGGCGATCTCCTCCTCGAAGGTGGCCGCGGGCCCGAGCGGGGGTGGGCCCAGCCAGTCGGGGGAGTGTCCGCGGCGGGGCATCAGCAGCCACAGCGGCGTGAGATCGAGCCCGGCGGCCGCGGTACGGACCCGGCGCAGCCAGGGTGCGTGATAGCCGTGCCGGTCGGGTCGTTTGAGGGTGCGGACGACCTCCTGCGTCTCCCAGAGGGGGGAGATCGCGAAACGGCAGCGGAGGAAGTCGTCCTCACCGAAGTGCAGTCGCGACGGAATGGGACACACCTCCCGCTGAGAAGATTCGGCTGTAACCGAAACTCTAGGGTGCGCGCCGGGCGGTCGGCACGCTGCTGCACATGACGGACGACACCCTCACCGCCGCCCCGCCCACCGGCTACGGCCGCGTCTTCGCCGTACGGGAGTTCCGCGCGGTCTTCGTGGCGCACCTGCTCTCCCTGCTGGGGGTCGTGGTCAGCGAGATCGCGCTCTCGGTCCTGGTCTACGACCTGACCGGGTCACCCCTGATGAGCGCGCTGGCGTTCGCGCTCGGATTCCTGCCGTACGTCGTCGGCGGCACCCTTCTCGCGGGGATCGCCGACCGCTTCCCGGCCCGGCGGGTGCTGGTGGTGTGCGATCTGGTGTGCGCGGTGTGTGTGCTGCCGATGGCGGCGCCGGGGGTGGGTATCGCGCTGCTGCTGACGCTGCGGTGCGCTCTGGCGGTGGTGGCGCCGGTGTTCCAGGGGACGCGGATGGCCACGCTGGCCGACATCCTCGGGGACGGCGATCTGTTCGTGCTGGGCCGCTCGTTGCTGCGGATCGTGTCGCAGAGCGCGCTGCTCGTGGGGTACGGGGTGGGTGGTCTGCTGCTGACCGTCGTGGCGCCGCGGCATGCGCTGCTGATCACGGTGGCGACGTTCTGCGCGTCGGCGGTGCTGCTGCGTTTCGGTACCCGGCGGCGGCCGGCGCGGGCGGGGGCCGGGACCGCCCTGGTGACGGAGTCGCTGAAGGGCGCGCGGCAGGTGTTCGCGAACCGCCGGGTCCGGGTGCTGCTGTTCCTCTTCTGGGTGCCGCCGATGTTCTCGGTGGTGCCGGAGGCGCTGGCGGCGCCGTACGCGGACGATCTGGGCGCGGGGTCGGTGGGGCTGGGACTGCTGATGTGCGCGCTGCCGGTGGGCACGATCGCGGGGGAGCTG
>NZ_JABERD010000333.1 GCF_013044505.1 Streptomyces sp. S3(2020) | reverse complement strand
CGTGCGTCGGTGTGTGGGTGACTGGTGTGTTGTGGAATGACAGGGGGAAGCCCGACATAGACACTCGCCTCTTCGTCGGCAGCGGCAGATGGGTATAAGAGAAAGTTCCAGGCCATCGACCACTGCGTGGGCAATGTCGAACTCGGCCGGATGAACGAGTGGGTCGGCTTCTACAACAAGGTCATGGGCTTCACGAACATGAAGGAGTTCGTGGGCGACGACATCGCCACCGAGTACAGCGCGCTGATGTCGAAGGTCGTCGCCGACGGCACGCTCAAGGTCAAGTTCCCGATCAACGAGCCCGCCATCGCCAAGAAGAAGTCCCAGATCGACGAGTACCTGGAGTTCTACGGCGGCGCGGGCGTCCAGCACATCGCGCTCAACACCAACGACATCGTCGCGACCGTACGGACCATGCGGGCGGCCGGAGTCCAGTTCCTCGACACCCCGGACTCCTACTACGACACCCTCGGCGAATGGGTCGGCGACACCCGCGTACCCGTCGGGACCCTGCGCGAGCTGAAGATCCTCGCCGACCGCGACGAGGACGGCTATCTGCTCCAGATCTTCACCAAGCCGGTCCAGGACAAGCCGACCGTGTTCTTCGAACTCATCGAGCGGCACGGCTCGATGGGCTTCGGCAAGGGCAACTTCAAGGCCCTCTTCGAGGCGATCGAGCGGGAGCAGGAGCGGCGCGGGAACCTGTGAATCTCACGTGAATCCACAAGCGCTTTCGTAGAACCTTGAAACCGGTGAACGGGAGTTGACACTCTCTGGTCCTGTGGACACCATCCGGGCGTCCACAGGACCCTGGGGACTTCGACCGTGACCGACCGCATCGACCTCGACGTACCGGCGACCCGCTGGCTGAAGGAGAAAGCCCTCAACGAGGGCACGGTCCTGCAGTCCTTCGCCTTCGACGAGGTCCACCAGCACCTGTACGTCCTCCAGGTCCGGCGCGGCGGCATCGGCGCCGGCAACCTGTGCCTCAACAAGCTCGACCTCGACGGCCGGCTGCTCGGCCACATGAACCTCCAGGGCTTCGGGCACGGCGTCAGCATGGGCGTGCAGAACGCCGCCGACGGCAAGGTCTGGATCTGGACCGAGGCCGACGCGAAGGGCGGCTACGGCCAGGGCGTCACCCGTTTCCAGTTCAAGGACGGCGCCACCCGCACCGGCGAGGACGTCAAGATACGCAAGCCGATACCGGGGTCCGTCAACAACCAGCCCTCGGTCTGCATGGCCTCCAAGCGCATCGCCGTCCGCTACCGCCTCAAGGGCAAGCCGCGCTACCGGATCTGGGACCTCGACGCCTTCGTCGCCCGCGACTACGACCACCCCGTCGCCGACATCGCCCAGCCCGCCGCGCACCCCGACAAGAAGATCCCCTTCCAGGGCTACGCCCTGTACCGCGACCACATCTACCAGCTCGCCGGAACGGCCTACGACACCGAGACCAACCCGCCCGCCGAGCACGGCAACGCCTACGTCTCCTGCGTCGACATCACCGACGGCGAGCTGGTCCAGCAGCTGCGCACCGAAGCCGGCCGCTCCCTGACCCACCGGGAGCCGGAAGGCCTCGCCGTCCGCCGCAAGGGCGGCACCCGGCTGTACCTGGGCCTCGCCTCCGGGGCGGCCGGGAAGCGCCGGTTCTCCCTCTACACCAAGCCGAAGCAGTAGGGCGAACGTACGCTGGCCGCATGGCCAGGATCAACGACGTCGGCGGCACCCAGGGCTTCGGCGCCATCGACACCACCGACGACACCGAGCCCTTCCACGCGGACTGGGAGGCGCGGGTCGTCGGCCTCTTCAACACCCTGCGCGGACAGGGGATCTTCAACACCAACGAGTTCCGGGACGCGATCGAGTCGATGCCGCCCGCGCAGTACCTGGCGGCGTCGTACTACGAGCGCTGGTTCACCGCGATCTGCGCGCTGCTGGAACGCAAGGGCGTGATCGGGCCGGGTGAGCTGGATGACTGACCGCTTCCCGCCCGGCACCCGGGTGCGCACCTTCCCGCACGACCCGCCGCACCACACCCGGCTGCCCCGGTACGCGCGCGGCAAGCGGGGCGTGGTGGTGGAGCCCGAGGGCCCCGACGAACTCCCCGACATCAGCGCGCGAGGCCGCGGGGACGCCCCCGTCGAGCAGATCTACGCGGTCCGCTTCGAGGCCCGTGACCTGTGGGGCGAGGGCGACCATCACGTCGTACTGGACCTGTGGGAAAGCTATCTGGAAGAGGACCGAGCCGATGAGCGGTGACCACCACACCGATGCGACGATCGCCCGCCGGGTCCGCCGCCTGGAGACCCTGCTGGAGGAGAAGGGCGTGATCACCGGCGAGAAGGTGGACGAGGCGATCGACGCCTTCCTCGCCGCGTCGTCACCGGCGAACGGGGCGAAGGTCGTCGCCCGCGCCTGGACCGACGACGCGTACAAGGCACGACTGCTCGCCGACGGGACCGCCGCCGTACGGGAGTTGGGCCACATGGACGGCTCGTACCAGCGCCTGCGCGTCGTCGAGAACACGGCGACGACCCACAACGTCATCGTCTGCACCCTCTGCTCCTGCTACCCGCTGCGCCTCCTCGGCCCGTCCCCCAGCTGGTACAAGTCCGAGGCCTACCGCTCCCGCGTGGTGCGTGAACCCCACGGTGTGCTGCGGGAGTTCGGGCTGGAACTGCCCGACACCGTGGACATCACGGTGTGGGACTCCAGCGCCGAGTCCCGCTACATGGTGCTGCCCCGCAGACCGGAGGGGACCGAAGGGCTCGGGGAGGACGAACTGGCGGCGCTGGTCACACGCAACGCCCTGATCGGCACCGCCGCGGTCTAGGACCGCTCCTCCGTCTCCGTCTCCGCCTCCGCGTCCATCGCCGGTACGTCCTCCGCCGGCGGCTCGCCCAGCGCCGTCAGCGCCTCCCGAGCCGTCCGCGCCCGCAGCGGCGAGAAGTACGGGTTGATCACCAGCGCCTCCTGGAGGTGCCGCCGGGCCGGCCCGTACTTCTCCAACTCCCGCTCGATCATGCCCCGGTGGTACGCGTACAGCGCGCTGCGCACCCCGCCCCCGCGCACCTTGTCCGTCGCCCGCACCGCGTACCGCAGCGCCTCCTCGTCCTGACCGGCCCGGTGCAGCGCCCACCCCAGCGCGTCGGCCACCGCGATCCCGGGCTGGCGCCGCCACTCGGCCCGCAGCCGTACCACGGCCGCCTGCGGATCCCCGTGGTCCGCCTCGAACACCCCGAGCACCAGCTCCTCGTCGGCTCCGCCCGCCGCGGCACCGCGCACCCGCGCCCGCAGCAGGTCGTACTGGACCTGGGCCGCCTGCCGCAGCCCCAGCGACTCGTACAACTCGCCCAGTTCCAGGGCGTACTGCGGATCCGGCCGCTTGGCCAGCGCCACCCGGTACGCGCTCAGCGCCTCCGAGGTCCGCCCCAGCGCCGCCAGCACCCGCCCCTGCCCGGCCTGCGCGGCCCGCTGGTCGGGGTCGATACGCACCGCCTCCTGGAAGTGCCGCAGCGCCGGCTCACGGTCGCCGCGCTCCCAGGCCAGCTGCCCGACCCGCTCCAGATACGCGGCCCGTTCGGCAGGGGCCTGCGCGCCCGCCGCCGCGTCGGAGAGCTGCGCCATCGCGTCCTCGCGCCAGCCCCGGTCCCGGTAGACGGCCCCGGCCCGCGCCATCACGGCCGGCCCGCCGCGCAGCCCCTGCAACCGTTCAAGAGCCCGCTCGGTCGCCTTCCAGTCGCCGAGGCCGGTGTAGGCGTCGATCAGCGGCGGATACGTCGTCCAGCGCTTCGGATCCAGCTTCAGCGCGGCCTCGCCCCACCTCTTCGCCGCCCGGAAGTCCCGCCGCGCGTTCGCCAGCGCGGCCAGCCCGCCGAGCGCCGCTGCCTGTACGTCGTTCCCCTTGGCCCGCACCCTCAGCGACGTACGCAGCGCGTGCTCGGCCTTCGGGTAGTACGCCGGCTCCGCCGTCCGCCGCCCCTGCTCCACATACGCGGCCCCGAGCACCGCCCACGACTCGGCGTCCCGCGGATGCCCGCGCAGATGCGTCTCCCGCTCACCGATCAGCGCCGCCAGGTCCGGCAGCGCGGCCGCCACCCCCGTGGTGACCGCCGCCCGTGCCTGCGCCCCCGGGGCCGGCGCGGGCGCCTTCGGTCCCGTCGGCTGCCGGGGCAGCAGCATCAGCGTCCCGCCGAGCACCAGACACCCGGCGACGGCCGCGATCAGCGCCCGCCGTGCGCGGCGCGAACTCCGGGGGGCCGCCTCCTCATGGTTCTCCATGGCGATCACTGTGCGTCAATACGACGAGCACACCCGGGCAGGCGACGGTTGCCGCAGACGGGGTTCACACCGATGGACCCAGGTGCGACGCTGTGATCATGAGCCGTATCGAAGCGCCTCGCGACGAACAGACAGGGAACCTGGTCGACCGTCTGCTGGGCGGCCTGCCCGCCGAGGCCGTCCTGACCGACCCGGACGTCACGGCCTCCTACGCCAACGACATGGCCAGCTTCTGCCCGGCCGGCGCCCCCGCCGTGGTCGTCCTGCCACGCACGGTCGAGCAGGTGCAGCACGTCATGCGCACCGCCACCGAACTGCGCGTCCCCGTCGTCCCGCAGGGCGCCCGCACGGGCCTGTCCGGCGGCGCCAACGCCACCGACGGCTGCATCGTGCTGTCCCTGACGAAGATGGACCGCATCCTGGAGATCAACCCCGTCGACCGCATCGCGGTGGCCGAGCCCGGCGTCATCAACGCCACCCTCTCCCGCGCGGTCAACGAACACGGCCTCTACTACCCGCCGGACCCCTCCAGCTGGGAGATGTGCACCATCGGCGGCAACATCGGCACCGCCTCGGGCGGACTGTGCTGTGTGAAGTACGGGGTGACGGCGGAGTACGTCCTCGGACTGGACGTGGTCCTGGCGGACGGCCGTCTGATGTCCACCGGCCGGCGGACCGCGAAGGGCGTCGCCGGGTACGACCTGACCCGGCTGTTCGTCGGCTCCGAAGGCTCCCTCGGCATCGTCGTGGGGGCGACCCTGGCGCTGCGCCCGCGGCCGCCCGAGCAGCTGGTGCTGGCCGCCGAGTTCGCGTCCGGCGCGGCCGCCTGTGACGCGGTGTGCCGGATCATGGAGGGCGGACATGTGCCGTCCCTCCTCGAACTGATGGACCGCACGACGGTCAAGGCCGTCAACGACCTCGCCCACATGGGACTCCCGGAGACCACCGAGGCCCTGCTGCTGGCCGCCTTCGACACCACCGACCCGGCCGCCGACCTCGCCGCCCTCGGCGCGCTGTGCGAGGCGGCCGGAGCCACCCAGGTCGTGCCCGCCGACGATGTGGCCGAGTCCGAACTCCTCCTCCAGGCACGCCGGTTGTCGCTCACCGCCCTCGAAGCCGTCAAGGGCACCACGATGATCGACGATGTCTGCGTGCCCCGCTCACGGCTCGCCGAGATGCTCGAAGGCACCGAGCGGATCGCCGAGAAGTACCAGCTCACCATCGGAGTCGTCGCGCACGCCGGCGACGGCAACACCCACCCCACCGTCTGCTTCGACGCGGCCGACCCCGAGGAGTCCCGGCGCGCCCGCGAGTCCTTCGACGAGATCATGGCCCTCGGCCTGGAACTCGGCGGCACCATCACCGGCGAGCACGGCGTGGGCGTACTGAAGAAGGAATGGCTGGCGCGCGAGATCGGCCCGGTGGGGGTGGAGATGCAGCGGCAGATCAAGCAGGTCTTCGACCCGTTGGGGATCCTGAACCCCGGCAAGCTCTTCTGAGTTCCGCGGGCGGTCACTCCCCGTCCTTCGACTCGTCGCCCGGCCACGGGTCGCGCAGCCACAGGTCGTCGGCGGGAGTCGGGGCGAGCAGGTCCGCCAGGGCGTCGTCGATACCGAGCTGCTCGCCCTCAGACCCCGGGGGCACCACCCGCAGCGTCCGCTCCAGCCAGGCCGACACCTGGGCCGCGGGCGCCTCCAGGAGGGCGTCCCCGTCGGGCGAACTCAGCGCCATCAGGACGACACTGCGGCCGTCCACCTTCGTCGGCCACACCCGCACGTCCCCGTGCCCGCACGGCCGGAACACCCCCTCCACCAGCAGCTCGCGGGCGAACGTCCAGTGCACCGGGTGGTCGGAGCCGATGTGGAAGGCGACGTGGACGGCGTACGGGTCGTCGGAGCGGTAGCTGAGCCGGGCCGGGACCGGGATGCTGCGCTCGGGCGACAGAATGAGCTTGAGCTCCAGCTCGCGCTCTACCACGGTGTGCATGTCGTTCCCCTCTCGTGTCTGTCTCGTACGAGTGGAGAGAGCCGGTGCGGCCGGAACCATTACGCGGGTTCGGGAAACTTTTTTCCCGGGGGTTCACGGCATTGCTCAAAAGGAGTGGGTCCGGTGGGACTGGCCGTGGGGGTTGCGCCCGTCTGATAGATGTGGAGCCCCCCATATTCACCCCCGAGCAGATACCGGACGACGGACATGAGCGCCCCAACCCCGGCCCCCGGTGACGACAGGCCCCGCGAAGGGTATTACCCGGACCCGTCCATCCCCGGATACGTCCGGTACTGGAACGGTGTCGCCTGGGTGCCGGGCACGAGCCGTCCGGCCCCGTCGGACGGTGCGGCCCCGGCCCCCGCGTCGGTGGAGGAGACGGGCCCGCACTTCTTCGACGAGGACCCGCAGCCGGCGCCCTCCCCGTCCGACGCCCAGCACGGCAGCCGTCCCGAACCCGCGTCCGCCTGGGGCGCCGACCGCTCCCGTCAGTCCGGCTTCGGCGGCGACCAGGACCGCCGGGTCTCCTGGGGCGCGGCGGCGGGCACCGACCCCCGCGTCCCGTCGGACACGACGAGCGGCGACGGCACGGCGTCGATCCCGCCCGCGGAGTCCGAAGGGGCGGCCCCGGGCAACACGTTCGTGTTCCGCAGGCCGACGGCCGGGGGAGCGCCGGCATCCGGCCCGGGCGCACCGGCCGGCGGCGCGGGTGCCTCCGGCGGCCCCGCCTTCGGTGCCGTGAGTGGCTCTTATACACATCTCCGAGCCCACGAGACTCCTGAGCAACTCGGATGCCCTGGTCCCTATAGACAAATAAGAAAGGGTGA
>NZ_JABERD010000332.1 GCF_013044505.1 Streptomyces sp. S3(2020) | reverse complement strand
CGGCCCCCCCCCCCCTGTCCCTCCCCCCTCCGAACCCATCCACCCGTACCACCAGGCCAGGAGGGACCTAACGCGGAAACCAGCCGTGCCCCCTGTCCCAGTGCCCACCCGCCCGCAGATGGTCCCCCACGGCCCGCTCCAACGACGTCCGCCGCGGCAGCCCCGCCACCGCCAGCTCCGGGTCCCCGAAGACGAACTGGACCGGTTCCGTGTCGGCCGGTTCACTGCCCCGGCGGGCGATCCGGAACCGTTCCTGGAACCGGACGATGTTGGAGTCGGCGTTCAGGTACCGCTTCAGCTGCGGGTCGAGCAGCCAGGAATGGCACATCGCCGCCCGATACGGCTCCTCGGGATGGTGCAGGGCGAAGAACTCCCGGGCGAGCGCCACGGATCGGTCGCAGGCCGCCGGGGTCAGCGGACCGAGGAACTCGGGGATGTGGATGTCCAGACAGGGCGTGCCCGCGGCCCCGTCGAACCCGGCCTTCGCGAGCACCGACGCCGCGCCCGTCCAGAGGTTCGCCCGCTGGAACTGCAACCGCCCCAACTGGTAGAGCTCGCCGCGGAAATGGAGCGTGAGCCACTGCGGGGACTGCACTCCTCCCCTGCCGTGCCGTCGGCGGTGGACGACCATGTTCCGCCCGAGGTCGGTGAGGGTACGCCGGGAGACGTCCGCGGGGATGCCGAGTGCGCGGTGGTACGCGCGCGTGTGCGGAAGCGCCGCGACGAACACGTACGCGGCGAAGAAGGGGCGCAGCGCCGACGGCGCCTCGACGACCCGCTCGCCCAGCTGAAGCCCGTCGCCGTACTCGATGACCTGCCCGATGTCGCGCACCATTTCCTCGGCGCACTCCTCCAGGAGCCGCATCGCCCCGGCGTCCGCCGTCAGCGTCCGGCGCAGCGCGATCAGTTCGTCGATGTCCTCGTGGGGTACCGCGAGGTCGAGAAGCACCTCGGCCAGCTCGTCGGTCTCCGGAAGCACGTGGTCCTCCCCCTGGTCGGAGCCTTTGGTGAACGTCGCACCGAAGAGTACGTTTCAAGAAGGAGTGGTGATCGCGATGCGTACGGGCAGTGAGCCGACGACCGCGCGCAGTGCGCTGCGCACGCGCTTCTGGCTGAGCGTGTGGGGGCTGGTCTGGGCGGTCTTCGGCACGGCGGCGTTCGCCCTCGCGGGGCGTCCCGGCTGGGCCATCGCCTGCGGGGTGCTGTGGCTGGTGATCACCGTGGACCTGACACTGATCCTCCGGCACATCCGCCAGGGCCCGCACTACCAGCCGGGCCCGGACATCCCGCCGTACCGGCCACCGGAAAGCCGTTAGCCGCGGCCACCAGCCGCAAGCCACTGACCACTAGCCGCTAGCCGCTAGCCATTACCCGCCAGCCACCAGCCGACGCTCACGACTCGAACCGGGCCGCCTTCAAGTACTGCGGGTTCGGGTCCAGCGCGGCGGCCAGCCGGAAGTGGCGCTTGGCCTGGTCGGGGCGCGCCTGCCGCTCGTAGGTGCGGGCGAGCGCGAAGTGCGCGAACGCGTTGTCCGGCTCGCGCTCCAGGACGATGGTGAACTCCAGCTCCGCGGGACGCAGTTGCGCGGCCGCGAAGAAGGCACGCGCGCGCAGCAGGCGGGCGGCGGTGTTCTCGGGGTGCGCGGCGATGACCTGGTCGAGCAGCTTCACCGCGCCCTGCGGATCCCGTGCGGCGAGCAGGTGCTCGGCGGCACGGAAGTCGATGACATGCGTCTCCGGAGTACGTCCGGTCGAACCGCTGGTCTGGGGCACGGCAGAGTCCTTCCCTCACTGGAAGGGTTCAACGCCCGGAAAGGGGCTTGCTATTCCTGAGGCGGCTGGGACGGGTCGTGCGCGGCACGGGCTCTTCGTACGAGATCGGCCCATACGTCCGTCACGCGTCGCCGCAGGTCGTCCAGGGGTACGTCGTTGTCGATGACGAGGTCCGCGATCTCCAGGCGCTTCTCGCGCGTCGCCTGGGCGGCCATGCGCGCGCGTGCGTCCTCCTCGGTCATACCGCGCAACCGCACCAGCCGGTCGAGCTGGGTCTCGGGGCTCGCGTCGACGACGATCACGAGGTCGTACAGCGGGGCGAGGGCGTTCTCGGCGAGGAGCGGTACGTCGTGGATCACGACCGCGTCCGCGGCGGCGGCCGACTCCAGCTCGCGGGAGCGGGCGCCGACCAGCGGGTGCACGATCGAGTTCAGTACGGCCAGCTTCTCGGGGTCGGCGAACACGATCGAGCCCAGCTTCGGCCGGTCCAGAGCGCCGTCGGCGGCGAGCACGTCCCGGCCGAACGCCTCGACGACCGCCGCCAGCCCCGGCGTACCCGGCGCGACGACCTCGCGCGCGATACGGTCCGCGTCGATCAGCACGGCACCGAACTCGACGAGCAGCCGCGACACCTCGCTCTTGCCGGCGCCGATACCGCCGGTCAGGCCCACCTTCAGCATGACCGGAAGCTTAGGGCCTGCCACTGACAGCGCGTCCGGCAGAGGTCAGTTGTCGCCTTCGCGCTCCGCGAGGAACTTCTCGAACTCCAGCCCGATCTCGTCCGCCGACGGGATGTCGATCGGCTCGGCGAGCATGTTGCCCCGTGTCTCGGCGCCCGCCGCCGCGTCGTACTGGTGCTCAAGGCCCTGGACGAGCGCGACCAGGTCCTCGTCGCCCTCCTGGATCTGGCGGTCGATCTCGGTCTGGGTGCGGTGGGCGTCCGTGCGCAGGGCGTGTGCGATGCCCGGCAGGACCAGTCCGGTGCCCGCGGTGATGGCCTCCAGGACGGTCAGCGCCGCGTCCGGGTAGGGGGAGCGGGCGATGTAGTGCGGTACGTGCGCGGCGACGCCCAGGACGTCATGGCCGGCCTCCATGAGGCGGTACTCGACGAGCGCCTCGGCGCTGCCGGGGACCTGCGCCTCGTCGAAGGGGCTGCGGTGGCCGGGTACGAGGTCGTTGCGGTTGCCGTGCGGGGTGAGGCCGACGGGGCGGGTGTGCGGGACGCCCATCGGGATGCCGTGGAAGTTGACGGAGAGGCGGACACCGAGCCGCTCGACGATCTGCTGGACGGCCGCGGCGAAGCGCTCCCACTCCACGTCCGGCTCGGGCCCGGACAGCAGCAGGAAGGGCGCCCCGGTGGCGTCCTGGACGAGCCGCACGTCGATGGTGGGCTCCTCGTACTCCGTCCACCGGTCGCGCTTGAACGTCAGCAGCGGGCGGCGGGCGCGGTAGTCCACGAGCCGGTCGTGGTCGAACCGGGCGACGATCTGGTGGGGCAGCGAGTCGAGCAGCCGGTCGACGATCTGGTCGCCGGTCTCGCCCGCGTCGATGTATCCGTCGAAGTGGTAGAGCATGACAAGACCGGCCGACTCCTGGGCGAGCGCCATGTCGACGACAGCCAGGCCCTTCGGCTCCCATGCGTACAAACCCTGCGGATCAAGCACAGTGACCGCTCCTCCTCGTGTTCGTACGTTTCAACGCCCCCTGGAGCAGGGGCATTCCCACGAGGACCTCTGATCAGCCATCTCTTACGGGCTTTTCATGGCAGAGGTGAGGACAACGCGCCCTTCAGGGGCGCGGGGAACTGCGCGACAAACCCCCGCCGGCCCGCAGCCAAACGACCAGCCCCGGGCAACGCCGAAGGGCCGCACCTCGAAAGGTACGGCCCCTCAGTCAGGAGCTAGTGCTCAGTGAGCGGTCAGCTCTGGCCGCCCGCGAGCTTCTCGCGGAGCGCGGCGAGCGCCTCGTCCGAAGCGAGGGCACCGGAGGTGTCCGCACCCTCGGAGGAGTACGAACCGCCACCGCCCGCGGCCGGAGCCGCACCCGCAGCGTCGCCGCCCTCGGCCGCGGCAGCGGCGTCGGCCTCGCGGGACTTGATGACCTGCTGCTGGTGCTGCTCGAAGCGGGTCTGCGCCTCGGCGTACTGGTTCTCCCACACCTCACGCTGGGATTCGAAGCCCTCGAGCCAGTCGTTGGTCTCGGGGTCGAAGCCCTCGGGGTAGATGTAGTTGCCCTGGTCGTCGTAGGACGCGGCCATGCCGTAGAGGGTCGGGTCGAACTCGACCGAGGCCGGGTCGGAACCGAAGGACTCGTTGGCCTGCTTCAGGGACAGCGAGATCCGGCGACGCTCGAGGTCGATGTCGATGACCTTGACGAAGATCTCGTCGTTGACCTGGACGACCTGCTCCGGGATCTCCACGTGGCGCTCGGCCAGCTCGGAGATGTGGACCAGACCCTCGATGCCCTCGTCCACGCGGACGAACGCACCGAACGGAACCAGCTTCGTGACCTTGCCGGGCACGACCTGACCGATCTGGTGCGTGCGGGCGAACTGCTGCCACGGGTCTTCCTGGGTCGCCTTCAGCGACAGGGAGACACGCTCGCGGTCCATGTCGACGTCGAGGACCTCGACGGTGACTTCCTGGCCGACCTCGACAACCTCGGACGGGTGGTCGATGTGCTTCCAGGACAGCTCGGAGACGTGGACCAGACCGTCGACGCCACCCAGGTCCACGAAGGCACCGAAGTTGACGATCGAGGAGACCACACCGGAGCGGACCTGACCCTTCTGGAGGGTCGTGAGGAACGTCTGGCGGACCTCGGACTGGGTCTGCTCCAGCCAGGCACGGCGGGACAGGACCACGTTGTTGCGGTTCTTGTCCAGCTCGATGATCTTCGCCTCGAGCTCCTTGCCCACGTAGGGCTGGAGGTCGCGGACGCGGCGCATCTCGACGAGAGAAGCCGGCAGGAAGCCACGGAGGCCGATGTCGAGGATGAGACCACCCTTGACGACCTCGATGACGGTACCGGTGACGATCCCGTCCTCTTCCTTGATCTTCTCGATCGTGCCCCAGGCACGCTCGTACTGAGCGCGCTTCTTGGACAGGATGAGACGGCCTTCCTTGTCCTCCTTCTGGAGGACAAGGGCCTCGATCTCATCGCCCACGGCGACGACCTCGTTGGGGTCGACGTCGTGCTTGATGGAGAGCTCGCGGCTCGGGATAACGCCTTCGGTCTTGTAACCGATGTCGAGCAGGACCTCGTCCCGGTCGACCTTCACGATGACGCCGTCGACGATGTCGCCGTCGTTGAAGTACTTGATCGTCTCGTCGATCGCGGCGAGGAAGGCTTCCTCGTTACCGATGTCGTTGACCGCAACCTGCGGGGTGGTGGCGGTGGTCTCGGTGCTGCTCGTCATGTGGGAAAGGGCTCCGGTTACGGACAGAAAGTCGTAGGTACTGCTACGCCGGGAGCCCGTATCGCTCTGAAGAAGCCAGACAGCCAGGGAAGCGCCACACCAGGCATGAAGCCGGTGACGCCTCGAAAACCGAGGGGACATACGACAGATGCGAGCGCAGCCTGCTACGTCTGAGGTGCGCAGGCCCGCAGCGCAACTTGTAGCATACGGGGGCAGCCGGACAGGGTCAATGCGCGAAGGCGCACACCCGGGGCGGATCGCCGCATACCCGGCACAAGAACTGTCTCTGGAGGCCATCCAGGCCCCGAGACACCTCCTCCGTGACACCCCTGAGGGGACGGATTGGAGGGAAGAGTACGACGAGGGAGCCGATCATCCAAGAGCCCGTAGCGTCCGAGCCGAACGTCACACAGGACTTCGAGACATCCGACTCCGAGCCCGAGGCCACCCGCCGTGACGCCGATGTCGCGGAGAGCTCCCGGGCCAACCGGGGCTGGTGGGACCGCAACGCGGATGAGTACCAGGTCGAGCACGGCACGTTCCTCGGCGACGACCGCTTCGTGTGGGGTCCCGAGGGTCTGGACGAGGTGGAGGCCGAGCTGCTCGGCCCGGCGGAGCAGCTGAAGGGCAAGGACGTCCTGGAGATCGGCGCCGGCGCGGCCCAGTGCTCGCGCTGGCTGGCCGAGCAGGGCGCCCGCCCGGTCGCCCTGGACCTCTCCCACCGTCAGCTCCAGCACTCGCTGCGCATCGGCGGATCGTTTCCCCTCATCTGCGCGGACGCCGGTGCGCTGCCCTTCGCGGACGCCTCCTTCGACCTGGCGTGCTCGGCGTACGGGGCGCTGCCGTTCGTGGCGGACCCGGTGCTGGTCCTGTCGGAGGTGCGCCGGGTACTGCGGCCGGGCGGGCGTTTCGTCTTCTCGGTCACCCACCCGATCCGCTGGGCGTTCCCGGACGAGCCGGGCCCGGAGGGGCTGTCCGTCTCCGCCTCGTACTTCGACCGCACGCCGTACGTCGAGCAGGACGACAACGGCCGCGCGGTGTACGTGGAGCACCACAGGACCGTCGGCGACCGTGTCAGGGACATCGTCGCCGCCGGTTTCCGCCTGGTGGACCTGGTCGAGCCGGAGTGGCCGGCCTGGAACACCTCGGAGTGGGGCGGCTGGTCGCCGCTGCGCGGGAATCTGATCCCGGGATCGGCGATCTTCGTGTGCGAGCGGGACTGACGGCCACGCACGCGTACATGGCCGGAAAGACCGGAAAGACCGGAAAGAGGGGCACGCGCGCGTAGCGGGGCGTTCTCGCGGTCGTACGACACTGGGGGCGTGATCCGTTACGACGCTCTGGACGCCCTTCCCGTACGCGGTGCCCTGCCCGGCCTGGCCGACGCCCTGGACGCGCACGGCACCGCCGTCCTGGTCGCGCCGACCGGCAGCGGCAAGACCACCCTCGTACCGCTGGCGCTGGCCGGGCTGCTGGACGGTGACGCTCCCGCGCGGCGGGTCGTCGTGGCCGAGCCGCGGCGGATCGCGGCCCGCGCGGCGGCCCGGCGGATGGCGTGGCTGCTGGGCGAGAAGGTCGGCGGGAGCGTCGGCTACACCGTGCGCGGGGAGCGGGTCGTCGGGCCACGCGCGCGCGTGGAGGTCGTGACGACCGGTGTCCTGCTCCAGCGGCTCCAGCGGGACCAGGAGCTCGTGGGCGTCGACGTGGTGGTCCTGGACGAGTGCCATGAGCGGCATCTGGACGCGGACACGACGGCGGCCCCCCCCCACCGCCACGACCGGCGCCCACCACCTGCGCGCGGCCGCCCCGCCCGCCCCCCGCCCCCCCGCCCCGGCAACGACCCCCCGCCCCGCCGGACCGCCACCGCCACGACCCCCGGCCGCCGGCGCCGCTCGGACGGGGCACACGGCGGTGCGCGCCCGCCCCAGCGCCGCGGCCGCCGCGGCCGCGCCC
>NZ_JABERD010000331.1 GCF_013044505.1 Streptomyces sp. S3(2020) | reverse complement strand
CGGGGGGGGGGGGGGGGGGTGGGCCGCGGGGGCGGTGGGGTGGCGCGGCGGGCGGGGGGTGGGGAGGGTAGGGGTGGGTGGGGGGGCGGAGGCGGCGATCGAGCTGGAGGCGGAGCGGTTGCGGGGGTGGCTCGGGGCGACCCGGGTGACGCCCAGGTTCCGGACGCCGCTGGAGCGGGAGTTGGTCCGGTAGGGGTTCCGCCGACCCGACCCGACACAACACGGCAGCGCCGGGTACCCCGCGCGGCACGGGGTACCCGGCGCCACGGTTCACCGCGCGTAACGCATCAGCGCCCGCACCATGTGGCACGTCGTGTCCGACGGCGGATGGACACCGATCGTCTCCGCCGTGGTCCGTATCGTCTCGTTGCGGGCCTGGTTGGGCAGGTAGACGCCCGAGTCGAGCAGGGCGATGGCGAGCCGCATCGCCTTGAGGCGGCGGTTGTGCGTGATGTACCACTCGCGCGGGCGGCCGGGCGGCAGCGCGCGCTTCTCCACGGGCGCGTACGGCAGGTCCAGCAGCACCGGGTGCTGGACGGTCGACTGGGTGGGCAACGGCTTCAGTGCGGCAGCGGGCACAGGCATCCTCCTGTCGCGGTCAGGGCGTCCACGGGAGGCCATGACGCCCCCCGCAACACCCTCGAACACTTCTACTATTCTACCCTCCGCCACTGACAAAAGGCCCTGGCCACAAGGGCTTTCGGGGCCGCTGTGACCCAGGTGGAGAACGGGTTTCACGTACCGTGGACGGCATGGAGATCTGGATCAACCCGGCCTGTTCCAAGTGCCGCAGCGCCCTGAGCCTGCTCGACGCCGAGGGTGCCGACTACACCGTCCGCCGCTATCTGGAGGACGTACCGAGCGAGGCCGAGATCAGGGACGTACTGGACCGCCTCGGCCTCGAACCGTGGGACATCACCCGCACCCAGGAGGCCGCCGCCAAGGAGCTCGGGCTCAGGGAATGGGCTCGGGACGAGTCGTCGCGCGACCGGTGGGTCAAGGCGCTCGCCGAGCACCCCAGGCTCATCCAGCGACCGATCATCACGGCGCAGGACGGGACGGCGGTGGTCGGCCGTACCGACGAAGCCGTACGGGATGCTCTGTCCCGATAGGCAAGTGATTGTCCCGCGGCGGGAGTTCGGGGTGCCGACGCTGTTACTCTCCGCCGCCATGAGCTTCGGTGATCAAGGAACGCCGTACGGGGCCGTGGGCCCGTACACCCAGTGGGCGGTCGAGCAGGAGCGGATACGTCGGCGTCGGCGCACCCGGCGCGCGGTGGCCGCGGGGACGGGTGGCGTGCTCGTCGCGGCGATCACCGCGGGAGCCGTGCTGTACGCGGGCAAAGACGATGACGGGACGGCGGCCGCTCCCCCGCCGCCAGCCACCTCCGGCTCGTCGGCCACCCCGGGCCCGTCGGCCGTCCCCTCCGTCACCGCCGCCCTGCCCTCCGGCGCCCCGTCCGCCCTGCCCTCCCTGCTCGCCCGGCCCGTGATCCGTCCGGAGCAGGCCTTCCCCGCGAAGAGCGTGCGCCTCGACGACGGCTCCCGGTACGAGCGCGTCGACCTGGCCACCACCACCGACTGCTCCGAGGGCATGTCGCCGGAGCTGGCCGCGCTGATCCGGCAGGGGCAGGGGTGCGAGCGGTTGACCGCCGCGCTGTTCACGGACGCCGAGCGGCGCTCGCAGGTGACGGTGAGCGTGCTGAGCTTCCGGACCGTCCAGGACGCCTCGACCGTCTTCGCCATGGCCTCGATGGACCCGGTGACGTATCAGGTGGTGTCGCTCGATCCGCCGCCGGAGGCGGGGCTGCCGACCGTGCCGCCCGGGTCGGCCGGGGTGTTCCGGCGGTTGATGACCGTGCGGTCCGTGGTGTTCGCCAACGGGCAGTGGGGGGACGGGGCGCAGACCGAGGAGGCCGCGATCACCGCGGAGACCGAGGATCTCCTCCAGTACGCCGACGACAACGTGGTGGCGTACGAGGACCCGAGTTCGGTGTGACGCAGGTTACTTCAGTGACTCCTGTAACCGCTGAGTAACATCGTTCGGTATCTCGTACATAGCGGCGTACGCTCCCCTAGCTCTCAGGAGGCGCGCATGTCGCGTAGGAGAACTGTCAGCACGGGCAAGAAGGTCGCGCTGTTCGTCGGTGCGGCCGCGGTGGCGGGTGGCGGTGCCTTCGTCATGGCGAGCACCTCGAACGCCTCGCAGGCCCCGCAGAATGTGCAGACCAAGGCCGAATCGGTCGTCTGCCAGGGACTTGCCACCGCCCTCGGCAACAACCAGAAGTTCATCGACGGTCAACGGGCCAATCCGGACGCGCAGTCCACGGCCCGGATCGCCAACCGCGAGGCCGTCATCGCACAGATCAAGGTGCAGCAGAAGGCGTCCGGGTGCGCTGTTGGGGAGTCGGCTCAGGACTCCCAGGCAGCACAGCCGGCCACGCCGAGCGCTGCGGCGAGTGCCGCGCCCAGCGCCGCGCCCAGCGCACCGGCCGCCGCCTCCGGGCAGCAGGTCTGCAACGGCTCCACCGTCACCCTCTCCGGAGAGGGCGGGGCACCCGCCGCCTCCAGCAACCAGTTCCCGGCGGGGACGAAGCTGAAGGTCACCAACCTGGACAACAACAAGTCCACGACGGTGGAGGTCACTTCGGTCTCCGGCAGCTGTGTCCTGCTGAACAACGCCGCTTTCGAACAGGTCCGTGAGCCCGGGAAGTTCCTCATCCGGCGGGCCGTGATCGAGAAGGTGGGGTGACGCCGACGGCGTAGAAGCTTCGTACGTGTCACAGGTCCTGCTGCTCGCGGCCACGAGCGGCAGGACCGACGCGTTTGGGCAACCGCATCGCATACGAGCCGCCGCCCCCTGCCGCTCCGCGGCCGTGAGCAGGCGTTTCTGTCGGCTTTCCGTGTCGGCTCGTGCACACCGGCCGTCCTCACGGCGTGAGACGCGCCACAGAACCACCAGGTAACACGGGGTTCACATCGGAGCAATGATCGGGAAATCGCCTGTTGACAGGCTGCCGGGCATCAAGCGCGGCGTTTCAGTGCCGCAGCGCCGCAGCACCCGCACATGCGCCTAGAGACCCACCCCGAAGGATGTGTCCCGTGACCTTCAAGGCTGAGTACATCTGGATCGACGGCACCGAGCCGACGGCCAAGCTTCGCTCGAAGACCAAGATACTCGCCGACTCCGCCAAGGGCGCCGAGCTGCCGATCTGGGGCTTCGACGGTTCCTCCACGAACCAGGCCGAGGGGCACTCCTCCGACCGCGTGCTCAAGCCGGTGTTCACCTGCCCGGACCCGATCCGTGGCGGCGACGACATCCTGGTCCTGTGCGAGGTCCTCGACATCGACTTCACCCCGCACTCCTCCAACACCCGCGCCGCGCTGGCCGAGGTCGCCGAGAAGTTCGCCGCTCAGGAGCCGATCTTCGGCATCGAGCAGGAGTACACCTTCTTCAAGGACGGCTACCCGCTCGGCTTCCCCAAGGGCGGCTACCCGGCCCCCCAGGGCGGCTACTACTGCGGTGTCGGCGCCGACGAGATCTTCGGCCGTGACGTCGTCGAGGCCCACCTGGAGAACTGCCTGAAGGCGGGTCTGGCGATCTCCGGCATCAACGCCGAGGTCATGCCGGGTCAGTGGGAGTTCCAGGTCGGCCCGGTCTCCCCGCTGGAGGTCTCCGACCACCTGTGGATCGCCCGCTGGCTGCTCTACCGCACCGCCGAGGACTTCGGCATCTCCGCCACCCTGGACCCGAAGCCGGTCAAGGGCGACTGGAACGGCGCGGGCGCGCACACCAACTTCTCCACCAAGGCGATGCGCGAGACGTACGAGGCGATCATCACCGCCGCCGAGTCGCTCGGTGAGGGCTCCAAGCCCCTCGACCACGTCAAGCACTACGGCGCCGGCATCGACGACCGTCTGACCGGTCTGCACGAGACCGCCCCGTGGAACGAGTACTCCTACGGTGTCTCCAACCGTGGCGCCTCGGTCCGTATCCCGTGGCAGGTCGAGAAGGACGGCAAGGGCTACATCGAGGACCGCCGTCCGAACGCCAACGTCGACCCGTACCTGGTGACGCGTCTGATCGTCGACACCTGCTGCTCCGCGCTGGAGAAGGCCGGCCAGGTCTGATCCGCCGGTCAGTGGCTCACTGATTTTTCCGAGGGGCGTCCACCTGCTGGGTGGACGCCCCTCGGCGCGTTGTCAGCGGGACGTGCGAGGGTGGGGGTATGGAGATCGACGGGGGCTCGCTCGACATCAAGGTCGAGACGGAGAGCAGCGAGACGCACACACGGATTTCGGCCGCCCGGTTGCGCGAGCTGGTGCACCGGATCGGGGGCCGGGGCGACCACTTCCTGATCGTGCAGCGGATACCGGACCGGCCTGCGGTGTTCATCCAGGTCGCCCACGAGCCGGGCGGGGTCTACGAGTTCCAGCACCGCACCGGCTCCGTCCCCCACATGTGGGTGACCGAGGTGACGGACCCGGATCTCGTCGCGGACGTCATGGCGCGCTGGGCGCGGCAGGAGCAGGACTGGGACGCAGGGGTCACCTGGCAGCGCGACGAGCTCGCGGCGCCCCAGGAGGTGCCCCCGCCCGATCCGGAGGTCGCCGCGCAGGCCGAGACGTATGTGCGCGAGACGCTCGCCGACGGTTATCTCGGCATCAAGGAGATCATCCGCGAGACCGTGTACATGGTGGAGGACCGGCTCACCTCCGCCCAGGCCCGCCCGATCGTCGAGCGGCTGTGGCTGGAGCGGGTCGAGGAGCAGGAGTCCTGGTCCGGGCCGACCGACCCGGACCGTCTGGAGCGGGCGTTCGCCGCGCTGGAGGGCGCCGGCATCGTCGCGCGCGAGCACTTCGCCTGTTGCGGCAGCTGCGGGAAGGCGGAGATCGGCGCCGAGATGGCGGACGCGGGCGCCCGGGGGTTCGTCTTCTTCCACTACCAGTGCACCCGTGGCGCGGCCGAGCACGACGAACTCACCCTCTACTACGGAGGGATCGACAACGGTCCGGAGGCCGACGCCGCCGTGGGCCGCGAGGTCGTCGCCGCACTCGATGCCGTCGGGTTGTCCACGGAGTGGGACGGCGATCCGGACAGGACCATCACCGTCACTCCCCTGGTCTGGCGCAAACGCCTGGTGGGGTGATGCACACCACGGTCGATTTCCCGTCGAGGAAGCGTCCAAGCAGTGAGAGGAGTCTCCTGTTGCGGGCCTGTGTCTGCTTCAATGAGCGCATGGCCAGCTTCCAGAACCCCAGCGCGACAGGTCGCCATGACCTCGAGCCGTTCTGGCCCTCTCGTCAGCACCACGATTTCGACCGGGTGTGTTGCCGCGCGGTGAACGCGCGGGCCCTCTAAAGCCGTACACCCCTTCGGCCTTCGGCCAGCGCGCAGTCGACGTACGTCCACCGACGAACCTCCTCGCGCGAAAAGAGCTGACTTCTCATGGCGACCACTCGTTCCCTGTCCACCGCCGCTCTCCCCACCCCTGCCGAGAGCGGCGCACGGCATCGGCTCCGGGCCGTCGGCCCGGACGACGTCCCCGGCGTCGTGGACTTCCTGCCGCCCGGCGCCACCTGGCTGCCCGCCCCGCAGCACACCCTGCCCACCCTGCCGGGCCAGCCGCCGATGATCGGCTACCTGGTGCTCGTCCCGGCCGACCAGCAGCCGCCCCTCCTGCCGGACCCGGCGGGCCCGGCCGGCGGCACCGACGGCGACCCGCTCGTCCGCATCGACACCGTGCAGCGCACCGCCGAGGTGAACGGCGCGGAACTCGACCTCACCTACCTGGAGTTCGAGCTCCTCGCCCACCTCGTCGCGCACCCGCACCGGGTGCACACCCGCGACCAGCTGGTCACCACGGTCTGGGGCTACGGGCACGTGGGCGACGGCCGTACCGTCGACGTCCACATCGCCCGGCTGCGCCGCAAGCTGGGCACCGAGAACCGCCAGGCGATCCAGACGATCCGCCGGGTCGGCTACAAGTACTCCCCGCCGACCGGACACTGACGGCACCGCTCGTCTGCTGACGGCAGATATCCGTCCCGTGGGGCCGCCCCGGCGTGCAGAGTCTGTGCCATGAGACTTCTGGTGCTGGGCGGTACGGAGTTCGCGGGACGGGCCGTCGTCGAGGCGGCCCTCGGGCGCGGCTGGGACGTGACCGTCTTCCATCGTGGACGGCACACGCCGGTGGCCGGGGTGCGGTCGCTGCACGGCGACCGCACCACACCCGACGGGCTCGCCGCCCTCGAAGACGCCGAGAGCACCTGGGACGCCGTCGTCGACACCTGGTCGGCGGCGCCGTCCGCGGTGCGTGACGCGGCGCGGCTGCTGCGGGGCCGCGCCGGACGGTACGTGTATGTGTCGAGCTGCTCGGTGTACGCCTGGGCGCCGCCCGTCGGCTACACCGAGGACGCCCCCCTGGTGGAGGGCGCCTCGCCCGACGCCGGGCAAACCGACTACGCCCGCGACAAACTGGGCGGCGAGCTGGCCGCGACCGAGGTCTTCGGCGCGGACCGCTCGCTGCTCGTCCGGTCGGGGCTGCTGATCGGGCCGTACGAGAACATCGGGCGGCTGCCGTGGTGGCTGACCCGGATCGCGCGCGGCGGTCCGGTGCTGGCGCCCGGGCCGCGGGATCTGCCGTTGCAGTACGTGGATGTCCGCGACCTCGCCGAGTGGATCCTGGACGGGGTGGAGCGGGGGCTGAGCGGGCCGTACAACCTGATGAGCGAGCGCGGCCACACCACCATGGGCGCTCTCCTCGACGCCTGCTCGAAGGCGACGGGCGGCGCCGCCGACCTGCGGTGGACCGACCCGGACGTCGTGCTCGGCGCCGGGATCGAGCCGTGGACCCAGTTGCCGGTGTGGGTGCCGCCGGGCAGTGATCTTGAGGCCGCGCTGCACAGCGCCGACGTCTCGCGGGCCGTCGGGGCGGGGCTGCGCTGCCGGCCGGTGGAGGAGACCGTGGCCGACACCTGGAGCTGGCTGCGGGAGATCGGCGGGACCGCGCCGCAGCGGTCCGACCGGCCCGCGGTGGGCCTCGACCCGGCGGTGGAGGCGAAGGTGCTGGGCCTCGACTCGGCGTGACAGAGGGCGCACCAGGGAGTGCACCAGAGGGGGTGCGCCAGGGGGTGTATCCAGCACCACCCCCTGACCCGGTGTCCAGGCCCCGTGCCC
>NZ_JABERD010000330.1 GCF_013044505.1 Streptomyces sp. S3(2020) | reverse complement strand
CCCTGACCACCTCATGAGCACGCTTCGGCACGGTCTCCGCCAGATCCAGTACCGCAGCGACCTCATCGACGGATGCCTCGCCGAAACCGGGCTCACCTTAACGACATCACGCCAACAAGGTCAGTAGTGCCTGCTACGACGATGGTCTGTCCGTCGGCCTGTCCGATGGCCACGGCGCGTACGGGAGACATGACTTCGTGGTTGCGCAGCTCCACTTCGTCGTCGAGGTCCCAGACGCTGATTTCGCTGCTGCGCAGCGTCGGTTCCGCGCCGTCGTCGATATCCCAAATGTCACTCTCGCCATCGTCGTACATCCGGTCGAGTTCGTCGTTGGGCCCGGTGCCCACCACGACGACGCTGTGGCCCTGGTGCATGCCTGCTGCCACGGCGTTGACCGGCCTGCCATAGACCCTGCGCCGACCGATCTCGCCTCCGGTCATCGGATCCCAGCAACCGACTTGACCCTCGAGAGCGTCATCCGTTCCTTCCTCGAGGGAGCGCCACTCGTAGGCGGGGATGGGCCGGGCGCCCGCGATGACGGCAACGACCCGGCCCTGGGTCCGGGCCACCGTGACGGAACGCACCTCCAGGGGGACGGTGAAGGCTGGGCCTACTTCTTGGCCGGTCACGAGATCCCAGGTGCGGACTGTGGACAGGTAGTCGTCATGGGTCCTGGCGACGGTGACCACGATCTCGCGGCCCTGCAGGCGACCGACAGCCAGCGCGCTAACGGGAGCCGCAGTGTGGGGCAGCGTGCGATGGGCGGATTCAGGCGACCACGTGGACCAGGCGATCTCCCAGCCTTCGGGATGGCGTCGGTTCACCTGTCCGACGACCTCATGAGCGCCCCGGAGGCCGGCGATCGTCCGCAGACAGTCCGCTGCTTGCTGTTCCTGCGTGGGGTCGAGCACATGCTGGATGAGCTGATAGCACTCGACCGCAGCACGGGCAGCAGAACTGCGTGCCTGATGCAGGTGAGGCGCGAGCCAACTGCGTTCCGCAGCGAGCAGGAACATCGCGTCGGCGAGGAATGGATCCAGCACGCCTGCCTGCGCAGCGTGTCCGGCCACATGAGCCCGGGCGTAATGCGGGGCGCGCCACCAGGCGATGCCGTGTTCATCCGTGGGAACCGAGGCGACCAAAACTTCCGTGATGGCCCGGTGTGCTCGAGCGGAGTCGAGTCCGATTCGGGCGAGGTCGTCACGCAGATGCACCGCCAGGGCCTGGTGGAAGAGCCGCCAGCCGCTGCCGGTGTAACTCACCAGGTCGCCGGCCCCCATGTCGCGTAGGAGCCTGAGATCGGTGGCCCGGTATGTGGCGGTGCCCAGTCTGGTGGCGAGATCTGCCCACAGGTCGTCGTCCAGTCCGTCGCCCTCTGCGTAGGCAAGAGGCGTCAGCAGGTCACGCAACCACCGTGCCCCGCCAGGCAGTCGCCTGCCGGCCGAGTCGAGGTACAGGCGCATCGCGTCGCCGACACGGGACGGGAAGCCGTCCCAGCCGGCGGCATCGATGTCGACCACCGAGTCCCGGCTGATCAGGTCACCGGCGATGAGCCGGCCGATGAGAAAACTCGTGCCGGCTGAACGCGAGACGGCGGCGCCCACACGTTCGGGGACGTCACCAGGATGCCCGAAGTACGGGTTGGTCAGCCCGGGCACGGGTTCGGTTTGTCTCAGTGTTGCGGTGACAAACGCACTGATGTCAGCCTGGTCGAAGTAGTCAGGGTCGTCGAGGTCCAGGCGGTGGCATCCGGTCAGCAAGTGGACGAGATCACGACGGGTGCCCAGCAACAGCCGGAGCTCGCGAGGCCCAGACGGGTCGATCAACGGGTGCACAAGGTCGAGGACCAGCCGATCCCGGTCCGGAGCCTCGTCGATCGCATCGATCATGATTGTCACGGGGCGTTCGAGGCCGCAGAGCGCGGCGGGTAGTTCCTCCGGCGTGCAGCCGAGGCCTGCCGCCTCGCTAATCTGTCGCGCGATCTGCTCGCTCGTCTTGCCTCGCGCGTGCACCGCGATATGGATGCGCTCACGCGAAGGCAGTGCCAGTAGACGGGCAAGCAGTGTGGACTTTCCCGACCCCGGTCCGCCTGTGACGACGTATGACATGGGCGAATCGCCGTCCAGCCACCGTGTAAGTTCCGCCAGAGCCCGGAGCCGCCCGGTGAAGTACCGCCCTCGACCACCGGATCCGGCGGCCTTGTGGGGGTCGAAGTAGGACTGAAACTCGCGGTCGACAGCCGGAGTCGATCCCTGTTCGGGTGCCTTCTCGGCGCGCATCACTCGGGCGCGGGCATCACACCATGGCGCGGGATTCCTCCCACAGGCCTTAACAAATCGCTGCAAGGTGCGGGCCTGGGGGACGCGAGTCGTGCCGTCCAAAATCGCCTGCACGGTCGCCGAGCCGAGCTCGGCTGCCGCTGCCAGGCGGTGGATGCTCCAGCTGCCCTCGACGAACAAGGCGCGCAACTGCTCATGCAGCTCTTCAGCTGTCCTGATCTTTGTTGGATCCGACCGAACCATCGCCGCCCTCCGGCCAACCGGTCACAGCCCACCGTTCGGTTTCGTTCGGAAAGCCGAACGGAAAGCTGCGTCCGCCTGCACCAACTCTCAAATCGCCTAACCATATCGAATCCGAACATCCCTGACCCTCAGGATGCTCTCGACCACCGAACCCAATTCCGGTCGCACAAAGGAGAGCCATGCGAGAGACGAGCAGGCGATCAGAAACCCGGCGCATCGCTCGCCGGCTGGCGCGAACGCTAGTTATCGCCACGGCACAAGGGTTGGGCACCGGACTGGGTGCCGCCATCATCAGCTTGGTCATCTGGAGGCTCGACCGCTGACCGTATGTCCGAGGCCACCGAGGCCACCGAGGCCACCGAGGCCACCGAGCCCATCAAGGCCACGCACCACGACTGGGTCTCCTCGCTCCGACGCACCCGCATCGTCGTTGAGGGCCTCGGCAACATCTGCCGCTCCCCGTACGCCCGCTTGGCGGGCCTGCGTGACAGGTGGGCGGGTGGGCCCGCCCACCAGGAGATGCTCGCCATTGCCTTCGCTCGCGGGTTCGATCTCACCGGCCACAGCGCGACGCAGGTGACACCGCAGTTGATCGCATGGGCCGATGTCGGTTTGGCCATGGACCGCGGGGTCCTGGACGGACTGCGCGGCCAGACGAGCAGCACCAGCGTCACCGACCTCGCCCTCTACCTGGGTGAGGGCCGGGACGTGCCCGACCCCTACGCAGGGGAAAAGGCCGGCTACACCACGTGCGCCGACCTCGTAGAGGAGCATGCACACCGGCATCTTCCCTGAAGACCGGCCGTGGCCATGGCCGATGCCACTGGCGCATCAGGCGCCGTTCGCCCCGTTGGGTGCGTGGCGGGGATGTTGGTGCGGGGATATGGGATGCCGTTGTGTCGTGGTGCGCGAGCCTCGCCGCTGAGGCGTGGTCGGCCCTATGGTGCGGGGATGGGTGACTGGCCGGCAAGGATCGAAGTCCCTGACGTGGTCGCGATGACGGGACTTGGATCAGCAACTGCCGCTGAGCATGGTGATCGCTTATCAAGAGCCGCCGCCCGGAACCATGGCAGCACCTGCCGCGGCGATCGGGATTTGGACGACGTTGGATCCGCTGCCTGTGTGTTCTCCTCGATCAGCCGACGCTGGTAGGCGGTCGTCACCGCGTAACGCACCTCTACGAAGTCGACCTGCTGTGCCGGCTGCCGAAATCGCTGCGCGAGATCCTGGGGACGGCACTGTTCCGTCTGTCCACCCTCACCGACCGGGAGCGCCAGATTCTTGGGTTACTCGTCTTCGCCGAGGAGTACGGTGAACTCGCGAGGTCGCTGGGGATAGCCGAGTGCACTGTCAAGTTCCATGTCGCGAACCTGCGCACCAAGCTGGGCGGGTTGAGTCGGCTCCAGCTGTGCCAGGTGGCCCTGCTGGATCTGGCCGGTCTGCCGGAGACCACCGAGATCTGCGGCGCGCATCCGGCGCGGTGAGTGGGTTGGGCCCGCCGCCTTCGTCCTTCCGTTCCCTGTGGGGCGATGCCCGATCGGCGCTCCTCAAACCGAGCACATCGGTGCCGATGCCACGCTTGCGGCCCCGGCTCTTCTTGCCCGGGTCCAGCCCGATCGTCTCCTTGGGCGTGTTGACCGAGGCGTGCACGGTCTGGGAGTCCATGACGACCACGGACGGGTCCTCGCGCCGGCCCTTCGGCTCGCGGACCTGCCGGCGCAGCAGATCGTGGATGGTCTGGTCGGTGCCGTCGAGGCCCCAGCGGGCGCCGGTGGCGATCGGCCAGGCGGCTGTGAGGGCGGTGTCGTAGTGGAGCTGGTTGAGGCGGTCGGTGAGGTAGCGGTGGCAGGTGGTGACGGCCTCGCTGCGGGCGGCGGGAAGCTGTTCAGCTCCGGCCTGGTCGGTCATCTCGGTGGTGGCGCGGTCGGCGTGCCCGGTGAGGATCGCGGTGAGTTTTGGCCGCGGCCCAGGTCTCGGCGTCGCGGCTGCCGGGCGGGTGGGAGGCGTGCGCAGCCTGTTCCCGGGAAGGAAGGCGCGTCGGATTGTCCGGTGCAGGTGGTGGTGCGGCGTACGGGGCGCCGTCACCATGAGGCAAGTATGTGGTCAGTACCGACGAGGTCGAGTTGGCGAGGTCCCCCAGGAGTCCCGCGCCCATCACATCCCTCTCCGCTATCTGCACAAGTTGTTCCATGAGGAGGGTCGCACTGCCGCGGGGTGGATCCGCGGGCTCCGACTGGACTGTTGTCACCGTGACCTCGCTGATCCCGGGTCGGCCGCTCTGCCGATCCGTGCGAACGCCTCGCGGTGGGGGTTTTGCAATGCCGCACATTTCAGCCGGGCCTTCCGTGATGCCTTCGGTCTCTCCGCGCGAGTTCCGACGGCCGTGCGCAACAGTGCACGCAGACTGAAGTGTTGTGCGCGCGTCCCTAACGACGGGTCCTGCCCGCAGCGCGCACCCTCATGGAAACGCGGGACCCACGTGGGACATCCCGCTGTCCGGCGCGAAGACGGGAGACTTCCATGGCAAGGAAACGGCGAAGCAGACACCTTCTTCAACAGCTCACGGTCGTCGCGTTAGGGCTCGCGACCGTCGTCACCCTGTCGACGGCCCCAGCGAACGCCCTGCTCCTCAAGCCCACTGCCTACGGCGATACGGGCGACAAGCCCATCATCGGAGACTGGGACGGGGTCGACGGCGACGAGATCGGCATCTACCGGAACGGTGTCTTCCACCTCCCCGGCTACCCTCCCCTCCCGTACGGGGACCGGGATGACATCCCCATCGCCGGCGACTGGAACGGCGACGGCATCGACACGGTGGGCGTCTACCGGCCGAGCACGCGCACCTTCCACCGGCTCGGCTTCAGCACCACGATCACCTTCGGAAACCCCGGTGACCTGCCCATCGTCGGGGACTGGAACGCCAACGGCAGTGACGAACTCGGCGTCTACCGGCGCAGCAACAGCACCTTTTACATGCACCCGGACCTGCCGCCCATCCTTTATGGCAACCCCTGGGACCTCCCTGTCATCGGCGACTGGAATGGCGGTGGCGGCGTCGACCACATCGGCGTCTACCGGCCGGACAACCGCACCTTCTACCCCCAGGGTCAGGATCCCATCACCTACGGTGATCCGGACGATCAACCGATCGCGGGCGACTGGAAGAACACCAGATACGACATGATTGGTGTCTACCGGCCCAGCAACAGCACCTTCTACCCGTACCTGAGCTGACGGCGTCGCAGTCGCCTCCCGGTGCGCCGACCTTTGTGCTGATAGGGCGTGCCGGAGGGGACTTCGCTCGGAGACCGATGGATTGCAGGAGCAGGCGGACCGCCAACCGACCGTGATGCCCCCAATGCCGGATGGACGATGGGCCGGAGCTCGTTTCGGGCTGCACGGAGGATTTCAGTGGGCGGGGCTGTGATCTGTGGGGCGGCTTGACGGCGGACATGTGATGCTCCCCGTAATGTCCACGAGCGTGCTCGGTGCGAGGTCCTGCGACTCGCACCGACGGCGCATCGCGGTCAGCAGGTAGGCGTAGCCCTGGCCCGGGACCCGGGCCGCCGTGACCGTGTCGTAGGCGGACTGGCATGCCCTGCCGGCCTCGTCGTCCCGTAGTGCGCCTCACCGGGGTGGAGCAATTGTCAAGACCCGTGAATGGCTGGTCACCAGGTCTAGGCCGTGTGTCGAAAGTAGATCTTGGACTGTGAATGATCACGGTTCATAGGGCGGGGCGGCCGCCCGTCTGGCTTCGGCGGCGGCTGATCGACGGCATACGGTTCCGGGTTCGGACAGGTGTGCCCTGGCGGGACGTGCCTGTCGAGTACGGACCGTGGAGCCGGGTCTACGATCTTTTCCGCCGATAGCAGCGGAACGGCACCTGGCAGCGGATCCTCACCCGGCTCCAGTCCCTGGCCGACGCGGAGAGTGCGATCACGTGCGACCTGAGCGTCCACTCCACGGTATGCCGCGCCCATCAGCATGCGGCCGGGGCCCGTAAGCGGGGCGACCTGCAGAAAGAACCACCCGGCGGTGTCTTCACCGAGCTCCGTGATCACGGACTGGGACGGTCGAGAGGTGAGTTCATCACCTAGCTCCACCTCGCCGTCGAGCAGGGCCAGAAGCCTATGTCGATCGTGATCACGGCCGGGCAGCGCGGGGACTCTCCGCAGTTCGAACCCGTACTGGAGAAGGTCCGCGTGCCCCGCATCGGGCCAGGCCGGCCACGCGTTCGTCCCAATCGTGTCCGCGCGGATAAGGCATACGCCTCCCGAAAGAACCGCGCCTACCTACATCGCCGAGGGATCCGTTGCACCATCCCGGACAAGGTCGACCAGTCGTGCAACCGCCGAAAGCTCGGCTCCCACGGCGGCCGACCGCCGCATTTCGACCGGGACGACTACCGCGAGCGCCACGCGGTCCAGTGCGGGATCAACCGTCTTAAGAGACATCGCGCCGTCGCCACGCGATACGACAAGCTCGCCGTCCGAGACGAGACGACTGTGCTGATCGCAGTCCTCAACGAATGGCTTTACTGACCTTGTTGGCGTGATGTCGTTAAGGTGAGCCCGGTTTCGGCGAGGCATCCGTCGATGAGGTCGCTGCGGTACTGGATCTGGCGGAGACCGTGCCGAAGCGTGCTCATGAGGTGGTCAGGG
>NZ_JABERD010000329.1 GCF_013044505.1 Streptomyces sp. S3(2020) | reverse complement strand
CCGACCCCGGTGTACCTGAGTTCGGCGTTGGTCGTCCTCAACCCCCCGGCAACGCGCAACCCGCCCCACCCGCTGACGACTCCCCAGCCGCCGCTCGCCACCCTATCCTACGGCGTCACCCACCAGCCACAATCACCCGCCGGACGCGAGGAGCTGCCTTCCGGCGGTGTCCCCGCCACCTACCAGCCGAGCACGCGCACAGCACGACCCCGCCCAACTCCCCGCCGCGCTCCCCGGCTTCGTCGGCCGCGAGTCCCCGCTCGCGCGCGCGGCCGCCCTGCTCCCCGAGGGCGGCGACGCCCCTTCCGCGACCGTCCTGATCAGCGGCACGGCGGGTGTGGGCAAGACCGCGTTCGCCGTGCACTGGGCCCGCGGGATCGTCCCCCGCTTCCCCGACGGACAGCTCTACATCAACCTCCGCGGCTTCGACCCGGTGTCCGACCCGGTCACCCCCGTCCAGGCGCTCCGCACCCTCCTTGAGGCACTGGGTGCGGCCCCCCGTGAACTCCCCGGCGACCAGGACGCGTTGGCGGCCCGCTTCCGTACCGTGCTCACCGGCAGGCGGGTCCTGATCCTCCTGGACAACGCGCGCGACGCGAGCCAGATTCGGCCTCTGCTGCCCGGCGCCCCGGGCTGTCTCACCATCGTGACCAGCCGGAACCGGCTCGGCGGTCTGGTCGCCCTGGACGGCGCCCACCCGTTGCGTCTGGACGTCCTCAGCCCGGAGGAGGGCCACGACCTCCTGGCCCGGCGGCTGGGCGCGGCCCGGGTCGCCGCGGAGCCGGAAGCGGTGCGGGAGATCGTCGAACTGTGTGCGCGGCTGCCGTTGGCACTGGCCGTCGCGGCGGCCCGCGCGGCCGGGCGCCCCGCCTTCCCGCTCGCCGCGCTGACGGCCGAGCTCGTCGAGGGGCACGGCAGCCTGGACGCGTTCACGGACACGGACCAGGCCGCCGACGTACGGGCCGTGCTGTCGTGGTCCTACCACGCGCTCTCGCCCGCCGCCGCCCGGTTGTTCCGGCTGCTCGGCCTGCACCCGGGGCCGGACATCTCGCCGGCGGCCGCCGCGAGCCTCGCCGGGCTCGGCCTGTCCGCGACCCGGAGCCTGCTGACCGAACTGGTGCACACCCATCTCGTGGACGAGTCCGTGCCGGGCCGCTACGCCTCGCACGACCTGCTGCGCGCGCACGCCACCGAGCTCGCCGTCGAGGTGGACACCCCGGACGAGCTCGCCGCGGCCCGCCACCGTCTGCTGGACCACTACCTCCACAGTGCCCATGCCGCCGCCGAACTCATCGACCTGACCCGGGACCGGATCGCGCTGAGGGAGCCGTCCGAGGGGGTGCGGTGCGAAGTGTTCACCGCGTCCCCGCAGGCCACGTCCTGGTTCGACACCGAACGGACGGTGCTGGTCGCGGTGTTGCGGCAGGCCTCGGCGCACCGCTTCGACGTCCACGCCTGGCAACTCGCGTGGTGTGTCGAGCACTACTTCGGCCGCCAGGGCCTGTGGCACGAACTCGGTGTCACCCTGCGCACCGCCCTGGAGTCCGCCGACCGTCTCGGCGACCCCACCGCCCGCGGGCACGTCCACCGCGGGCTCGCCCAGGCCGAGTCGTACGCCAAACGCATCAGCGACGCCCGCACCCACATCGAGCTGGCCATCGAGCTCTTCGGCGACGTCGGCGACCTCCCGGCGCTCATCGAGTGCCACCGTCAGCTCAGCGCGGTCCTCGATGTCGAGGGGGACCTCGAGGGCGCTCTCGAACACCACCGGCGGGCCCTGGAGCTGCTCGGCCCGGACGGCGACAACAGGCTGCGGTCGTGGATCCTCAACGGGCTCGGCTGGTATCACACGCTGCTCGGGCGGCACCCCGAGGCGCTGGTGTTCTGCGCGTCCGCGCTGCGGCTGGCGCGCGCCGACCACGACGACTACACGCTGGGCCACATCCTCAACAGCACCGGCACCGCCCACCACCACCTCGGGGCCTACGACGAGGCGGTGGCCGCCTTCGAGGAGGCCCTGCTGCGTTTCCAGCGGGTCGGCGGCGTCCCCTGGGCGGAGGCCCACACCCTCGCCTCGCTCGCCGAGACCCGGCTGGCCCTCGGCCGGCCGGAGCCGGCCCGCGCCCTGTTCCTGGAGGCCGTCGGGATCCTGGACCGGCTCGGGCATCCGGACGCCGGTCCGCTCCGCGCGAAGCTGTCCGGACTGCCGCCGCCTACACGGCAGGAGACGCAGACGCAGACATAGATGCAGATGCCGGGTGACCTCAGCGGCTGTCGCATGGGGGCGCCTCCTCGGGTCCGGTGCTTGGGCATGCTCACCCCCACCACGGGCATCGACAGCCGCTGTGGATGTGGACGAGAACCCCACACGCCCCCGGGCCGTAGTGAGAAGTGGGGTCCTGGGCGCCTGGCTCCGGACGACTATCGAACGCCTATCCCATGGCAATCGGTGGTTGATCACCCACTGTGACGATCAAGGGGTCTCTTCCCCTCGATCCGAAACAGGCCGGTCCCCACCATGCGTCCCATGTCGCCCACCCAGCACAAGCCCGAGGAGCACCCGGAATCGCCACACCCGGACGGAGGTCAGGCGTTCGCGCGCGTGATCTACCAGACCCACGGAACCGCCCTGCTCCAGTTCGCCCAGGGACTGACGCTCGGCGATGTGCACGGCGCCGAGGACATCGTCCAGGAGGCCGTGCTGCGGGCCTGGCGCCATGCCGACCGGCTCACCTCGACGCCGGGGCTGACCCGGCCCTGGCTGTTCACCGTGGTCCGGCGGCTCGCGATCGACGCGCACCGCACCCGCAAGGCCCGCCCCGTGGACCTCATACCGGCCGCCCTGGACCACGAGGTCGTCTCCGACTCCAGCGAACGCACCCTCACGGCCCAGGTCCTGCTCCGCGCCCTGACCGAACTGGACCGCCCGCACCGGGAGGTGCTCGTCCACCGCTACTGCCTGGACCGCAGCATCGAGGACACGGCGGCCGAGCTGAACCTGCCGGCGGGCACGGTCAAGTCCCGCAGCAGCCATGCCCTGCGGGCCCTGCGCCGGGCTCTGACCTCGCTCGGGGCCACGACGCCGGCGGGTCTGCGCTGAGCGTCCACGGCGGGTCCGCGCTGAACGTCCCCCACTCGAACATCCCTGACTCCTTGGAGGATCCGGCGTGTCACGCCAGCTACTGACGGTCTGCCAGGACCCTGCCCCGCACTCCCCCGCGGACTCCTTCCGGACCATCGGCGAGGCACTCCAACGGGCGCGCGGCGGTGCCGTGATCAGCGTCCGGCCGGGCCGCTACCAGGAGGGCCTGGTCATCGGGACCCGGGTGACGATCGTCGCCGAACAGGCCCGGGGCAGCGTGGAGATCGCGCCCAGGCGCGGCAGCGCGGTCGTCCTCAAGGCGGACGCGGTGATGCTGACCGACCTCGTACTGACGGGCCGTGACGCGGAGTTGCCGGTGGTGGACGTGGCGCGCGGCCAACTCGCCCTGGAGGGCTGCGATGTGACCGGCGCGGGCTGGACCGCGCTGCTGGCCCGGGGCACCGGCTCGCTCGCCATGCGGGACTGCCGGATCACCAATCCGCAGGGCGCGGGGCTGGTCGTGACCTCGCCGGTGGACAGTTCGGTCGAGTCCTGCACGGTCGAACACCTCGGCACCTCGGGCGCGGTGATCGGTGAACGCGGCCGGGTCACCCTGCGCGGCTGCACCGTCCGGGACGCGCGCGGCAACGGTGTGCTGGCCAACGGTGAGGCGCGCGGCTCGGTCGAGGACTGTGACATCTCCTCCACCGACAAGCCGGCCATCGCCCTGGAGGAGCACTGCACCACCCGGGTGGTGCGCACCGCCGTCCACGACACCAGTACCGGCGTCCACCTGAGCAGCGCGGCCCGCACCACCCTGGAGGACGTGACCGTCACGGCCACCACCGGACCTGGCATCGTCCTGTCCGGCGGCACCGATCCCTGGCTGCGCCGCTGCCGTACCGACCGGACCGAGGGCCACGGGTTGGTCGTACTCGAAAGGTCGCGCGGCACGGTGGAGGACTGCCGCCTGGAAGGGGCGCAGGCACCCGCACTGCGTGTCGCGGGCTCCTCGTCCCCGGTACTGATCGGCCTGTCGGTGCGGGGCGGCGCCGCGGACGGGCTGCTGCTGGAGGAGGAGTCGGTCGCGGAACTGGACCGGCCGGATGTGACGGACGTCGCCGGCATCGGCATCCGCGTACGGACCGGGGCGAACCCCCTGCTGCGCAGGGCACGGATCAGCGCCCCCGGCGGCCATGGCGTGGAGGTCCGCGCCGACGGACGCGGGCGCCTGGAGGAGTGCGTGATCGAACGCCCCGGCGGGGCGGGCATCCGCGTCGAGGACGACGGCTCGCTGTACGTCGGCGGCGGCACCGTCGACACGGCGGGCGGCGGGCCCGGCCTGTCCGTCGGGGCGGACGGCAGCGTCACCCTGCGCGACTGCGAGATCCGCGGTGAGCGCGGCAGCGCGCAGCCCGGCGTCCTGGTGGAGAAGGGCGGCGAACTGACCGCGAGCAGGCTGCGGGTGAGCGGTGCGGGCGGCCATGGCGTGGTCGTCGACGACGGCGGGCGCGGCGCGTTCACCTCCTGCGAGGCGATGGGCAGCGAGGGCGACGGCTTCCGCGTGGACACCGACGCGCCGGTGTCCCTGGTCAACTGCACCGCGCGCGAGAACACCGGCGGCGGCCTGGTCCAGGTCCGCCCCGGCGACCGGCTCGCCGTCGAGGGCCTGACCAGCGCGGACAACGGACGCCGGGACGCCTGGGGCGTCGGCGATGTCGAAGGCACGGACCCGGCGGGGGCTCCGCAGACGCCCGGCGACGGCGGACCGCTCGCCGAACTCGACGCGCTCATCGGACTGGACGACGTCAAACACCAGGTCCGCACTCTCGTGAACCTCACCAAGCTCGCCCAGCGCCGCGCCAGCATGGGCATGCCGGTCCCCCCGATGAGCCGCCACCTGGTCTTCGCCGGCCCGCCCGGCACCGGCAAGACGACGGTCGCCCGTCTCTACGGCACGATCCTCGCCGAGCTGGGTGTGCTGCGCTCCGGCCATCTGGTGGAGGTCTCCCGCGCCGACCTCGTCGCCCAGATCGTCGGCGGTACGGCCATCAAGACCACCGAGACCTTCCATCAGGCCCTCGGCGGAGTCCTGTTCATCGACGAGGCCTACACCCTGGTGTCCGACAGCCGGGGCGGCGGCGCCGACTTCGGCCGGGAGGCCGTCGACACGCTGCTGAAGCTGATGGAGGACCACCGCGACGACATGGTCGTGGTCGTGGCCGGCTACACGGACGAGATGGCCGGCTTCCTGGCCTCCAACCCCGGTCTGGCCTCCCGCTTCTCGCGCACGGTGGAGTTCGCCAACTACTCGGTGCCGGAACTGGTCGCCATCATGGAATCGATGTGCGCCCGCCACCAGTACGAGCTGGAGGACGCCACCCGCAAAGCCCTCTCCGTCCGCTTCGAGCGCATGCCGCGCGACGCCACGTTCGGCAACGGCCGTGCCGCTCGCCAGCTGTTCGAGGAGATGGTGGACCGCCAGGCGACCCGGCTCGCCTCGCTCGCCGACATCGGGCAGCGGGATCTGGCGCTGCTGCTGCCCCAGGACGTGGGAGAGGAAGCCGCCGCGGCGGTGAGCGGGGAAGGACCCGTCGGCGGCGACCCACTCACCCGCCTCGGCGACATGGTCGGCCTCTCCGGCGTCAAACGCGACGTCACCGACCTCGTCAACCTTCTCGCCACCGCCCGCCGCCGCGAGGCCGCGGGCCTGCCCGCGCCCCGCATCAGCCACCATCTCGTCTTCACCGGCCCGCCCGGCACGGGCAAGACGACGGTCGCCCGCCTCTACGGCGAACTCCTGGCGTCCCTGGGCGTGTTGCCGCGAGGCCAGCTGGTGGAAGTGGCCCGGGCCGACCTGGTCGGCCGATATGTGGGTCACACCGCCCAGTTGACCCGTGAGGTCTTCGAACGCGCCCTGGGTGGCGTCCTGTTCGTCGACGAGGCGTACACGCTGACGCCCGCCGGGTCGTCGGGCTCCTCGGACTTCGGCCGGGAGGCCGTCGACACCCTGCTGAAGCTGATGGAGGACCACCGCGACGAGGTGGTCGTCATCGTCGCGGGCTACACCGAGGAGATGGCCGGCTTCCTGGCCTCCAACCCCGGTCTGACGTCCCGCTTCTCGCGCCGGGTGGAGTTCACCGACTACTCCGCGGACGAGCTCGTGACGATCGTCCGCCGGCACGCGGAGACGAACGGCTACGAGTGCGGGCCGGGTACGGGTTCGGTCCTGCGGGAGTACTTCGACTCGCTGCCCCGGGACCGCTCGTTCGGCAACGCGCGGCTGGCCCGTCAGGTTCTGGAGACGATGATGACCCGGCAGGCGGGGCGGATCAGCGCGATGTCCGCGCCGGGCTTCGACGATCTGCGTCTGCTGCTGCCCGGGGACGCGCCGGAGGTGGCGGCCCGATGAAGCGGACGCTCGTGTCGTTGACCCTGGTGACGGTCTGCGCGGCGTGCCTGGGGGCCACCGCCTCCGCCGCGCCCCTGAGCGCCGACCAGGTGAGCCTGCCGGTGGTGCCGTCCGCGCTGGCCGACGGTGTCGCCTGCACGAAGGCGTCGACTGCGGTGGCGAAGGCGGTGCCGTGGGAGCAGGGGGCGTTGGGGCTCGAACGCACCTGGGCGGCCTCGGCCGGGAGAGCGGGCGGGTCCGGGGTGACCGTGGGCGTCGTGGACACCGGAGTGGCGGCCGGGGCGCCCTCGCTCAAGGGCCGGGTGACGGCGGTGGGCTCCGCGGGCGCCGACTGTGTCGGCCACGGGACTTTCGTCGCCGGGCTGATCGCCGCCACGCAGGAGACGGGGGTGCGGTTCGCCGGGGTCGCGGACCGGGCCCGCGTGCTCGCGGTCCGGGGCACGGACGAACGGGGCGCGGCCAGCGCCGGCTCCGTGGCCGCCGGGATCCGTTCCGCCGCGAAGGCGGGTGCCGAGGTGATCGTGGTCTCCCCCGCCCTCAGTACCGGTTCCGAGGGCCTGACGGCGGCCGTGGCGTACGCGACCACGAAAGACGCCCTGGTCATCGCGGCGGCGGCACCCGATCCCGTGGGCTCCGCCACCGACACCGACCCGTCGCCTCAACCCCGCCTCTACCGCTTCAAGTTCAACGGCGGCACCACCGACGTGGTCAGCGCGCCCACGGACGAGCCGGCGGGCAACCCGTCCATCAATTACGACGG
>NZ_JABERD010000328.1 GCF_013044505.1 Streptomyces sp. S3(2020) | reverse complement strand
GGGAGCGGCCGAAGCCCACCTGTTCGCCGGGGGGGGGGCGGGGGGGGGGGGGGACGGGGAGGGACTGCTGATCCGGCTGGTGCCGTCCAACAGCCACCCCGACCTGGCCCATTCGGCCAACTTCCGCAAGCTGGCCTCGCGGCCCGGGTTGCGGTTGCGCGTCGTGGGGCGTCTCGACCCGGCCCGTGCCGCGACGCTGCGGCCGCTGGCGGTCGGCCCGCTGCCGGACGGCACGGCGACCCTGCGTCTGCCCGGCGAGTGGATGGGGCACGCCGACCTGGGCTACGACCGCCTCGAAGGCGCGCACTTCCCGTCGGCCGACGAACTGCCGTCGGTGGAGGCCTTGTCCGCGTTCCCACCGGATCCGGTGGCCGAGGCGCCCCTGTGGCGGCTGCGACGGCTGGTCGAGGTCGCCGTGTCCGGGGGCCGCAGGACCGCGGCCGAGCCCGCGCGTGCCGGCGACCGGGTGTCGGCGACCGCGGCGCTTCGGCGCAGCGGCTTCCGGGCCGCCGCGGACCTGGCGGACGCGCTGGCCGCCGAGGCCGACCGCCGGGGCCGCGATGTGTTCGGCCGGACCCGGCAGGCCGATCCGGGCGGATACGCACGGGTGTGGCTCGCCGCCGCCGTCTATCTGTCCGGCACCGAACGGGCCCTGGTCGAGGCGACCTGGCAGCCATCGGCCGCCGCATGACCGCCAGGCCGTTCGCCCCCGCCGGAGGACAGGGCTCCCACGCACCGTGTGCGTGACGCACGCCACACTGTGGGGGTGCATAGCGGGGCGGGGCCCAGTGCCTTGTTAAAGGTGACGGAGGCAGCAGCCGGCGTGTTCGGCAGGGGGCAGGGGGGCGATGTGGATGGTGCAGCCGCGGGCCGTTGAGTTCGACCGGTTCGTGGCTGCCCGGTGGTCGGCCCTGCTGCACCTGGCAAGGCTGCTCACCGGCGGGGACCGGCACCGGGCCGAGGACCTGCTCCAGGAGGCGCTGGTCAAGCTGTGGTTCGCATGGCCGAAGGTGGCCGACCAGGCACCCGAGGCCTATGTGCGCAAGGTCCTGGCCCGTGCCGCGGCACGCTCGGCACGGCGTCGGTGGTGGGGCGAGCACCCCGTCGACCAGCTGCCCGACCCGCCCGGGGCGGGCGACGAGACCGCCGCCGTGGACGAACGGACCCGGCTGGAGGCCATGTTGGCGTCGCTGCCGGCCCGGCAGCGGGCCGCGGGGGTGCTGCGCTACTACCAGGATCTGCCCGAGCGGGACGTCGCGCAGGCGCTGGGGTGTCCGGTGGGTACCGCCCGTTCCCTCACTGCGCGCGGGGTCGCACGCCTGCGGCAGCTTCTGTCCGAGGCGGTCGAGCCCGTCGAGCCGGTCGCGTGAAGGAGGAACAGTGGATCTCTTCGAACAGGAGCTGTCACGCATGATGCGCGACAGCCACCAGGACAGGCCCTACGAGGACCGGCACCGATCCCGGCTGCGAGCCGGTGTCCGCGCCCGGCAACGGGCCCGGACCGCCTGGATGGCCACCGCGTCCGTGCTGACCATCGCCGGACTCGGCATCGGACTGCTGTTCCTGGCGAGTTCCTTCGCCCAGGGCGGGCCCGTCACGAGGCAGCCCCGCCCCGTCACCTCCGCCGAGTCGGTCCCGGGACCGTCGACGGTCCTCCCGGCCTCCACCGCCCACGTAGGGGCGGCTTCGAGCGGTCCCGCTCGCTGAGGGCCGGACCGGCGAGAGCGCCGCGGCCCTCCGGCGCCGCGCAGGCCGACTCCCGCTGATCCCGCGCGCCCCACTCGTCCCGCTCCCCCACGACCAGAAGGCTCCCCAGGTGTTCCACGAGAACGCGCCCGCGTCCGTCGACGTGCCCCGAACCGATCAGGTCGATCACCCGCCGGTCTCCTGGGAGAGGCGGCTGCGCGGCTTCGGATACGCCGGACGCCCGCACCTGTCCGTGCGCGACCGCCTGATCGTGCCGTTTCCCGAATCCGGGGCACGGCTGTGGCGCGGGCTCGGCCTGTCTCCCGCGGCGGTGGGCCGGCCGGGCTGGGGCGGGCCCCTGCTGGTGGCGCTCCTTGCCGGGCTGACGCGGTTCTGGCACCTGGGCAGCCCGCGGGCACTCGTGTTCGACGAGACGTACTACGCCAAGGACGCCTGGTCCCTGCTCCGCCTCGGCTACGAGGGCACCTGGCCGGACCGTAAGATCGCCGACCCGCAGATCCTGGACCGTCCCCAGGTGATATCGCTCTCCGACACCGGGTCCTTCGTCGCGCACCCGCCGACGGGCAAGTGGGTGATCGCCCTCGGCGAGTGGATGTTCGGTCTCACCCCGTTCGGCTGGCGCTTCATGACGGCGGTCCTCGGCACGCTGTCGGTGCTGATGCTGTGCCGCATCGGTCGCCGTCTGTTCCGTTCGACGCTGCTGGGCTGCCTGGCGGGGGCGCTGATGGCGGTGGACGGTCTGCACTACGTGATGAGCCGCACCGCTCTGCTGGACCTCGTCGTCATGTTCTTCGTCCTGGCGGCGTTCGGCTGCCTGCTCATCGACCGGGACCGCGCGCGGGCCCGGCTCGCGGCAGCCCTGCCCGTCCACGGGGACGGCCGTGTGCGCCCGGACGGACCCACCGGTGACCGTGCCGGAACGGGGGTGCGTCCCTGGCGGCTCGCGGCGGGCGTCTTCCTGGGACTGGCGGCCTCGACCAAATGGAACGGGCTGTACTACCTCGCCTTCTTCGTGGTCCTCACCCTCCTGTGGGACGTCGGCGCCCGACGGGTGGCGGGGGCGCGCCGCCCCTACCGCGCGGTGCTGCGCAAGGACCTCGGCTGGTCGGTGCTCTCCCTCGTGCCGGTCGCCCTCGTGACGTATCTGGTGACATGGACCGGCTGGTTCCTTTCCGACAACGGCTACGGGCGCCACTGGGCGGACGGCCGCGGTGGCACATGGGCGTGGATCCCGGCTCCGCTGCGCAGCCTGTGGCACTACGAGTACGGGGTGTACGAGTTCAACGTGGGGCTGCACACGCCCCACAAGTACGAGTCGAACCCCTGGAGTTGGCTGGTCCTCGGCCGCCCGGTCCTCTTCCACTACGAGTCGCCGAAAGCCGGGTCGGAAGGCTGCCGCACAGCCACCGACTGCTCCCAGACCATCCTTGCCCTCGGGACGCCCCTCCTGTGGTGGGCGGGGTGCTGCGCCCTGGTGTATCTGCTCTACCGGTGGGCGCTGCGCCGCGACTGGCGCTCCGGCGCCGTCCTGTGCGCCGTGGGTGCCGGCTACCTGCCCTGGTTCCTGTACCAGGACCGCACGGTCTTCTCCTTCTACGCGGTCGTCTTCGTGCCGTACCTGTGCCTGGCCGTCGCGATGATGGTGGGAGCCCTGCTGGGGCCGCCGGGGGCGACCGGGGAGCGGCGCGTGCCAGGGGCGGTGGCCGCGGGTGTGCTGGTCCTGCTCATCGCGTGGAACTTCATCTACTTCTTCCCCGCCTACACCGGGCAGACGATCCCGTACGCGGACTGGCACGCCAGGATGTGGCTCGACACCTGGATCTGAGTCATGCGAGATGAGTCACGTGATGTGAGTCACTCTCCGGGGATTAGGTGCCGGACGTGCTCGATCATGATCCGAATGGACGCCCACTTTCTTGGCATCGACGAGCTGGTCGAAACACCGTCCGTGGCGGTCGTGGTCGACGTCATGCGGGCCTTCACCGTGGCCGCCTGGGCCTTCGGCCAGGGGGCGGAGAAGATCGTTCTGGCCGAGTCGCTGGACGAAGCCCTGGCCCTCAAGGCCCGCCACCCTGACTGGGTGGCGCTCAAGGACGGTCCGCCCGCGCCCGGATTCGACACCGTCAACTCGCCGGGCATGCTGCGCTCCCTCGACCTCGGCGGGCGGACCGTCGTGCAGAAGACCACGGCAGGGACGGTCGGCGCACTCGCCGTCAAGGACGCTTCGCTGGTGCTGTGCGCCGGCTTCGTGGTGGCCGAGTCAACCGCTCAGGCTCTGAGGACACGAAAGAGTGACAGCGTCACGTTCGTGGTCACCGGCGAGGGTGGCAAGGCCGACGAGGATCTGGCGTGCGCCCAGTACATCGCCCGGAGGGTCGGCGAGCCGGGGACGGATGCCGCCGAGTACCTCCGCCGCGCCGCCGCCTCACGCGCTGCGGCCGAGCTCACGCAGGGTGTGCGCAAGGGCGTCCACCCTGATGACGTCGCGCTCTGCCTCGAACTCGACCGGTTCCCCTTCGCCATGGTCGCGGCCCCGGAGGACTCCCTGATGGTCCTTCGTCCGCACACCTCGATCTGATCGCCGATGTGGTCGAGGTAGGACATTCCCCGAGCCCCGTGGCCGGTTCGCTCCTATCGTGGAACGGCACAGTGACGCTCGGCGCCGAGGCAGGCAGCAAATGGCGGAGGAACCGCAGATCGACTATGCGGCGGTATTCAGGGCTCTGCCCGGCATGGTGGCGCTGCTCACCCCCGACCTGGTGTACGCGGACGCCAACGAGGACTTCCTGCGGCTGGCCGGACGCACCCGTGAGCAGCTGCTGGGCCGCTACATCTTCGACGTGTTCCCGGAGAACCCGAACGACGCGGCGGCGGCCGGCATGCGCGAGACCCGGGAGTCGATGCTGCGCACCGCGGCCACCGGCGAACGCGACACCATGGCGCTGCTCCGCTACGACATCGAGGACCCCGCGCACCCCGGTCGCTGGGAGGAGCACTACTGGAGCCCGGTCAACGCGCCCGTCCACGGCCCCGACGGACAGGTCGCGCTGATCGTCCACCGGGTCGAGGAGGTCACCGAGCTCATCCGCGCCTTCGGCGGCCCGGGCGGCGACCGGCGCTCCCGCGTACTGGAGGCCGAGCTGTACACCCGGGCTCGGGAACTGCAACAGGTCAACGAACGCCTGCGCCAGGCACACGACCGCGAGCGCGAGATCGCCCTGGCGCTCCAGGCGGCCATGCTGCCCGACCCCAGACCCCTCGAACACCACAAGGCGGCTGTCCGCTACCGGCCCGCCATCGGCGCCCTGAACGTGTGCGGTGACTGGTACGACCTGGTCGAGCTGCCCGGCGAGAGCCTCGCGGTGGCGGTCGGCGACGTCGTCGGCCACGGCCTGGCGGCCGCCTGTGCCATGGGACAGCTGCGCAGCGCCCTGAGCGCGGCCACCCGCGTCGCCGACAGCCCGGCACAGGCGCTGGAGGCCCTCGACATGTACGCCCGCTCCGTCGACGGCGCCGAGTCGACCACGGCGGCGACGACCTTCATCGACTGGGACGACCACACGATCACCTACAGCTGCGCCGGCCACCCGCCACCCGCCCTGCTCCACCCCGACGGCACCGTGACCTTCCTCGACCAGGCCACCGACCCGCCACTGGCCGCCCGCCCCCGCTTCGCCCCGCGCCCCCAGGCCCAGACGCCCTTCACCGAGGGCGCCACCCTGGTCCTCTACACCGACGGCCTCGTCGAACGCCGCACCGACGACATCGACACCGGGCTCGCCCGACTGGCCGACTCCCTCACCCACCACCAGCACGCCACGCCCGACGCCCTGGCCGACGCCCTCCTGACCGATCTGCTCCCCCACACCGGCAACACGGACGACACCGCGCTCATCGTCCTGCGGCTGTGACTGCGGCAGATCGCCGAGATGCCCGGCCTCAGCACTCGATGACGTTGACGGCGAGGCCGCCGCGGGCGGTCTCCTTGTACTTGACCTTCATGTCGGCGCCGGTCTCCTTCGTGGTCTTGATGACCTTGTCCAGGGAGACGTGGTGCCGGCCGTCGCCCCGCAGGGCCATCCGCGCGGCGGTCACGGCCTTGACCGCGGCCATGCCGTTGCGTTCGATGCAGGGGATCTGGACGAGGCCGCCGACGGGGTCGCAGGTCAGGCCGAGGTTGTGTTCCATGCCGATCTCGGCGGCGTTCTCGACCTGCTCGGGGGAGCCGCCCAGCACCTCGGCGAGACCGCCGGCGGCCATCGAGCAGGCGGAGCCGACCTCGCCCTGGCAGCCGACCTCGGCGCCGGAGATGGAGGCGTTCTCCTTGAAGAGCATGCCGATCGCGCCGGCGGCGAGCATGAAGCGGACGATGCCGTCCTCGTCCGCGCCCGGCACGAAGTTGAGGTAGTAGTGCAGAACGGCGGGGATGATGCCCGCGGCACCGTTCGTCGGCGCGGTGACGACCCGTCCGCCCGCCGCGTTCTCCTCGTTCACCGCCATCGCGTAGAGCGTCACCCACTCCATCGCGCGCGCCAACGGGTCGCCCTCGCTGCGCAGTTGCCGGGCCGCCGCCGCGGCCCGGCGCCGTACCTTCAGGCCGCCGGGGAGGATGCCTTCGCAGGACATCCCGCGCGACACGCACCCTTCCATGACCCGCCAGATCTCCAGCAGGCCCGCGCGGATCTCCTCCTCGGTGCGCCAGGCCTTCTCGTTCTCCAGCATCAGCGCGGAGATCGAAAGGCCCGTCTCCTTGGTCAGCCGCAGCAGTTCGTCGCCCGTGCGGAACGGGTGGGCCTGCGTGGTGTCGTCGGCCTTGACCCGGTCCGCCCCGACGGCGTCCTCGTCGACCACGAAGCCGCCGCCCACCGAGTAGTACGTCTTCTCCAGCAGCGGGACACCGTCGGCGTCGTACGCGAAGAGGGTCATGCCGTTGGCGTGGTACGGCAGCGAGCGCCGGCGGTGCAGGACCAGCTGGGTCGAGGCGTCGAAGTCGATCTCGTGGGCCGGGCCGATCTCGGCACCGAGCAGGCGGATGCGCCCGGTGCCCCGGATCCGCTCGACATCCAGGTCGGCCCGGGCGACGTCGACCGTGTGCGGTTCGTTGCCCTCCAGCCCCAGCAGCACCGCCTTGGGGGTGCCATGGCCGTGGCCGGTGGCACCGAGCGAGCCGAACAACTCCGCCCGCACCGCGACGGTCGGGGCGAGCAGACCGTCCGTCTTCAGCCGCGCGGCGAACATCGCGGCGGCACGCATCGGTCCGACGGTGTGCGAGCTGGACGGGCCGATGCCGATGGAGAACAGGTCGAAGACGCTGATTGCCACGCTGTACTCCGTGGATTGAGGCGCGGAGGCATGCCTCCGCGGGAGGGTGTCGGTTACAGGCCGGGGTACAGCGGGTGCTTGTCGGCCAGTGCCTTGACCCGGGACTTGAGGTCTTGGGCGTCGTAGGACGGCTTCAGTGCCGACGCGATGACGTCGGCGACCTCGGTGAAGTCCTCGGCGGTGAAGCCGCGGGTGGCGAGCGCGGGGGTGCCGATGCGCAGGCCGGAGGTGACCATCGGGGGG
>NZ_JABERD010000327.1 GCF_013044505.1 Streptomyces sp. S3(2020) | reverse complement strand
CTGCTCCTCCTCCGCCCCGAACCCGACGACGAAGTGCCCCGGCAGCGCGACCCCGTACACATGGGCCCCCGCCCGTCGAGCCACCTCCATCCACACGACGGACAGCAGGATGGGCAGCCCACGCCGCCGCCGAAGCACCTCATGGAGCAGCGAAGACTCCAGCCGCTGATAGTCGCCCGGGGTCCCACGGAAACCGCACCGCTCCCCGAGCAGCTCGCGCAGCGACACCGCCCAGGACCGCGGCCCACCGGGACGGAACGGCAGCCGCCCCGCCAGCTGGTCCAGTTCGATCTGCGCCGCGTCCAGGCCCGCCTCGTCGAGCGTCCCGTCCGCCTCCGCGCCCACCAGCAGACACAGCGACGACAGATCGGGGCGCTCGGACCGGGCCTCCTCGGCGAACCGCCGGCGCAGTTCGGCGGAGCGTTCCGGGGGCGGGGGGTAGAGGGGGCGCATAGCTGGCTCGTGCCCGGTCACGATGATCCGTACCGGCCGCCGCCGGGACCCGCCGGTTCCCGGTAGTGGTGGTACGCGTGATGCGCCACGAAGCCCATCCCGGCGTAGAGCGCCCGCGCACCCGTGTTGTCCGTCTCGACCTGGAGCCACGCGGCGGACGCGCCCTCGTCGAGCGCCCGCCGGGCCAGCGCGGCCATCACCGTGGTGGCCAGTCCCCGCCGCCGCTGATCGGGATCCACCTCGACGGCGGAGAAGGAGGCCCACCGCCCGTCGACGACACACCGCCCGATGGCGGCGGGAGCTACCCCGCCGGAGGCACCCGGCACGGTCGCGAACCACACCGAGGGACCGCTCCCGAGCACCTTCAGCGCCACCTCGCTCACCCCTTTGCGCTGGTACCGGGCGAGCCACGCCTCGTCCGCGCCGCGGGCCAGCAGGACCTCCTCCGCCTCGGCCCGGTCGGCCAGCGGCGCCAGCGCGCCGATCCACAGCTCGGCACTCACCTCACGCTCCCACCCCCGCCGCTCCAGCTCCACGCACAGCAGCTCCTGCGTGCCCTCAGGGCCTGCCCGGCGGATCATCCCGGCGTCGCGGGGCCTGGCACGCGCATCTGCGGCGTTGTCGTCGGTCGCCATGGCTCCGCCATGACTCTCTCCTCCGCCTTGCAGCTGCACGCGCCAGGCCCCGCTCGGGTCAGCCGAAAGAGGCCGTTCCGCGAAGCCGGCCTGATCCGCCGGGCAGGCCCTGGCGCCGGTCGCGGTCTGGATGTACGCGGGCAGCCCACGCTCCCCGTACCAGCGCCGTACGGCCTCCAGCGCCTCGTCCAGCGGTAGCCCCGGGTCACCGATCGGGAGCACCGAGTTGGCCCGCCGGGTGAACCCTGACGCGGCCCGCAGTTCCCACTCGCCGAGCCGCTCGCTCTCCACCGGCCGCCACGCGCGCGTGGACACATGCGCGAGTTCCTCGTAGGAGGCCGAAGGGCCCCGGCGGCGGGCCGGGGCGCTCGGCACCACCTTGCCCGCGACCAGCGAGGATTCCGCGATGTGGACGGTCTCGCCACCCTTCCGTGTGATGAGCAGCACACCGTTGTCCCATGATGCGAGAACACCCACCGTGTCGGTGAACTTCTCACCCGGAACCGCAGGATCGTTCATGCGGCGTACGGAGACTCGTTTACCCACGTCAGCAGCGGTGATACGGACCTCAAGGCGCCCCGTCGCAGAGATTTCCACAGGTCAGTTCACCCCTCCTGTTCGGATCATGCCCAAGAACGGAGATACTAGGTGCGGGCATCGACGACGCCGCGCTCCCGCGCGCCAGGCGGCAGGGCCTGAGAAGGCCCGCCAGCGCCCTATCGAGGAGGAACGACAGCGTGACCTACGTCATCGCGCAGCCTTGTGTCGACGTGAAGGACAAGGCGTGCATCGAAGAGTGCCCGGTCGACTGCATCTACGAGGGCTCCCGGTCCTTGTACATCCACCCGGACGAATGCGTCGACTGTGGTGCCTGTGAGCCGGTCTGCCCGGTCGAGGCGATCTTCTACGAGGACGACACTCCGGAGGAGTGGAAGGACTACTACAAGGCGAACGTCGAGTTCTTCGACGAGCTCGGCTCCCCCGGCGGCGCCAGCAAGCTGGGCCTGATCGAGCGCGACCACCCCTTCGTGGCCGGACTGCCGCCGCAGAACCAGTAAGAGCGGCCCGCACCCGCGCTTGCCTCGGTCCCGTACGGCTCGATCACCTTGATCGCCGTACGGGACCGAGGCGTTTGCCGTCCGAGTGCTGTACCAGAAAGTGAGCCAGACACCGTGTCCGCAGTCTCCGACCGTCTCCCCGCCTTCCCCTGGGACAAGCTCGAGCCGTACAAGAAGACGGCCCTCGCGCACCCCGGCGGCATCGTCGACCTGTCCGTCGGCACCCCGGTCGACCCGGTTCCCGACCTGATCCAGAAGGCGCTCGTCGACGCGGCGGACTCGCCGGGCTACCCGACGGTCTGGGGCACGCCGGCGCTGCGCGACGCGATCACGGGCTGGGTGGAGCGCCGCCTGGGCGCCCGCGAGGTGACGCACCGGCACGTCCTGCCGATCGTCGGCTCCAAGGAACTGGTCGCCTGGCTCCCCACCCAGCTGGGCCTCGGCCCCGGCGACCGGGTCGCCTACCCGCGCCTGGCCTACCCGACCTACGAGGTCGGCGCCCGGCTGGCCCGCGCGGAGTACGAGGTCTACGACGACCCCACGGAGCTGGACCCGTCCGGCCTGAAGCTCCTCTGGCTCAACTCCCCGTCGAACCCCACCGGCAAGGTCCTGTCCAAGGAGGAACTCACCCGGATCGTGGCCTGGGCCCGCGAGCACGGCGTGCTGATCTTCTCCGACGAGTGCTACCTGGAGCTCGGCTGGGACGCCGACCCGGTCTCGGTCCTGCACCCGGACGTCAACGGCGGCTCGTACGACGGCATCGTCGCGGTCCACTCGCTGTCGAAGCGCTCGAACCTGGCGGGTTACCGCGCCGCATTCCTGGCCGGCGACCCGGCGGTCCTGGGCCCCCTCCTGGAGATCCGCAAGCACGGCGGCATGATGACGGCGGCGCCCACCCAGGCGGCCGTGGTGGCGGCCCTCGGCGACGACGAACACGTCCGCGTCCAGCGCGAGCGCTACGCGGCCCGTCGCGAGGCCCTGCGCGGCGCCCTGGAGGCCCACGGCTTCCGCATCGAGCACAGCGAGGCCAGCCTCTACCTCTGGGCCACCCGGGGCGAGTCCTGCTGGACCACGGTCGCCCACCTGGCCGACCTGGGCATCCTCGTGGCTCCGGGCGACTTCTACGGCGTGGCGGGCGAGAACTTCGTCCGCGTGGCCTTCACGGCGACGGACGAGCGGGTGCGGGCGGCCGTGGAGCGGCTCGCGTAACCCATGCGCGTACGGCGATGGGGCCCAGGAAGACACCCCTGGGCCCCATCGCCGTATCAGACGGACATCTGCCGGACGTCAGCCGAGCGGGAGGCTCTTCACCGGCAGGGACTCGGTCGGCAGACCACCCTTGGTGAGGGAGTCCGTCGGCAGACCGCCCTTCGTCGCGGTGGACGCCGTGTCACCCAGGATGTCCCCGGCGGAGCCCGCCGCGTCGCCCGCCGTCTGCTGCGCGGCCGGCGCCGCCTTCTTCGCGACCTTGCCACTGGTCTTGCCCGCGGTCGGAACCGCCTTCTTGACCGCGTTGCCACCGGTGTTGCCCGCGAGCCCGGTGGCGTTCTGCGCCGCGCCGTCGACGGTGTTGCCGACGCTCGCCCCGTCCAGGGCGGTCAGGCCGCCGAGGTTCGAGGTGGGCAGTTCGGCGGGGGCCGCACTGGCTGAGCCGGCCGCACCGACCCCGGCTGCCGCTCCCGCAGCGACGAGCAGCGCGGCACGGGCGATCCTGCGGGTCAGGGGGAGGGACATGATGCTCCTTTGACGGGAGAGAACGTGGAAGTGTCCGACCGTGTCCGGCAGTTGATCACCGGGCTCGGACGCAGTGACTACCGCTCGAGGCCCGCGAAGGTTGCGGCGGCCCAACGTAAAGAGTTGGCAATGCGTCGCATTATCGGCTGCGGATAAAAGCGGGCAAAGGGTGCCCGGTCGGAAAGTGTGTCGAATCCTTGCAGCCCTTTGTTCGCAAGGGTTCTGGCGAATACGGGGGTGACTGCGCGAAAACCTGCGCACACCGCGGTCCACGGTGGTCGTGCGTAACCCCTGCGGGTGATCGTCCGTACTACTGCGCAGTCAGGATCCGCACGGATCCCGCGCCCTTCTCCGCCCCGCCGGTTCCCTCCGACGACGTCGCCCGCCACTCGCTCTGGGAGTTCCCGGCGGTCCACTCCTGGCCGGCGTACGTCACGCGCTGGATGTGCAGCGCGGAGGCGTTGGCCACCGCCCAGTGCGCGAGCTGCCAGCCGCGCTCCCGGCCGCTGCGGCTCTTGGCGCCGCCGGTCACCGGCACCGTCACGGTCCGCCCGGACACCGTGGCCTCCGGAGCGGGCGTCGCCTCCGTGGCCCCCACCTCCTTGGCGGTGGTGTCCAGCGCGTCCCCGCCGAAGTCCCGTACGAGCGCCTCGCGCACCCCTTCCGGACCTGCGGCGACGGTCGCCTCCGAGCGGCCGTCACAGGTCAGCGAGGCCGCCGAGGTCCCGGTGAGGGCGGCGGCCAGCACCGTGGCGTCCGGCTCGTGCTTGGCGTACGCCTCCGGGTAGCCGCTGCGCTGCACGCGCTGCGCGGCCTCGGTGAGCGGCAGCTTCGTGTAGCCGTCGACCTTGACCAGATGCTCGTAGAACTCCCCGGCCGCGTACGTCGGGTCCATGATTTGCTTCTCCGTGCCCCAGCCCTGCGAGGGCCGCTGCTGGAAGAGGCCGAGGGAGTCCCGGTCGCCATGGGTGATGTTGCGCAGGCCCGACTCCTGGAGCGCGGTCGCCAGCGCGATCGCCACCGCCCGCTCGGGCAGCCCGCGCCCGGTACCGACGGCCGTGATCGTCGCCGCGTTCACCGCCTGCTCCGGCGTGAACTCGTACGCCACCCCGTCGTCCTTGCCGGAGACGACCTTGCAGCCCGGCGCACCGGTGCCCGCGGTGATGTACTGAACCACCAGATATCCGGCGACGGCACACAAAATCACGAAGGCCGCCAGACCGCGCAGGAGGCGGCCACGACGACGCTGCTGAGGGCGGGACGGCGCTGGCATCCGTACAAGGTAGCGGAGGCCTCTGTGGTGTCCGAGCCGGGTGTGGACGCAGTGGGCGCCGCCCGGCGCGTTAGGGTCGGCGACATGGCCGATACCCCGCTTGACCTCACGCTGGACGCCGCCGCACTCACCGCCCGGCTCGTCGACTTCCCCTCCGTCAGCGGCACCGAGAAGCCGCTCGCGGACGCGATCGAGACCGCGCTGCGCACGCTGCCGCACCTGACGGTCGACCGGTTCGGCAACAACGTCGTGGCCCGGACGAACCTGGGCCGCGCGGAGCGGGTCATCCTCGCCGGCCACATCGACACGGTCCCGATCGCGGACAACGTGCCCTCGCGCCTCGACGAGGACGGCTACCTGTGGGGCTGCGGCACCTGCGACATGAAGTCCGGGGTCGCGGTCCAGCTCCGTATCGCCGCGACGGTCCCGGCCCCCAACCGCGACCTCACCTTCGTCTTCTACGACAACGAGGAGATCGCCGCCGAGTTCAACGGCCTCAAGCACGTCTCCGAGGCCCACCCGGAGTGGCTGGCCGGCGACTTCGCCGTGCTGCTGGAGCCGACGAACGGCCAGGTCGAGGGCGGCTGCCAGGGCACGCTGCGGGTGCTGCTGAAGTTCAAGGGGGAGCGGGCGCACTCCGCGCGCGCGTGGATGGGCTCCAACGCGATCCACGCCGCGTCGCCGGTACTGGCGAAGCTGGCGGCGTACGAGCCGCGCAAGCCGATGGTGGACGGTCTGGAGTACCACGAGGGCCTCAACGCGGTCCGTATCGAGGGCGGAGTGGCCACCAACGTCATCCCCGACGCCTGCACGGTCACCGTCAACTTCCGTTACGCGCCCGACCGCAGCGAGGCGGAGGCGGAGGCGTTCGTCCGGGAGTACTTCGCCGACTGCGGAGTGGACGAGTTCGTGGTGGACGACCACACCGGCGGTGCGCGTCCCGGGCTGAACCACCCGTCGGCGGCGGCCTTCGTGGAGGCCGTCGGCGGCGAGGTCCACCCCAAGTTCGGCTGGACGGACGTGGCCAGGTTCAGTGCGCTGGGCGTACCGGCGGTCAACTACAGCCCGGGCAACCCGCTCCTGGCCCACAAGGTCGACGAGCGGGTGAAGGTGTCGCTGATCCCCGAGGCGGAGGAGCGCCTGCGGTCCTGGCTGACCGTGTGATGTGAGGCTCGTGCCGGTCGGACATACGCATGTCCCCCCTCCGTAACCCGCGTAGATCTACGCTGAGGTGGAAACACCCGCAAGTGGAGGGAGCGCACATGGCTACCGGAAACCCCGAGGGGAAGAAGCAGCCACCGTCGGAGCAGCGCCTGGGACCGGTCCTCCGAAGGCGGGACCAGGTCACGGCGAGCACGACCGACCAGCGCCTCCTGGACGCGGGCGGTCCGTCCGACTGGGTCCACACCGATCCCTGGCGGGTCCTGCGCATCCAGTCGGAGTTCATCGAGGGCTTCGGCACGCTCGCCGAACTCCCGCCCGCGATCAGTGTGTTCGGCTCGGCGCGGACGCCTGCGGACTCACCCGAGTACGAGGCGGGCGTGCAGCTCGGCCGGGGCCTGGTGGAGGCCGGCTTCGCCGTCATCACCGGTGGCGGGCCCGGGGCCATGGAGGCCGCCAACAAGGGGGCCTGCGAGGCGAAGGGCATCTCCGTCGGCCTCGGCATCGAGCTCCCCTTCGAGCAGGGGCTCAACCCCTACGTCGACATCGGCCTCAACTTCCGGTACTTCTTCGTCCGCAAGATGATGTTCGTGAAGTACGCGCAGGGCTTCGTGGTCCTGCCCGGCGGCCTCGGAACCCTCGACGAGCTCTTCGAGGCGCTGACCCTCGTCCAGACCCAGAAGGTCACCCGCTTCCCGATCGTCCTCTTCGGCACGGCCTACTGGGGCGGCCTGGTGGACTGGATCACCAACACCCTCATCGCCCAGGGCAAGGCGTCGGAGAAGGACCTGCACCTGTTCCACGTGACCGACGACGTGGACGAGGCGGTGGCCCTGGTCTCGAAGGAGGCAGGCCGCTGAAAACCTCCCTTCGACCCCGCCGGTTGGTCAGCCCCTCCGGCGTTTGAGGAACGGGGGTCCAGGGGGCGGAGCCCCCTGGGTGCGGGGTCGAAGGGGCGGCAGCCCCTGGGGAGGGGAACGGGTAAGGG
>NZ_JABERD010000326.1 GCF_013044505.1 Streptomyces sp. S3(2020) | reverse complement strand
CTGGGTCTGGGCGAAGGTGCGGCGGGGGGGGACGGGCCGGTCGTCCCACACCGGCCTGGTCGTCGGCCGCCCGGGCCGCCCCTCGGGCACCACGGGCAGCGTCTGGGCGGCCCGGGGGTGCCTCCTGGTCACCCGCCCGGCCACCGCCGCCCAGGCCGCCCGGCGCGCGTCCCTGGTCGGGGCCCTGGTCGGCGGCGGCGCCGCCGACGAAGGGGACGAAGGCGGCGCCGACGCCGACCAGGGCTCCGATCAGGGAGGCGCGCAGGGCGGCCTGGGAGGCGGTGGCCGGGCGGGTGACCAGGAGGCCCTCCCGGTCCGTCCAGACGGTGACCGTGGTGCCCGAGGGGCTGCCGGGGCGGACGCGGACCTGGCCGGTGTGGGACGAGCCGTCCGTCGCCGCCCAGCGCACCTTCGCCCAGACCCGGTCGCTGCTCACCGTCCCGGTCTGCCCGGCGAACGTCCCGGGCGCCTCCTCCACGAGCCGCGCCTCGACCTGCCGCCACTCGACGCGCTCGCGGGCCAGGCTGTGCTCGACGGAGCGGGTGGCGCCCAGTCCGGCGAGCACCCCGGTGAGGGCGGTGAGCAGCCAGGCCCCGAGCACGATCCAGGCCTCCACCTTGTCGGCGCGGCGCTTGAGCGGATTGCGCCGCCAGCGCCATAACCACACCTTCGAACCACGGAACGTCATCGAAGGCTTCCTCCTCATGAGCGCGCGAACATGCCGGACCGCCTTTCCATACGGGGGACGGCTCCTCGGTGCTCAGGGGCCGGGCCCCGACCCGACCGTCGCACGCGTCACACACCCTCGGCCGCGACGTGCGCAGGCGGCCCGCAAGCGGTTGACCTCTCCGCCCCGAACCGCATCTGAGCCACACCTGACCCGCTCCTGACCTGCGGCGGAGCCGTTTCCGGGGGTGACTGTCAGTGCCGGGGTGCAGACTGGCCGATATCTGGGACAACGACGTCACGGAGGTGATCGGCATGACCGAGGTACTGCTCGCCGTGGGCACCCGCAAGGGTCTGTTCATCGGGCGCAGGCGGGGTGGGACCTGGGAGTTCGACGAGGGTCCGTACTTCAACGCACAGGCCGTGTACTCGGTCGCGATCGACACCCGTGGCGAGCGACCACGGCTGCTGGCCGGCGGCGACAGCGCGCACTGGGGTCCGTCCGTGTTCCACTCCGACGACCTGGGGCGCGGCTGGACCGAGCCGGCCCGGCCCGCCGTCAAGTTCCCCAAGGACACCGGGACTTCGCTGGAGCGGGTCTGGCAGCTGCACCCGGCGGCCGCGGAGCCGGACGTGGTGTACGCGGGCACGGAACCGGCCGCGCTGTACCGTTCCGAGGACCGCGGTGAGACCTTCGAGCTGGTCCGCCCGCTGTGGGAGCACCCCACCCGGTCGAAGTGGGTGCCCGGCGGTGGCGGTGAGGGTCTGCACACGGTCGTGACGGACAAGCGCGATCCGCGGGCGGTGACGGTCGCCGTCTCGACGGCCGGGGTGTTCAGGACGACCGACGGCGGCGCGAGCTGGTCGCCCTCCAACTCCGGTGTCTCCGCGGTGTTCCTGCCCGACCCCGACCCCGAGTTCGGCCAGTGCGTGCACAAGGTCACCCAGGACGCGGCGACCCCGGACCGGCTGTATCTCCAGAACCACTGGGGTGTGTACCGCAGCGACGACGCGGGGTCCCACTGGACGGACATCGGTGAGGGGCTTCCGTCCACGTTCGGTTTCGCGGTGGCCGCGCATCCGCACCGCGGCGACACGGCGTACGTGTTCCCGATCAACGCCGACGCGGACCGGGTCCCGGCCGACCACCGGTGCCGGGTCTTCCGTACGGCGGACGCGGGCAAGAGCTGGGAGCCGCTGTCGGCGGGACTGCCGCGGGAGGACCACTACGGCACGGTGCTGCGGGACGCGCTGTGCACCGACGACGCGGACCCGGCGGGTGTGTACTTCGGCAACCGCAACGGCGAGGTGTTCGCGTCGGCCGACGACGGCGACAGCTGGCAGCAGCTCGCGTCGCACCTGCCGGACGTGCTGTGTGTGCGGGCCGCGGTGGTCGGATGAGTCACGAGGGGGGACGGCCGGGCTTTGGCCACCGGTTGATCACCGCTGTCCTTACGGCAGTAGGGTGACGCCGTGGCACCAAGACCCTTGCATGAAATCGTCGAACCGGGCTGGGCGAAGGCCCTCGAACCCGTCGCCGGACGCGTCGCCGAGATGGGCGACTTCCTGCGGACGGAGATCGCCGCGGGACGTACCTATCTCCCGGCCGGACCGAACGTCCTACGGGCCTTCCAGCAGCCCTTCGACGACGTCCGCGTCCTGATCGTCGGACAGGATCCGTATCCGACTCCGGGACACGCGGTGGGGCTGAGCTTCTCCGTCGCGCCGGAGGTGCGGCCGCTGCCCGGCAGCCTGATCAACATCTACCGGGAGCTGAACACGGACCTGGGCCTGCCCCAGCCGTCCAACGGCGATCTGACGCCATGGACGCAGCAGGGTGTGCTGCTGCTCAACAGGGCGCTCACCACGGCCCCGCGCAAACCGGCCGCGCACCGCGGCAAGGGCTGGGAGGAGGTCACCGAACAGGCGATACGGGCGCTGGCCGCGCGCGGCAAGCCGCTGGTGTCCATCCTGTGGGGCCGCGACGCCCGCAACCTCCGTCCGCTGCTGGGCAACCTCCCGTCCGTGGAGTCCGCCCACCCCTCCCCCATGTCGGCCGACCGCGGCTTCTTCGGCTCCCGCCCGTTCAGCCGGGCCAACGAGCTGCTGGTCGGGCAGGGAGGAGAGCCGGTGGACTGGCGCCTGCCGTGACCGGGGCGGCGGACGTGCCGGACGCGGCCGCGGGCGGGTCGCCCGGACCGGCGACGGGGTCCGTCCCGCCGCGCCGACGCCCCGCGGATCTCCCCGTCGACGGCTCCGGGTTTCTCGCCGTCGACTCGGGTGGCTCCGGGCTGCGGGTCGTCGTCGGGACGGTGAAGCACGGGGCGTTGGCGCAGCGGGAGTCACGGGAGCCGGTGCGCACCGGGGCGCGGGGCATCGACCCCGTCCACCTGATGGCACAACTGGTGCCGATGGTGCGGGCGTTGACCGCGCAGACGGGTGTCGCCCGGTTGCGTACCGCCGTCGTCGGCGCCGCCGGTCTCAGCACCCTCGGTGAGGCCCTGCGCGCCGAGCTCCCGGGCGCCCTGGAGCGGGAGTTCGGAGTCGGACAGGTCGCCCTCGTCGCCGACGCGGTCACCGCCTACGCGGGCGCCCTGGGGACGGCACCCGGTGCCGTGGTCGCCGCCGGCACCGGTCTGATCGCCATCGGGACGGATCTGACGCGGTGGCGCCGTGCGGACGGCTGGGGCCATCTCCTCGGCGACTGCGGCAGCGGTGCCTGGATCGGACGGGCCGGTCTGGAGGCCGCGCTGCGCGCCCACGACGGGCGGCCGGGGGGATCGGCGGGACTGCTGGCCCGGGCCGAGGAGTTGTTCGGGGCGATGCCGGCGCTGCCCGGCCTGCTCTATCCGCGCCCGGACCGTCCGGCCGTCCTCGCCTCCTTCGTTCCCCAGGTCGCCGCCTGCGCCCCGGACGACCCCGTCGCCGCGGACATCCTGCGCGCCGCCGCCCGGCACATGGCCGAGTCCGCGGCCGCCGTCTGCCCCGCCGGGGGAACACCCGATGTCGCCCTCACCGGTGGCCTGTTCAAGATCGGCGCCCCCCTTCTTGAACCCCTGGAGGAGGAGTTGGCGAGACGGCTGCCCCACGCGCGCCGGGTGCCGTCGGCCGGAGACCCTCTGCACGGGTCCGTGCGGATCGCGACCGACCTCGCGACCGGGGTGCTCACTCTGCCGAGTGACAGGGCGATGCTGTACGTGGTGACCGGAACGAGCGACTGATCCAGACACGTCCGGCGCTTCCGATCCGTACGTAACTCATCAGACAAAACCGGACGGATACCGCTCACCTGCACCCTCCCCGAACAGGGAAGCCCAGTAAGCCAGTAACATGCGGCGCCATGAGCTCCCCCACTGGGCCCGCCGGCCTGCCAGTACGAATGCCGCGCCCCCGCCAGCCCGGACGGCACCGCCGTCCCGAGCCTCTGGCGGCTCCCGAGGGCGCACCCGCGCTTGTTCTCGCGGTGCCGGGAACGCCCAGCGCCGCCACGCGCAGCCTCGCCGAAGAGGTCGTGAGCATCGCCCGCTCCGAGCTCCCCGGCCTGGACGCGCGGATCGGTTACCTCGACGGGGACGACGCGGAGTTCCCCACGCTCCAGTCGGTGCTCACGCACACCGCCCAGGAGCGCACCGCACGCTATGAGCAGGCCAGGGCCGCCGGTGTGGACGTCAAGGAGCCCGAGGGCCCCGTCGCCGTCGTCGTGCCGCTGCTCGCCGGCCCGGACAGCGCGCTGCTGCGGGTCATCCGCCAGGCCGTCATGGACAGCCGTGTCGCGGCCGACCTGACCGATGTGCTCGGCCCGCACCCGCTGCTCGCCGAGGCGCTGCACGTGCGGCTGTCGGAGGCCGGTCTGGCCCGCGCCGACCGAGCCCGGCTGTTCACCGTGGCGACCGCCGCGGACGGCATCGTCCTGGCCTCCGTCGGCGGTGAGGAGGCGGTGCAGGCGGCCGGGATCACCGGCATGCTGCTCGCCGCGCGCCTCGCCGTGCCGGTGATGGCCGCCGCGCTCGACCAGGAGGGCTCGATCGCCTCGGTGGCCGACCAGCTGCGCGGCTCCGGCTCGCAGAACCTGGCGCTGGCCCCGTACCTGATAGGGCCGGAGATCGACCCGGGTCTGATCGAGGAGGCGGCCAAGGAGGCGGGCTGTGCCGCCGCCGAGGCGCTCGGCCCCTACCCGGCGATCGGCAAGCTCGCCCTGGCCAAGTACACGACGGCGCTGGGCATCGCGCCGCAGCAGCCGCAGGGCGCGCCGACGCGCTGACGTCGCGCCTCATCACCGTAGGACATGCCGAAGGGCCCCTCCCGGCGCGGGAGCGGGCCCTTCGGCGTTGTCGGGAGGTCGGGCGGGCTCAGCCGAGGACCACGCAGGACGCGGCGGGCAGTTCGGTGGACCCGCAGCGGCGCGGCAGTCCGGTGTCCGGGGCGGCCGCGAACCAGGTCACGTCGCCGGAGCGTTCGTTCGCGACGTAGAGGTAGCCGTCGGACTCGGCGAGCGCGCGTGGCCAGTGGCCTCCGCAGGGCACGGTCCCGATGAGCCGCAGTCGCTCCCCCTCGACGGCGAACGTGGACAGGACGTCCTCGCCGCGGGTGGCGGTCCAGACGAAGCGGCCGTCGGGTGCCACGACGACGCCGGAGGGGTAGGCGTCGCCGGCCGGGGCGCCGGGCAGCACCTGGGCCTCCGTGAGGGGCTCCAGGAGGCCCTCGGCGGCGTTCCAGCGGCAGACGGTGACGGTCGGGGCGAGTTCGTTGAGCACGTAGGCGTACGTGCCGTTCGGGTGGAAGGCCAGATGGCGGGGGCCGGAGCCGGGGCGCAGGGCGATCTCGCGATGCAGGACCGGGCTGCCGCCCCTCAGCGTGCACACCCGCGCCGAGTCCGTGCCGAGGTCGATGCTGACGGCCCACCGCCCGGTGGGGTCGGCCTGGACGTGGTGGGCGTGCGGGCCCTGCTGGCGGCGGGCGTGCGGGCCCGAGCCGGTGTGCCGCAGTACGCCGGAGGCGGCGGACGCGAGGGTGCCGTCGGGGCGGACGGGCACGGCGGTGACGCTGCCGGAGCCGTAGTTGGCGGTCAGGACGTGACCGTCGTAGAGGCCCAGGTGGGTGGGTCCGTCGCCGCCGACCCGCACCCGTGCGCCGGCCGGTTCGAGCTTGTCGCCGGTCACCCGGTACGCGGCCACCGCGCCGTCGGCGGTCTCGCTGACCGCGTAGAGCGTGCCGCCGTCGGGCGCCAGGGCCAGATAGGAGGGGTCGGGTACGCGGTCCACGCTGCTCAGGGGCGTCAGGGCGCCGCTGTCCGGGTCCACGGCCGCCGTCACGATGCCGGGCCCCCCGGCCGCCGTGAACGACCCGATGAAGGCCCTCCGCTGCCGTTCTGCCACCGCTGTCCCCTCTCGGTCCTGTGCCGTTCGGGGCGACCGTAGCAGTGGATCAGCAACGGTCTAGACCAAATGGGGGACGATCTCGTCGACCTTCCGCGGGCTCGGCAGAGGTCAGGCTCCGACCAAAGGCGATCCGGACGGCGTCCGCAGCGGCGTGGCCAGCTCGGCGAGGGCCCGTTCCAGGCCGTGGAGGTGGGCCAGCGCGGGTTCCACGGCGAGCGGCTGGTCCGTGACCGCGACGCTTCCGCCGCCGGTGAGCGCCTCCACCGCGGCCTCCACCCGCCAGCAGGCGGCGGCCAGCCGGGCGTCGTGCGAGGCCTCGGGGTCGGCGGCGACGGCGACCAGGCCGCGCACCTCGCGGGCGCAGTCGTCGAGCAGGGCGAGCACCCGGCGGGCACGCTGCTTGCGGCCGAGCATCGGGGTGAGCGGGTGCACCAGCGGCGCGACCGAGAGCCGTACCCGGCCGAGCAGCAGCTCCAGTTCGGCCACGCGCGGGGCCGGGTCGGCGCCGGCCACGTCACGCAGGCGGGCGGCGGCCTCGGCGGTGCAGGCGTGGACACAGCGCAGGGCGCGCTGGATCCAGGCGTCGGTGGTGGTGTGGGTGCTGACCGGCAGCACGAACAGCACGGCGAGCATCGCGCCGAGCGCCCCGATGCCGGTCTCCACCAGGCGCAGGGCGAGCAGGCCGGGGCTGAGCAGGCCCAGGAGGCCGTAGAGCAGTTCGGCGAGGACGGTGACGCAGAGCATCATCCAGGTGTACGACACCGCGGCCGTGTAGAAGATCCCGAAGACACAGACGGCCAGGAGCAGGGCCGAGGGCACCGCCGACCCCGCCAGCGGGACGGCGACGAGCAGGCCGAGGCCGATGCCGATCACCGTGCCGAGGACCCGCCGGAAGCCGCGTACGAGCGTCTCGCCGCGCGAGGTGGTGTTGACGAAGACCCACCAGGTCGCGCCGACGGCCCAGTACCAGCGCTCCGGGGAGACCAGCTGCCCCACGACGAGCGCGACGGCCGAGCCGGCGGTGGCCTGGACCGCCTGGCGGGTGGTCACGCGGGCGAGGCCGGCGCCGGCGGGCGGGGCGGGCACGGGGGCCGGGCGCAGCCGGCGCCCGTCGCACCCCGCCCCCCACCGCCCCGCGGCCGCGCGCCGCCCCGCCCGCCGGCCGGCCCCGTACAGCTCGGGCAGCCGGCCCCGGGCCGCCGGCAGCAACCCCCCGCCCCAGACCGTCCCGGACGCCAACCCCCCCGGCCGCCGCCCGCCC
>NZ_JABERD010000325.1 GCF_013044505.1 Streptomyces sp. S3(2020) | reverse complement strand
CCCGCCACCACGGCCAGCCCCGCCGACACCACCATCGCGACATCCGCACCCCGGGCCAGACCCCCGCCCGAGGAGGTCGCGAGGGCGATCGTCAGGGCAACCCCCGCACACGACCCGACGTACCGGAGGGTCTGCTGTGCCCCCGACCCCATCGCCGCGCGCTGAGCCGGTACCGACTCCACGGCGAGCAGGGGCAGCGCGGCGTTCAGCAGACCGCTGCCCACTCCCGCCACGATCAGGCCGGGGAGCAGGCGGGTCCAGGAGTCCGAGTCGAGGGAGCCCAGCATGGTCAGGACGCCGGCCGCGTGGAGCAGGAAACCGAGGGTGAGTTGCAGACGCGGGTGGACCCGGCCGGACAGCCGGCGTACCTGGAGTGCCACGGCGAAGGAGAGCCCGGACCAGAGCAGGAACAGCCAGGCCGTGTCCATCGGCGACAGCCGCATCGTCTGCTGGAGCAGGGCGGGCAGAAAGCTGAACAGGCCGATCACCGCGAGCCCCGTGAACAGCCCGCCGACGGAGGAGGCGAGGAAGCGGGGGCGGCGGAGCAGCCCCAGGTCGATCATCGGCCGCGCCGCGCGCCGCTCGACCATGACGAAGAGCGCCAGCAGCACCAGCGAGGCCAGCAGCAACAGGCCCACAGGTGCCCGCAGCCAGCCGTCCCGGCCCAGCGTCAGGGCCGCGACCAGGGCGACCAGGGCCGATCCGAAGGCCACGGCTCCACCGATGTCGGGGCGGCCGCCGCGAGGGGAGCGGGACGCGTGCCCGCCCAGAGGCACCTGTTCCCGCGCGACGAGGTCCGGCGTCACCTTCCCCTCCGTGACGAGGTCCGATGTCACCTTCCCCTCCGCGACGACGCCCGGCATCCCCCTCCCCTCCCCCTCACCGAAATACGGCAACGCGCGCGCCGACAGCACCCCCACGACCACGGCCGCGGCGCCCAGCACGACGTACGACAACCGCCAACTCGGCATCGCGCCGGTCACGATCGGTCCCACCGCGATCCCGCCGCTCACGAACGCGCCCCACCCCCCGGTCGCCCGCAGTCGCCCGGCCGGTGTCGGGTAGGCGTGGACGATCAGGCCGAGGCTGCTCGCGAGGAGGGCCGCGCTGGCCGCGCCCTGGGCTATGCGGGCCAGGGTGAACAGCCAGGTCGTGGAGGCGAAGGCGCCGAGGACCGTGGTGAGGCCGAGCGCGAGGGTGCCGGCGACGAAGATCCGGCGGCGGCCGTAGTCGTCGGCGAGACTGCCGGCGACCAGGAGGAGGGCGGCGAGACCGAGCGGGGTGCCGTTCAGGAGCCAGGCCTGGGCGGAGAGCGGGGTGTGCAGGGCGGCGGCGATGTCGGGGAGCGTGACCATCGGCGCGGTGTACGTCATCAGGGCGACGGCGGTGGCGGCGCTGGTCAGGGCGAGGGTGGGCCCGGCGGCGAGGGGTGCCGGGGCCGGAGCCTCGACGGTGATGGTTCGTTCACTGAACCTAGTCATGTGGAGTACCGTAACAGTGTCAGTTCGGTCAATGAACCAACTGCTCGCAAAGTGACTGAGGTGGACGGCATGGCACTGGGCAAGGACTACGTGACACAGCAGTGCTCGATGGCCCGCGCGCTGGAGGTCGTCGGCGAGCGCTGGACGCTTCTCGTCGTCCGCGACGCGCTCTACGGCGTACGGCGCTACAACGACTTCCTCGGTCACCTCGGCATCCCCCGCGCCGTCCTCGCCGCCCGCCTCCAGATGCTCACCGAGGAGGGCGTCCTGGAGAAGCGCCGGTACCAGGAGTCGCCGCCGCGCGACGAGTACGTCCTGACCGACCGCGGCATCGAGCTGTGGCCGGTGGTGCGCTCACTCGGGTGGTGGGGTCGCGAGCACTACGACAAGACGGTGCTGCGTGCCTTCCGGCACGCGGAGTGCGGCACCGAAATCGGCTCGTACGGCGAGTGCCCCGCCTGCGCAACCGTCGTACCGCCCGCCGACGTCCTCATGACGCCGGGCCCCGGACTCGATCCGGACCCGGTGGACCCGGTCAGCCGGGCTCTGCTGAAGCCCAAGCGGCTGCTGGAGCCGATCGTGACCGATCAGGTATAACCGACAGAAGTACGAATCACGTACGTCGTCCGGTCAGAGCACCGGCGAGACATCCGGTGAGCGAGGGGAGGGGCGGTCGATGATCCGCGGCTCACGCCCCGCCGTACCCCTGCTGCTCCTGTTCCTCCAGGTCGCGCTCCTCGACACCGGCAGCCTCTCCGCCACCGTCGCCCTCGCGGCGACCGCCGCGGCCGGCTCCGCCTTCGCCGCCTGCTCCCTGCTCGTCGCGCGCTGCGCACCCGCCGTACCGCCCACCCGGGTCCGTACGGCCATCCGCGACCGCGCCCGCCGTACGGCCTTCCTGTCGCAACGCGACCCCGACGCCAAGGGCCGCACCAGGCCCCGCGCACCCGGACAAGCCCTCCTGGCGACCACCGCGTAGGGGCACAGGCTTCCCTTTCCTGACATACGACGTACGACACGCGACACGCGATACGCGACGTACGACTGTGCGCCATCACGCGGGTCGTCATGCCGTCTGTTCCCACTCCCGGCACTGACGAGACCCCCGGAGGGCTCACCCATGTCCGTCTTCGCCACCTTGGTCGAGCATCTCGCCGACCTCCTCCACCCGCTGCTCGGCGCATCCGCCGCGGCCGGCGCGATCGTCCTGTTCACCGCGCTCGTACGACTCCTCGTGCACCCCCTGTCCCGCGCGGCGGCGCGCGGACAGAAGGCCCGCACCGAACTCCAGCCGAAGATCGCCGAGCTGCGCAGGAAGCACGCGAAGAACCCCGAGAAGCTCCAGAAGGCCGTACTGGCCCTGCATGCCGAGGAGAAGGTGTCCCCGCTGTCCGGCTGTCTGCCGAGCCTGTGCCAGATGCCGGCGTTCTTCCTCCTCTACCACCTGTTCTCGAACACGACGAACCCCCTCCTGACCCATGAACTGTTCGCCGCGCCCCTCGGCAACCGCTGGGCGGACGCGCTCGGCGACGGAGGCGCCTTCGGGGGAGCGGGGCTCGTGTACGTCGGGCTGTTCGCGCTGGTCGCCTGTGTCGCCGTCTTCAACTTCCGCCGCACCAGGCGGATGATGGCCGCGAACCCGGCCGTACCGGTGGTCGACGGACAGCCGGTGCCCGGGATGGGGGCGATGAGCAAGGTCATGCCGTTCATGTCCTTCTTCACGCTCTTCACCGTGGCGGTGGTGCCGCTGGCGGCCGCGCTGTACGTCGTCACCAGTACGACGTGGAGCGCGGTGGAGCGGGCGGCGCTCTACCGCTGAGACCACCCGAGGCCCTGAGAGCCCTCCGGTCCAGTCCGTGAACCGGGTATTGCGGACCGGACGTCGACCTTGGAGGATCGACCAGTCATCCGATGGCTGCACCCATGGGACGACACCCCGCGATCGAGGGAGATTGTGATCATGAAGCTGCTGCGAGTCGGTACGGCGGGAGCGGAGACGCCCGCGCTGCTCGACGCCGAGGGGACGCTGCGGGACCTCTCCGGTCTCGTCCCGGACATCGACGGAGCGCTGCTCGCCGACGACGCGGCGCTCGGGCGGATCCGGACGGCCGCGGAGGCCGGGGAACTGCCCGCGCTGGACGCCACCGGGCTGCGCGTCGGACCGCCGCTCGCCCGGATCGGCAAGATCGTGTGCATCGGCCTGAACTACCACGACCACGCCCGCGAGACCGGTGCCGAGCCGCCCGCCGAGCCCGTCATCTTCTTCAAGGCCGCGGACACGGTCGTGGGCCCGCACGACACCGTCCTCGTGCCCCGCAAGTCCGAGAAGACCGACTGGGAGGTCGAGCTGGCCGTGGTCATCGGACGCACCGCCCGCTACCTCGACTCGCACGAGGCGGCGCTCGCGCATGTCGCCGGGTACGCGGTGGCGCACGACGTGTCCGAGCGGGAGTTCCAGATCGAGCGGGGCGGGACCTGGGACAAGGGCAAGAACTGCGAGACGTTCAACCCGCTGGGCCCGTGGCTGGTGACGGCGGACGAGGTCCCGGACCCGCAGAACCTCTCCCTGAAACTCTGGGTCAACGGGGAGCTGAAGCAGGACGGGACGACGGCCGAGCAGATCTTCCCGGTGGCGGAAGTGGTGCGGTACGTCAGCCAGTTCATGACGCTGTACCCCGGTGACGTGATCAACACGGGGACGCCGGCGGGGGTGGCGCTGGGGCAGCCGGAGCCGAAGCCGTTCCTGCGGGCCGGAGACGTGGTGGAGCTGGAGATCGCGGGGCTCGGCCGTCAGCGGCAGGAGTTCAAGGACGCGTAGACGCTCCGCTGGGAGAGCCGGGGAACTGCGGCCTGTACGTCAGCCGCGGGCCGTGCGTGGCTGGTCGCGCAGTTCCCCGCGCCCCTGAGTGGGTGACCTACACGTTTTTCTCCAAGAACTCCTCCAGCGCCTCCACCACGAACTTGTGGTCCTGGAGCTGGGGCAGACCGCTCACCGTCACCGAGCCCACGACCCCCACGCCCTCCACGGTGATCGGGAAGGAACCGCCGTGGGCCGCGTACTCGTCCGCGTCCAGACGCGAGGACTCCTCGAAAGTGGTCCCCTTGGCGCGGAAGCGGGCGCCCACCAGGTACGAGGCCGACCCGTAGCGCTCCACCACCCGCCGCTTGCGGTTGATCCAGGCGTCGTTGTCCGGGGCGGAGCCGGGCAGGGCGGCGTGGAAGAGCTGCTGGCCGGAGCGGTGGATGTCGATGGCGACGGGGGCCTGCCGCTCCCGGGCCAGCTCCACCAGCAGGGAACCCAGGGCCCAGGCGTCGTCGTGCGTGAACTGGCGGAAGACCAGACGACGTTCCTGGGCCTCCAACTCCTCGATGGGCGGGGTCAGTTCCGGGTGGAACTTCGGGGTCAACTCGCCGCGCTGCGTCACAGCTTCACCACCACTCCGTCGTGGGCCGAACGGCGGGCCGCCTCGAGCACGTCGAGGGCGGCGGCCGCCTCCAGTGCGGTCACCGGGTTGGGACCGCCGTCGAGCAGAGCTTTCGCCACGGCCGCATAGTAAGCGGGGTAGTCGCCGGCGAGGGTCGGTTCGGGCCGACCGCCCCCGGTCAGCGGGGACTCACCGGCACCGACCCGCCCCCACAGCGCCTCGGGCTCAAGACCCCAGCCCTTGCCCTCGGCCGGCCGCTCGCCGTCCCGCAGGGCCGCCTCCTGGGGATCGAGGCCGTACTTCACATAGCCGGCCCGCGAGCCCAGCACCCTGAAGCGGGGCCCGAGTTGGGCGGTGGTGGCGGTGGCGTACAACTGGGTCCGGACGCCGCTCGCGTGCGTGAGCGCGATGAACGTGTCGTCGTCGACGGAAGCCCCCGACCGCCGGATGTCGGACTCGGCGTACACCGAGGTGACGGGACCGAAGAGGACGAGTGCCTGGTCCACGAGATGGCTGCCGAGGTCGTACAGCAGACCTCCGATCTCTGCCGGGTCACCGGACTCCCGCCACCCGCCCTTGGGCTGCGGCCGCCACCGCTCGAAGCGGGACTCGAAGCGCCATACGTCCCCGAGCTCGCCGTCGGCGAGAAGCTTGCGGAGCGTCAGGAAGTCGTTGTCCCACCGCCGGTTCTGGAACACGGACAGAAGCAGCCCCCGCTCCTCGGCGAGCGAGGCCAGGCTCCGCGCCTCGGCCGCCGTACCGGCGACGGGCTTGTCGACCACGACCGGGAGACCGGCCTCAAGAGCGGCGGTGGCGAGCGCGACATGCGTCTTGTTGGGCGAGGCGATGACGATGAGATCCAGCTCGCCGGCCCGCTGCTCGAACAACTCGTCGGACGTGGCGGCGACGCGTACGTCCGGGAACTCGGCGCGGGCCTGCTCCTGGCGCTCGGGGTTCGAGGTGACCACCGTGTCGAGGACCAGGCCCTCGGTCGCGGCGATCAGCGGGGCGTGGAAGACGGAGCCCGCGAGGCCGTAGCCGATGAGACCCACGCGGAGAGGGATACCAGTCGTACCAGTCATGCCTCCCACTTTGGCAACGCTGTTGCCAAAGTGCAAGCGGTAGGGAGAATGGTGGCGTGGACAGGACGAGGAAATCGGCGGCCGGAGTGAATCTGCTCGGGCTGCGCAGCCACAACACCGCGCTGGTCCTCGACCTGTTGCGCACCGCGGGAGCCGGGGGCATCAGCCGCCTGGAACTCGCCGACCGCACCGGCCTCACCCCCCAGGCCGTCAGCAAGATCACCGCCCGGCTCCGCGAGGAGGACCTCGCGACGGAGGCGGGGCACCGGGCATCGACGGGCGGCAAGCCCCGGACGGTCCTGCGGCTGGTCCCGGAGGCCGGCCACGCACTGGGAGCGCACCTGGACCGGGACGAGCTGCGGGCCGTGCTGGTCGACCTGGACGGGACCGTGGTGGGGGAGCGGTGCGTCGCGATGGACCTGGGGTCGGGGGCTGACGCCGTGGTGGAGGGGGTGGCCGGCCTCGCCGAGGCGTTGCTCTCGGAGCTGCGGCCGACGTCCGTACTCGGCCTGGGAGTGGCCCTGCCGGGACCGCTCGACCCCGGACGAGGGGTCCTGCACCGCGTCACCGGCTTCCCCGAGTGGGACGGCTTCCCCCTCCGTGACGCACTGGCGCGGCGACTTGGCATGCCGGTCGTCGTCGACAAGGACACCAACGCGGCTGCCCTGGGCCTGGCCGTCGGGGACGAGGCCGACTCCTTCGCGTATCTGCATCTCGGTACGGGACTGGGGGCCGGCCTGGTGATCGGCGGCAAGGTGCACCGGGGTGCCCGCACGGGCGCGGGAGAGTTCGGCCACCAGGTCATCCAGCTCGACGGACCGCCCTGCGGCTGCGGAAACCGGGGCTGTATCGAGGCCCTGTGCCTGGGAGCGGTGGCACAGGGGGACACGGCGACAGCGGCCCGGGTGCTGGGCGCGGGCGCCGCGAACCTGGTCGGCCTGCTCGACATCGACGTGGTACTCCTCGGCGGCCGCACGGTCACCGCGGCGCCGGAGGCGTTCGTACGAGGAGTGTGGACGGCACTGGACGAACGTGCGCGGGGTGCGGACGCCGTACCCGTGAGACTCGCCGACGGCGGCCCCAGGGGAGTCGCGGAGGGCGCCGCCCAACTACTGCTGGCACCGCTGTTCGGACGAGCAGACGGATGAACTGAGCCCCCAGGCGGGACGGGACCCGAGCTTGCGCAACGGCGAGCAGGGGACGTACCGGGGGGTGTCCGCCCGCAGCGTCGGGCGCCCAACCAAGTTGACCGCTGAAGAAACAGCACCGCCCGACCGAGGACGGACACCCCCCGGTGCGGCACCGACCCACAACGAACCGCACTGCGCGACACAAGCCCCCACCGAAGCCGCACAGGCAGCCGCAGGCATCCACCCCACCGCCCGTCCCTTATCCACACCTCACGCTCCCGCCGCAAAGGAAAGTGGACATCACGGTGGTC
>NZ_JABERD010000324.1 GCF_013044505.1 Streptomyces sp. S3(2020) | reverse complement strand
GGCGGGCCTCGGCCTCCGCGACGGCGTCGCAGGCGAGGGCGGCGGCGTCCTCGAACTCGCCGAGCAGGAGGTGTATCTCGGCGAGGTTGGCGCGTTCGAAGGCGGCGGCGTCCGGGTCTCCGCAACCGTCGGCAAGGTCGAGGGCGCGGCGGCCGATCGCGGCGGCTTCCCGTAGCCGGCCCGAGCGTCTCGCGTGCTCGCGCAGGATCGACAGGACCCTTGCCAGCAGTCGGGGGTCGCCGTGTGCCTCGGCGTGGGGGAGGGCGGCGTCGGCGGTCGCGCGGGCCTGGGGGAGTCTTCCGGTGAGGGCGAGTGCCGTGGACTGTTGGGCCAGCGCACGGGCGAGAAGTGCGTGTGCGGGTGCGTTGTGGCTGGTCGCGCCCCGCGGCGGAGCCGCACATCGATGCAGCCCCGCGCCCCTGGCGGCGTCACCGTCACCCGTGTTTCGCTCCGCCGCCCTCGCCGCGGTCAGCGAACCCTCGTAGTCGCCCGTCACAAAACACAGCACGCCCCGCGCCATCCAGTGCGCCGCGACCGTCTCCGCCGACAACCCCTCGCTCGGGCGGTACGCGTCCAGTAGACGGAACCCCTCCTCAGGCGCCCCCGTCCTGGCCAGTGTCTCCGCCAACTGGGCGGCCACCCGCACCTGTTCGTCCGCGCTGCCGTGCCTGCGCAGATCCGTCAGCGCCTCCCGCAGGACTCGCGAAGCGTCCTCGTGGCGGGCCATGCGGCGCAGCACCGCGGCGTGGTCGAGGCGGATGTGGGCGGCCCGGACGGTGACCGCGTCGAGCCGGGCGGTGAGTTCGCCGTAGTAGTGGTCGGCGGTGTCGTCGGCGCCGACCGCCGCGGCCCGGACCGCCGCGCGGTGCAGATGGTCCGCGGCGCGCGGGTCGTCGGCGCCCGTGAGGTGTGCTGCCACGGCGTCCACCGCGGCGGGGCGTCGCCGCAGCAGCAGTTCGGCGTACGCGGCGTGCAGTCGGCGGCGTCGCGCGACCGAGAGGCGCTCCCGGCACACCAGCCGGATGAGCGGATGCCGGAAGCCCAGCCCGGGCACGGTCCGCCCGTCCGCCGCCACGGCCCGTTCCTCCAGTACGGCGGCGGCGAGCGCGGCGTCGATGCCGTCGTCCGCCTCCGCGGTGGCGCCCACGACCTCCTGCACGTCCGTCAGTGCCGCGACCCCGCCGCACGCCACCGCCACGGCCTCGATGACCCGGCGGGCGGCCGGGCCGAGCCGGGAAAGGCGTTCGGTGACCAGGAGGCGGACGCCCTCCGGGGGTGTGAGGGACTCGCAGGCGAGCATCCCGGAGGTCGCCTTGGCCAGTTCCAGGGCGAACAGGGGGTGGCCGAGGGAGAGTTCCCAGACCCGTTCGGGGCTCGGGGAGGCGTCGTCGCCGCTCATCGCGTCGGCCGCCAGGGTCAGGCAGTCCGCGCGGTCCAGTCGGGGCAGGCGGAGCAGACGGGCCGCTCCCCGGCGGACGAGGGTGTCGAGGAGGGTGCGGCGCGGGTCCGGCTCGGGGAGGTCCTCGGGCCGGTAGGTGGCCAGGAAGCGCACCTTCGCGGACCCCTGGGTGCGGCGGGCCAGCCGGCTCAGCAGGTGCAGCGACGCCGTGTCGGCGGTGTGGACGTCGTCCAGCACCACCAGCACGCCGTCCGGTGCCGCCGCCGAGGCCAGCAGCGCGGAGACGGCGGTGAAGATCCGCTCGCGTTCGTACGCGGGGCCGCCGCCGCGCCCCGGCGCCGGTCCGATCTGGCCCAGCGACGGCAGCAGCGCCGCCAGTTCGGGGTACTCCGCGCCCGCCCGGGCCCGTTCGGCCGCCGGACGGCCGGCCAGCCAGCCCTCCAGGGCCTCCACGAACAGGCCGTACGGCGCGTGCTCCGCCGTGTCGTGGCCCGCGCCCCACAGCACGGTCGCGCCGTCCGCCGCGGCCCGCCGTGCGGCCTCCGCGGCCAGCCGGGTCTTGCCGATGCCCGCCTCGCCGCCGACCACGGACAGCGCGGGGCGGGCGGGGTCGAGGAGGCCTTCCAGTTCGGCGCGGCGGCCGACGAAGGGCGAGGTCGCGAGGGCGTCGACGACGGCCGGCGGCGGTGTCGGACCGGCGGGAGCGGGACGTCGTAGGACCGGCGTGGAGGTGGCCAGTGCGGCGCGGTGCAGCGCCTCGGTCTCGGGGCCCGGCCGGATGCCCCACTCGGCGTCCAGCGCGCGCCGGCACTGGTGGTACTGGGCGAGGGCACGGCGCCGCATGCCCTGGCGGAGGTAGCCGCCGATCAGGACCCGGTGGGCGCGTTCCTCGGCGGCGCTGTCGGCGAGGATCCGGCGGGCGGTGGCCGCGGCCCGTTCCGTCTCGCCGTCGGACAGATAGGCCTCGGCGAGGGTGAGGCGTACGGAGTCGCGCAGCGCGTCGAGCCGCTCGCGGCGGGCCTCCACCCAGGGGGTGTAGCGGTGCTCGGGGAGCAGTTCGCCGGTGAAGGTGTCGAGGGCGGTGGCGAGCTCCCGCGTGGTCCCGGCGCGCAGGGCCCGTTCGGCGAGGGTCTCGGCCTGGTCGGCGTCGATCCACACCGTGTCGGGTGCGAGGCGGAGCAGTGCGCCCTCGCCGATGAGGTACGCGGAGGGGGTGCGGGCCGTCAGTTCCGGCTCCAGGGCGCGGCGGGCGGCGTGCAGGGCGACGCGGAGGCTGCCGAGGGCGGCGGGGGTGCCGGCCGTGTCGGGCCAGCACATCTCGATGATCTCCTCGCGGTGCCGTACCCGGCCGGGGGAGACGGCGAGCAGTTCGACGAGGCGACGGGAGCTGGGGCGCGGCCAGCGGTCGGCGACGGGAGCTCCGTCGGTCCGTTGTGCGCGGAAGCCGCCGAGCAGATACAGCCGCAGGACGGGCGGCGCCGGTCGGCGCACGGCACCGTCCGCCGTTTCTGCGTTTCTGCTGCTCATGAGGGCCGCACTCTAGCCCGGTTTCCTGTTTTGACCGGAATATGACCGGACAAACAAAATGTCCGGACATGTGAGAATGACCGGGCGGACGACCGGAGGCCCCGCGATGGGTGACCTCACAGGTCTCGCGGGGCTCCCGGCGTGTATCCCTACCCCCCACAGGAGGGATACGGCGGCTCCCGTCCCGAGGGGCATGACTCGGCCCTGCTCGTGGCCAATGTGTTCGGAACAGGGCCGATGGGTGGGACCTTAGGCAGCGGGCGTTACTGGTGAATTACCGAAACCTTGACCGCTTCCCGGGGGAGTCCTGACCGCTTTGCGGGTGAGTCATGGCGGGGCCCGGTCCTAGATTCCGGGCATGCCCCCACACCCCCCTGCCACCCTTCCCGTGCTCCCCTACCGCAAGCCCACCAAGGGCCGCGACTACTGGGTCCTGGACGACGTCCTGCCCGACCCGGACGCCGTACGGGAGCGGTGTCTGGCCAAGGACGACTGGGTCGAGGGCCACCCGCACAAGCCGGAGGCCTGGCCGGGGCTGCGGGCCATGCCGGGCCTGGCACCGGACGAGCTGGCCCGGGTCGAGCGGCTGGTGCGGCAGGCCACCGGCGCCAAGGAGCTGTGGGTCCAGCGCACACCCGGCGGCGGCACCCTCAACCACAACTGCGTCCAGGTCGTCGGCGAGGGCGAGAGCACGCCCCGCCCGCACACCGACTCACGCAACCTGTGCCGGTACGCGGCGGTCCTCTACCTCAACCCGGGCGTCCCCAAGGACTGCGGGACCAGCTTCTACCGCCAGTCCCTGCCCGGCGGCCGCCTCGGCGGCAACGTCGTGCAGGCCCCGCACAACAACCTCGTCGACGCGCTCGGCACCCGGTTCGTGGCACCGGACGCCTTCGAGGAGGACGTACGCGTGCCGCACCGGTACAACCGGCTGCTGCTCTACAGCGCCAACCTGGTGCACAGCGCGACCGGGTACTGCGGCACGACCCTGGAGGAGAAGCGGATGACGGCGGTCTTCTTCTGGATGGCCTGAGCTCGCCAGGTCGGTACCTGAGCTCACCGGGCAGGTACCTGAGCTCACCGGGTCAGTAACGGACCGCTCTGCCGACCTCCGCCTTCACCTCACCGGACAGCTCGCGGTTGCTGCGGGCCGTCGCCTTCCCGGACTTGCCCGCCGCCACGTCGGAGACGGTCACCACGACCGCGTCGAGGAGGTTCCCGCCGCCGTCGGTGAAGTTCACCTGCACCAGGAAGGACCGCTGCGAGCCGCCGGTGTTCGTCACGGTCACCTCGGCCTCGGAGCGCCCGCCGGAGGCGGTGACCGTGCCGAGCTTCACGTCGCCCTTGACGTCGACGCCGTTCTTGACGTCGTCGAACCTCGCGCTGGCCTCCGCCGTCGCCGACGCGAACACGTCCGCGCCCTGGGAGGCGAGGGAGGCGGCCTTGCTCGCCACCGACGCGGGGGTGTCGTCGGAGCAGCCGGTGAGTCCCGTGACTCCGGTGAGCGCGGCGGCCGCGACCAGCGCCGACAGTGTCCGGCGGTAGCCGGTCATATCGCCTCCAGGGGGCTGTGGGAGTCCCTCCAGTGAAGATCCGCCCGCCCGCTACCGCACTCCGGCCCTCACTCGAATGGCCTAGTCCCCGTGGTGGCCGCCGGAGCCTGGGCAGATCGTCGAACCATGACTCAGCAACCGCATGCGACACCGCCCTCCGCCACACCACCCGTCTGGGACAAGGACCACCAGCAGGCCACGCCGCCCGCCCCGGCCGACATGCCGGGCGGCAGCGGGTTCGCGACCGGCGGGCTCGTCTTCGCCGGTGTCCTGATGCTGGTCAACGGATTCCTCGCGATCCTCCAGGGCATCTCCGCGCTCGCCAAGGACGACGTGTACGAGCGGGTCAACGACTACGTCTACGAGATGAACCTGACCGGCTGGGGCTGGACCATGCTCGTTCTGGGCGTGGTCCTCATGGGCGTCGGCTACGGCGTCCTCAAGGGCGCCTGGTGGGCCAGGATGACCGGCATCTTCCTGGCCTCGGCCAGCCTGGTGCTGCACTTCCTGTTCCTGCCGTATGCCCCCGTCTGGTCCGTGATCATGGTCGGCGTCGACTTCTTCGTGATCTGGGCCCTGGCGACCGCACCCCACGTCTCGCGGCACGGCACCGCCTGAGCAGGGCGGACACGCGGTAGCCGCCGGGCGCGCCCCACGCCGCACAGGACCCGTGGCGTGGGGTTTCCCGTGCGCCATTCACGCTCAGCGCCCAACTGGCTACTCTTTGTCAAGTGACTTTCGGCTTCGGACAGCGGCGCGGCGGACAACTCCCCGTGGAGCTCACCAGTTTCGTCGGGCGAAGCGATGAACTCGCCCTCATCGGCGACGGGTTGGAGCGTTCCAGACTCGTCACCCTCGTCGGCCCGGGCGGGGTCGGCAAGAGCCGTACGGCACTGCGCGCGGCCGGCTCGATGGCGGACCGGTTCACCGACGGGGTGCGGCTCGTCGAGCTGTCCGCCCTGCACGACCCGGAGTTGATCCCCGCGACCCTCGCCGGGGTGCTCGAACTCCCCGAGCAGTCGGGGATATCGGTGCTGGACGCCGTGGTCGAGCACCTGCGGGACCGGCGGACCCTCCTGGTCCTCGACACCTGCGAACACCTCGTCGACGCCTGCGCCATGCTCTGCGACATCCTGCTGCGCGAGGCGGCGGGCCTGAGCGTCCTGGCCACCAGCCGGCAGCCCCTGGACGTCCCCGGCGAACGCTGTGTGCCGATCGCGCCGCTGCCCCGCGAGGACGCCGTCGACCTGTTCACCCAGCGCGCCGCGGAGGTCACCGCGACCACCGCCGACCGCGAGCAGACCCTCGCCCTGGCCGAGCGCCTCGACGGCATCCCCCTCGCCCTGGAACTCGCCGCCGTACGGCTGCGGGCCGTCCCGCTCGTCGAGCTCGTCGCCCGTCTGGACCGCCGCTTCGAGGTGCTCACGGGCGGTCGCCGTACCTCCCTCACCCGGCACCAGACCCTGCGCACGGCCATCGACTGGTCCCACGATCTGTGCACCCCGCAGGAGCGGCTGCTGTGGGCGCGGCTGTCCGTCTTCGCCGGCTCCTTCCGGCTCTCCGCCGCCGAGCAGGTGTGCGCGGGCGAGGGACTCACGGCCGAGGAGGTCGTGGAGGCGCTGATCGGGCTCGTGGACAAGTCGGTCGTACGCCGGATCGGGGAGGACGGCGGCCGGTACCGGCTGCTGGACACGATCCGCGAGTACGGGGCCGGACGGCTCGCCGAGAGCGGGGACGCCGAAGCCGTACGACGACGTCACTTCGCCTTCTACGACGCCCTGGTGGGCCGGTTCTGGGACGAGTTCACGACCCCGGCCCAGGTGGAGCTGTACCGGGCGGTGCGGGAGGACGTGGCCGATGTCCGGGCCGCGCTGGAGTACGGCTGCGGGGCCGGTGGCCGGGCGGCGGAAGCGGTGTGGATGGCGGCCCGGCTCGGCGGGTACTGGCGGTCCGCCGGGGCGCTCTCCGAGGGCCGCTACTGGATCGACAAGGGCCTCGACCGCACCCCGCCCGACTGCGCCGAACGCGCCTGGGGGCTGCTCATGACCGGTGCGATGAGTGTGTGGTCGGGGGACCTGGAGACCGCCCTGGAACGGTTTCCGCAGGCCCGGGAGGTGGCCCGGAGCGCCGGCGAGCACTTCGTGGTGACCCTCGCGGAGGCCTATCTCGCCGCCCTGTCCGCGCTCGCCGGGGACACCGGCGCGCTGGTGGCGTTCGAGGAGGCCCGGATCCGGATCATCGGCTCGGGAGACCTCATGACCATCGGCGTCGTCCACTACGAGGGCGCCCTGCTGCTGGGCGTGCTCGGCGACACCGAGGGCGCGCTGCGGCTGGCCGAGGAGGGCCTCGCCTTCCTGGAGGGCACCGGTGACCGCCAGCTGTACGGGGCCACGCTCACCGCGCAGGGCGTCGTCCTGGCGCTGGCCGGGCGTCACGAGGAGAGCGTCACGCAGCTGCGGCGGGGTCTGGAGGCCGCCGTCGAGATCGGTGAGGTGCTGGTCGCGGGGCTGGCCTGCATGGCGCTCGCCTGGGACGCGGCGCGCGACGGGCGGCATGTGCGGGCCTGCTGGCTGCTGGGGTACGGGGAGGCGGCACGGCGGCTGAGCGGCGATCCGGTGGCCCTGCTGCCGCGGCTCCTGGAGGAGCAGGAGGCGGTGCAGAAGGCGGTGCGCTCCGCGCTGGGGGCGGCGGACCACGACCGGTGGCGGGGCGTGGGCGCCCGGCTGTCGGCCGGGGAGGTCCTGGACGCCGTACGCGCCGACCTGGACGTGCCCCGCAGCGAGGCCCGGCCCCCGGCGCCCCGGTCCGCGAACGACGTGCTCACCCGGCGCGAGCGCGAGGTCGCCGCGCTGGTCGCGCAGGGGCTGTCGAACCGGGAGATCGCCGAGCGCCTGGTCATCTCCAAGCGGACCGTGGACGCCCATGTCGAGCACATCCTGGCGAAGCTCGGCATCGGCTCGCGCACGCAGATCCCGGCGGTGGCGGGTCCGTAGGTAGGTGTG
>NZ_JABERD010000323.1 GCF_013044505.1 Streptomyces sp. S3(2020) | reverse complement strand
GGGATCTGGGTGCGTGGTGGAGGGGCGGCGATCCGGGCTGGCGGCCGGGGGCCCTGTGTCTGTGGTCAAGGTGGTCGGGTGGCAGTGCGGCGGTCATGAGCGATGACGTGCCTGTGGGGGATTCGGTGCGCGAGGGCATGCGGCCGTGTGACTTCTGCGGTCATCCGGTCGTGATCGACTCGGTCGACGAGTGTGACTGCCCCGTGTGCGGGGATCCTGCTGAGGATCAGGGCGCTGCTGCTGGCCGGGGTTCGTAGAAGGCCCCATTGCGGAGCCACGAAAACGGTAACGGGGGGCGGCGACCTGGGTTCGTGGCCGGTGCGCAGTGCCTAGTTCGTGGCCGGAGGTCAGTTGCGTAGTTCGTAGGCGAGGATCTCCGTGTCCTCGCTCGCCTTGGTGAAGCCCGCGCGGGAGACCACTCCCTGGGAGGGGATGTTGGCCCGGTCGATCGTGGCGAAGAGGGTGTGGACGTCGTCGCGTGCCAGTGCCCACCGGGACAGCTCGCGCAGTGCCTCCGTCGCGTACCCGTGCCCGCGGACGCCCTCCACGAGGTCGTAGCCGATCTCCACCCGGCCCTCCTCGTCGGGCGCGCCATGGAAGCCCATGCCGCCGATCGCGAGGTCGTCCTCCCGGCGGACGAGGACGAACAGGCCGAACTCCGGCCGGTGCACACCCGCCTCATACGCCTTCAGCACCATCCCGGCCGCCTCCCGCGTCCCCTGGTACGGCCCGCCCACGACCCAGTCGAACCCGCCGGAACCGCCCGCGGCCAGGTCGGCGGCGGCCGCCGGTGAGACGCCCTCCAGGGTGAGCCGGTCCGTGTCGAGCACGAGGTTGTTGTTCCAGCGCCAGGCGGTGACCGGGGGCCGGCCGGGCAGATCCCCGCGGCCGGTGGCCCACAGCAGGGTGCGCCACTGGTCGGGGCCGGGCAGGACGTGCGGGAAGATCCGCGTCAGGACGTACTCGGGAAGGTGCGCGGGCGGCTCGTAGGCCAGACCCAGGCCCTGAGCGATGTCGTGCGCGTGCAGCAGCACCTCGGCGACGCCCATCGCGGCGAAGCCCTCGCGCCCCGCGCTGCGGAACGGGTAGGGGTGGAAGGCACGGACGTGACGCGGGGTGGTGCGGACCGTGGTGGCGAGGAGTACGCCGGTGGTCTCGACGACCTGGATGACGCCGGTGTTGTCGGTGTCCTCTTCGAGGACGATCTCGAAGGGCACGTACGCGTCCCGCGCCCGGCCGGCCAACTGCCCCGCGTACGCGATGAGATCCTCCGCGATGTGGAACGCCGTCGCACGGCAGCTCCACTCCAACCGGCCGGCCCGCGGCCCCTCCCAGTCCCGGTCCACCGCCGTCCGCAGCAGCGCCACGGCGCTCTCGACGGCCTCGGTCACGCGTTCCCCGCCCATGTCAGTCATGCGGGCAGGCTAAGCGGGCGGGCCGGTCAGGGCGACAGCATTTCGAGTTCGGCGGCGAGGTTGTAGCGGGCCGTGGTCTCCCACTCCGTCTGTCCGTACGGCGTCCTGAACAGGCGCGGAAGGTCCAGGAGCTGCCGCAGCACCGCGGCCCGGCCCTCACGGAAGGCGTCGCTCGGCACGAAGCCGTACTCCTCGCGTACGGCGGCCGTGTAGGCGGCGTACGTCTTCGGCGGTGCCGCCAGGATCGCCAGGTCCGCGTCGCACAGCACCTGGCCGTCGCGGTCGCCGTCCGCCGGGTCGTGCGTGACGGTGAGCCGGACCAGCCGGGCGACCTCGGCGGTCCTCGCCTGCGGCAGCCCGGCCTCGGACAGGGCGCGTTCGGCGATCCGGGCCGAGCGCTCCTCGTTCTCGGAGCGCTCCGGCAGATACACCGCGTCGTGGAACCAGGCCGCCAGCCGGACCACGTCCGGGTCGTCGGCGTACTTCTCCAGTACGTCGACGTGGTCGAGGACCGCGGTGAGGTGCGCGAGCGTGTGGTACCGCCGCTGCGGCTCCTGCCAGCGGGCGAGGAGATCGTCGGCGTACGGGGCGGGGTCGGGGCCGGCGGACCCGGCACCCCTGGCCGCCTCCAGGGCGTGGGCGAAACGGGAGCGCAGGACGTCGAGATCGGCCATGGACCCATTCTGCGCGGCCGGCGGCGGGGGAGCGGGACATCTTCGGCTGATGTTCAGCCGCGGACGGGGCCGATCTTGTCGCGGGTGCGGCGGGCGCGGGCGTAGTCTGGAGATTGGACTAGACCTGTAGCCGCCGTTTTCCCGCCCTTCCACCGCCGACGAATGGGGTCCCATGAGCAAGCGAGCAGTCCTGGAGGTGATCGCCCTCGACGTCGAGGACGCCGTCGCCGCCCAGGCCGGAGGCGCGGACCGTCTTGAGCTGGTCACCGACATGGCGGCCGACGGGCTGACCCCGCCGGTCGAGACGTTCGCCGGGATCCGCGGGGCCGTCGACATCGCGCTGCGGGTGATGCTGCGGCTGGCGGACGGCTTCGACGCGGGGGACGTCTCCCAGGTGGTCCGGGTCGCGCGCGAGCTGCGGGAGGCCGGGGCGCGGGAGTTCGTCCTCGGCTTCCTCGACGCCGACGGCGGTGTGGACCTGGGGGCCGTGGAGCGGGTGGTCGCCGAGCTCGACGGCTGCCGGTGGACCTTCCACCGCGCCATCGACCACGCCACCGACCGGGACGCCCTGCGCAAACAGCTGGCGGACCTGCCGGGCCTGGACACCTACCTCACGGCCGGCTCCGCCTCTGGCGTGGACGACGGACTCCCCACCCTGCTCGCCGAGGCGGGCCGACGCGGGGAGCAGGGATACGAACAGCAGTTGCTGGTCGGCGGCGGCCTGACCCTGGACCACGTGCCGGTCCTGCTGACCGCCGGGATCGACGCGTTCCACATCGGCGGTGCGGCGAGACCGGAGGGGTGGGGCCACCCGGTGTCGACACAGGCGGTGGCGGAGTGGCGCCGCGCAGTGGACACAGAGGTCACCCACGGACGCGGTGAACTATTGAACAGGCGTCACTGACACCCACCCAGGGGCGCGGGGAACTGCGCGACAAGCCCCCACGCACCCGCACCCGGCAACGCACCGCAAGCGGCACCCCGTACCCCGTGATCACCCGGCGAGTTCCTGTGGCAGCGGCGCCGTGTGCGTCACGATCAGCCCCGAGACCGCTCGGGTGAGGGCCACGTACAGGCGTCGCAGACCCGTGCGCTCGTCGGGCTCGCCGTCGACCACCGCCTGCGGCTCGTCCAGGACGACGTAGTCGTACTCCAGACCCTTGGCGAGAGAGGCCGGGACCAGGGTCAGGCGGGTCTCCTCGGTCGTCTCCTCACCGGGATCGAGATACCCGATGCCCGCCGCCGCCAGCGCTTCCGCCAGCACCGGGATCCGGGCATCCGCAGCGATCAGACCGGTCGAGCCCTCGTTGGCCAGCAACTCCTCGCACGCGGCGACCACTTCGCCCGTGCCGCTGACCGGCCGGAGATCGAAGAACCCCGGGTTCTCACGCACCGACGCCACCGGCGTCAGCCCCGGCGCGATGTGCGGAAGCAGCCGGGAGGCGTACGTGATGACGTCCGTCGGGACACGGAAACCGGCCGTCAGCTCCTCGATGACCCCGTCCGACTTCCCCAGGTGCGCGAGCGCCTCGCCCCAACTCCGCGTCGCCCAGGGGGTGGTGCCCTGCGCTAGGTCGCCTAGGACGGTCGCGGAACCGGTGGTGCAGCGGCGGCCGACCGCCCGGTACTGCATGGGGGAGAGGTCCTGCGCCTCGTCGAGCACCACATGCCCGAGCGAGTGCGTGCGCTCGACGACGTCCGTCGCCTCGTCGATCAACACCGCGTCGGCGGCGGACCACTTGGCCGACTTCACGGACCGTACGGCCTTCGCCCACAGGATGGTCTTCTGCTCGTCCTCGCCGAGGACCCCGTCCGCGTGTACGGCGAGGAAGTCCGCGTCCGTCAGCAGCCGCAGCACCAGCTTGGCCGGGTCGACAGGCGGCCAGACCTCCTTCACGGCCGCCTTCACCGCGCTGTTGCGGGCCACCGCGTCCTGCACCCGGTCGTCCGGGGCCTCCCCGGAGCGCTCCATCTGCACCAGCACGGCGTGCGCGATGCGCTGCGGAAGGGCGTCCCGGGCGGCGCCGTAGCGGATGTCGCGGTCCAGCAACTCGCCCACGATGTCCTGGAGTTCGTACGCCGGGACCCGCCACCGCCGCGACCCGCGCACGACGACGACCGGCTCGGTGGGCGGGGTCACATGCGAGTAGACGGCACGCCGGAGCACCTCCGCCATCCGGGCGTCGCCCTTGATGACCGCCGCGGCCGCGTCGTCGGCGCCCCGCACCTCGACCTTTCCGGCGACCAGGTCGTCGACGGTCGCCTGCTTGACCGCCAACTCGCCGAGCGCCGGCAGGACTTGCTCGATGTAGTGCAGGAAGGACCGGTTCGGCCCGATGACGAGGGTGCCGGTACGGGCCAGCCGCTCGCGATGGGCGTAGAGGAGATAGGCGACCCGGTGCAGTCCGACGGCGGTCTTCCCGGTCCCCGGACCGCCCTGGACGCACACGGTCCCGCCGAGCCCGGACCGTACGATCTCGTCCTGCTCGGGCTGGATGGTGGCGACGATGTCACGCATCGGACCGACGCGGGGCCGCTCGATCTCCTGCTGGAGGAGCTTGCTGGTGGTGGCCGCTTCGGCGGGGTCGGAGAGGTGCTCGTCCTCGTACGCGGTGATGTCGCCGCGGGTGTACCCGAAGCGGCGGCGCAGCGCGATGTCCATCGGGTCCTTCTTGGACGCCCGGTAGAACGGCTGCGAGACCGGCGCACGCCAGTCGATGACCATGGGATCGCCGCCGTGGTCGTGCACATGGCGGCGCCCGATGTAGAAGCGCTCGCCGTCGGCACCCTCGGCCAGATCGATGCCGGGGGCGTGCAGATAGTCGAGGCGGCCGAAGAACAGCGGGGTGTCACTGAGGTCGGCCAGCGCCTTGATGCGCTCGCCGATCTGGCGCTCCAGGATCTGGGCGTTGACCCAGTTCGCGGTGACGTCGCTGATGTCGAGGGACTCGGCGTCCTCACGCATGGCGCGCAGGGCGGCCCGGGACTCGGCGAGGTGGGAGCGTTCGCGGCCGAGGGGGTCGTCGACGGGCGTGGACAAGGGGGTGCCTCCGAAGGTGCTGCGGGCTGAGGTGCTGCGGCATGCCGGCCGGTTTCCGTCCGGTCGGCGGCACTCCGGGTGGGAGGCGGGGAAGCGGAGATTTTACGGGAGCGGACGGTACGACGGCCAACCGATTTCGCCGCGCGACCCTTCGCCGCGTGGCCCTTCCCCTCCCGGGTCCCCTAGGGGATCGCCCCTCCCTCCGCCGGGGGAGACTCCACCCTCAGGGGGTACCCAGGTAGCACGGGAAGTGGGGACCTGGGACCGATGCCCTCCTTGTGCCCGGGGAGCCACCATGGAGACATGAGTGCAGCGACCTTCACCCCAGGCCCCGGTCGCCCGTCCGGAGCGACCCCCCTTTCCGGCAGCCACGCCACCCACCGCCTCGGCAACGCCCTGCGCGCGATCCGCGTCTTCGCGGGCGCCGCCTTCGACGTGGTCATACTCGGCGAGTACGCGGAGGAAGCGGGCGTCCGCCGCAAGTAGGGCGCCCGACGGCGGCGCCCGACGGCAGGCCGCGCCCCTACGCCCGTCAGCCCTCCGTGTCCCCCGCCAGCAGCTCGTCCGCGTCCACGATCCGGTAGGCGTACCCCTGCTCCGCCAGGAACCGCTGCCGGTGCGCCGCGAAGTCCTGGTCGATCGTGTCCCGGGCGACGACGGAGTAGAAGTGCGCCTGATGGCCGTCCGCCTTCGGCCGCAGCACCCGGCCAAGACGCTGTGCCTCCTCCTGACGGGACCCGAAGGTGCCCGACACCTGGATGGCGACCGTCGCCTCCGGCAGGTCGATCGAGAAGTTCGCGACCTTCGACACCACCAGCACGCTGATCTCGCCCTCCCGGAAGGCGTCGAAGAGCTTCTCGCGCTGGGCGTTGGAGGTCTCGCCCTTGATGACGGGCGCGTTCAGATGCTCGCCGAGCTCGTCGAGCTGGTCGATGTACTGGCCGATCACCAGGGTCTGCTGCCCGGCGAAGCGCTTGACCAGCGCCTCCGTGACCTTCCGCTTGGTGGCGGTGGTCGCACAGAAGCGGTACTTCTCCTCCTGCTCGGCGGTGGCGTACGCGAGCCGCTCGGAGTCGGTGAGATTGACCCGGACCTCGACACAGTCGGCGGGCGCGATGTACCCCTGCGCCTCGATCTCCTTCCAGGGCGCGTCGAAACGCTTGGGCCCGATGAGCGAGAAGACATCCGACTCCCGCCCGTCCTCCCGCACCAGGGTCGCGGTCAGCCCGAGCCGCCGCCGCGCCTGAAGATCCGCCGTGAACTTGAAGACGGGAGCCGGCAGCAGATGCACCTCGTCGTAGAGGATGAGTCCCCAGTCCCGGGAGTCGAAGAGCTCCAGATGCGGATAGACACCCTTACGCCTGGTGGTGAGCACCTGGTAGGTGGCGATGGTGACGGGCCGGATCTCCTTCCGCGTCCCGCTGTACTCGCCGATCTCGTCCTCGGTCAGCGAGGTCCGCTTCACCAGCTCGTGCTTCCACTGCCGGGCGGAGACGGTGTTGGTGACGAGGATGAGGGTGGTCGACTTGGCCTGCGCCATGGCGCCGGCGCCGACCAGGGTCTTACCGGCACCACAGGGCAGCACGACGACCCCGCTGCCGCCGTGCCAGAAGTTCTCCACGGCCTGCTTCTGATAGGGCCGCAGCGCCCACCCGTCCTCGGCCAGCTCGATGGGATGCGCCTCGCCGTCGACGTACCCCGCGAGGTCCTCGGCCGGCCAGCCCAGCTTCAGCAGGGTCTGCTTGATCTGCCCGCGCTCGGAGGGGTGCACGGCGACGGTGTCGGGGTCGAGCCGGGCACCGACGAGCGGAGCGATCCGCTTCGACCGCAGGATCTCCTCCAGCACCGGCCGGTCCGTGGTCGTGAGCACCAGGCCGTGCGCGGGGTGCTTGCTGAGCGTCAGCCGCCCGTACCGGTCCATGGTCTCGGCGACGTCCACGAGCAGCGCGTGCGGCACCGGATACCGGCTGTACTGCACGAGGGCGTCGACCACCTGCTCGGCGTCATGCCCGGCGGCCCGGGCGTTCCACAGCCCCAGCGGCGTCACCCGGTAGGTGTGGATGTGCTCCGGCGCCCGCTCCAGCTCGGCGAACGGCGCGATGGCCCGACGGCACTCGTCGGCCTGCTCGTGGTCGACCTCCAGGAGCAGGGTCTTGTCGGACTGGACGATCAGCGGTCCGTTCACCTACGCACTTCCCTTCCGCACGGCCAAACCTCCAGTGTGCCGTACCGCGCGCCGATGCGGCGGGCCCGTCCGGGGCAACCCTGCGCCACCGTCGACCGTCTGACCGGGCGAGCAGCGCACCGGGCGCGATGTGCGGAGGGTGGGGGCATGACGGGGTTGTCGGTGCGCGGCTCGCCCGGTCAGACGGTCGACGGT
>NZ_JABERD010000322.1 GCF_013044505.1 Streptomyces sp. S3(2020) | reverse complement strand
ACTACCTGGCCTGGATGCACTACCAGGACGAACACGGCACCGAACCCACCGCCGAAGAGCTCTCCGCCCACCTCGCCGCCCACGGACTCCTCGGACGAGGCGGCAACCCCCTCAGCCCCTCCAACCTCCGCCGCCACTTCCTCCACTGGCGCATCTACAACATCTGGGCCACCCACCGCACACACACCACAACGCCCTCAGCCCACGACATCGCCCAGGAATGCACCACCCGCGGCATCACAGGCCAGTACAACCAACCCATCACCCCCCACCACATCACCCAAGCCACCCCCGAATTCGAACGACGCCAGCACAACCTCACCCACACACCGCCATAACCCCCCTCCCTCCACCAGGCACTGAGCTGTACTGAGATTTGTGGAGTCCCTGATGCCAGGGTTACGGTCCTGGCGAAGGAGAACCACATCAGTGCCAGCACCACGGAAGTACCCCGACGAGCTGCGTGAGCGCGCGATCCGCGAGGTCCGCACCACCGGCCGGCCTGTCGCGCACGTAGCGAAGGACCTCGGCATCCACAAGGAAGCCCTGCGGCAGTGGGTCCGCCAGGCCGAAGCCGACCACGGCGAGCGCGATGACCGGCTGACCACCGCCGAACGCGACGAGCTCAGGCAACTCCGCAAGGAGAACGCCGAGTTGAAGCGGGCGAACGAGATCCTCAAAGCCGCCTCGGTGTTTTTTGCCCAGGAGATCGACCGTCCCCGGACGAGGCCGAGCAGGTGATCGACCACCTGCGTCAGATGGACCTCGGGGTCGATCCCGTATGCCGGGTGCTTCAGCTGTCGCCGTCGACGTACTTCGCCCGCAAGAAGCGGCCCAAGTCGGCCCACCGGCTCCGTGACGAGCAGCTCAGGCCCGTGATCGAGGAGATCCACGCCCAATCCGGCGGCACCTATGGCGCCCGAAGGATCACCCGCGCACTGCGGCGCAGGGGCGTCGATGTGGCCCGCTGCACGGTCGAGCGGCTGATGGCCGAACTCGACCTCGAAAGCGTCATCCGCGGGCAGCGGCGGCGCACCACAGTCCCCGAACCGTCGGCACCGAGGCCGCCGGATCTGGTCGACCGCGACTTCACCGCGTCGCAGCCGGACCAGCTGTGGGTCGCGGACATGACGTATGTGCGGACGTGGTCGGGCTGGGCGTATGTGGCGTTCGTCCTGGACGTGTTCTCCCGGATGATCGTCGGCTGGCAGATCGCGAACCACATGCGGACCGAACTGCCCCTGGACGCACTGGAGATGGCTCTCTGGCGTCGACACGTAAAGAAGGACTCCGGCCTCGTTCATCACAGCGACCGCGGGTCGCAATACGTATCAATTCGATACACCGACCGGCTCGCCGACATCGGCGCCTCCGCGTCGGTCGGCTCCGTCGCGGACTCGTATGACAACGCTATGGCCGAGGCGCTGAACGGCACCTTCAAGGCCGAGTTGATCGAGATGCAAGGCCCCTGGAAGGACGTCGACCAGGTCGAGCGGGCGATCTTCCAATGGGTCACGTGGTACAACGAAGAACGCCTGCACTCCGCGCTCGACTACCTGCCACCAGCCGAGTACGAACGCGACTTCTGGCAGGGCCAGGAAAGAGTCCCGCAGTCCGCCTGAAACAAGATCACCGGACTCTACGAAACTCGGGGCAGCTCAACCTGGGCATCTCAATGACCGTTGACACATGTCTCCTACTGTGTGATCAGCTGAGCCGACCGGGCTTTCAGATGTGCTGTGATGCTGTGGAAGGAGCTGCCGCCCACGAAGCTTGGTGCATTCCGCCCGAGGTGCAGAACCAGTCACTAGCGGCAAGGGCTCTATAAGCGGCGACTTTCCAGTGATTGCGCCACATTTGGTTCCAACTCTCGGCTTTCAATTGGAGGTGCTCCCGGACGGCCTCTGCCCCGCCGGCGTCGAAGGTACGCTGCAACACGTAGGCGTTTCCTGCCAGTTCAGTGGCGGCCTGGGCCGCATACAGACCTGCCAGGCCCAGTGTCTCGAAGTGGTGGCGGACTCGCACCTGAAGCATGTTGGGCCAGTCCTGCGGAGGTTGGACAAAGAAGCTCAACGCGACAGGTGTCCCCTGCAGCACCTCCGCGGCCAGCCACCGTTCGTCATCGATGTTGTCGAAGTACGGATGGAGCGTCTGCTCTTCGGCCTCGCGAGGAGCAGTCGACCGCTTCGTCCGATTGCATTCGCTGCAACAGGGCACGAGGTTGGAAGGCGTGACCGCGAGCAGGGGAAACATGCTTTTGGGCAAGTGGTGGTCCAGCGTGGTGACTTCTCTATGGCCGCACAATGGGCACACCACAGCCGCCATCTTCAGCTCGTCATAGATCGCCCTCCCTGGCCGGCCGACCTTCGCCATCCGCTGGGTGTACACATCAGGCAGGGCTGCGGCCATATCCGGCGAGGCTGGCGTGAACGAGATCCGGTCGAGAGAGTGGAGGGAGGCCGCCTGTGCTGCCGTTTCGAAGCGCGCCGAAGCGGCGACGACGTGCTCTTCAAGGCCTTCGAGCTGCTGTCTGAGGGGCTGGCGCATGCCTGGGACACAGCTTCGGTAAGTCTCGCGGGCGGTGCGACGAGGCAGAGGCAGGGGGCGCATCAGCTGCTGGCCTGACGCTGGTCTCGCAGAGCAACCAGAGCTCGAGCCAGGCTGCGTCCTTCACCGCCGAGCTGGCCTTCAAACCGGGTGATGATCTCCTCATACGCCATGCCGTCGTCGACTGCCTGCTGGACCACCTGGTGAAAGCCCGAGCGAGTGATCTCCAACCCGAACGCTTCGTGCGTCAAAATGCCGACGTTCTCGCCATAGGTTTCGGCAACGGGCCTTTCCGCCTTCATGACGTCGCCGGACCGGTGGACCTTCCACACACACTTACGGGGGGTCTCTTGCAGAACGACCGGCGAGTGCGTGGCGATGATCGCGACACCGTTGCGATCGACCAACAGGTCAGACAGAGCACGGATGAATGCAGCCAGGAGCGGCGGGTGCAGATGCGTTTCCGGTTCGTCGATCAGGACGAGTGTGCGTTCCGAGACCAGGTCTGCCAGACGCGTGATCGCCAGAAGCACGATCTTGTGACCAGAGCTGAGGCCGTTGAACAACGCCTTGGGGTCGACGGAGGCGAGGCCTGGGATACCGGCGACCAGCGGCGCCGCGGCAGCCACCTGAGCGTCCCGGAACAGTGCGTCTGACCCCAAGGTCGCTACTGCCTTTAGCCAGCGTTCCAGTCGCGCACCGTTCAGCGTCTGGACAACGTCGGCGAATTGGCCTGCCGGGTCGGCTGTGCTCAGGCTCGGCGGAGCGTCGCCGATGACCGGAAGACGCCGGAGCGTGACATATGCATGGTTGACGCCCTTCGTCGCCCGGACCGGATCCAGCGGATCGAAGGCACTAAGCGCAACGGAGACCAGATTGGTGAATAGAGGATCGTTTCCCGCGGCGAGAGAGTCGATGACCTGTCCGACCTCGCTTGGCGCAGCGGAGCCATCAGCGACAGCCCGGGCGAGGTTCTGCAGCAGACGGGTCTTCCCCACCCCGTTGCTCCCGATCAGTGCGTGGACGTTCGTCGGAGGCGAAACATTGGGGACGACCTCGAAGTCCAGTCGCAGCGGCGCAATCTGCGCTCGTGAAGGTGCAGTGATGTAAGTGAAGGCATAGTCGACGACCCGATCGCCGCCTTGCGCAATGCGTCGGAATTGATGCATTACCGTCTTCGGTCGAACGCTGCGCAGCAGGGACTGGAGAGTGACGTCTTCGTACTGAACCCGCTCAAATAGAGCGGAGTTGAACGCGATGTCTCCCAGCGCACTTAGGACTTCTGATCCCACGCCCAGTTCGCGAAGCGCCACGTAATACCTGTCGTCCTGTCCCACGGAGAAGAACGTGGCATCCAAGTGATCGAAGTGCTCTGGAAGTGAGGGGGTTCCAGGTTCCCGCATCCCCAACTGCGCAATCTTGACCTGGCCGACGGAGATGAGGGACCCGTGCCGTAGCAACACCAGGTCGAAAGTGGTCCGGTAGCCGTCGTCGTCCCAATCGCTATGGAGGAGGAACACAGCATCCTGCCGCCCGCGCCGCTCGACCACAGTGTTATGCAGGACCGTGAACTGCACATCGCCTCCTCATGTGGAAGCCACCAGGCTAGCCTCACCCCCTTACGAGCTGCGGCGTGGGTTTGGGCATGCTGCAAGTAATCACCGGGCCAAAGCGGCGCAGCGAAAGACACTCGGCCGCAGACCGTACTGAGTCAGTCCAGTACGACGGGCTGCTGCGGGATGTCCCCTGTAATGACGGACGCAACCAGGTCTGCCAGTCCTTCGGGATAGACCCTCTCCTGGGTCGCCCGCAGCTCGGCGAGGGTCCACCAGCGGTACTCACGGATCTCGTCGGGCTGGGTGGCGCGGGCCGGGTCGATGTCGGCTGCGGAGGTGCGGACCAGAAAGTACTTCTCCACCTGACGCACCTCACGCCCTCCGACGACGTGGTTCTCGCTGCGCTCTGCGAGCTGCGCCCCCAGCTCGACGGCCTTCTCGTCGATCCCGAGTTCTTCGCGCAGTTCGCGGAGCGTCGCGGTGGGGTAGTCCTCTCCGTCCTCCAGGGAACCGCCAGGTGTGGCCCAGAAACCGCCGTTTTCGTCGTAACGCAGCAGCAGGACGCGGTCCTGGGCATCGAGGACGATGGCGCGGGCGGCTTCCCTCAGCGGTGGAGTGGAGGTCGTCATGTCCTTCAGTGTGGCATTCGCGGTAGGAGGGTCAGGACCGCTCGACGAGGTACTCACCAATACAGGTGTCGGCGTACACCTGAACGTGGTCGGGTGTACGCCGACACCTGTCCAGCCAGGCGAGTTGATCCCCCACTCGGACGCAGGGTCGCCAGGCAATATACGAGTTTCCGGCTCGCCGAGCATCTGGACGCCGCGGGCATCGCCGCCTCGATCGGATCGGTCGGCGATGCCTACGACAATGCCCTGATGGAGAGCACGATCGGTCTGTTCAAGACCGAGCTGATCAAGCCCCGACGGCCCTTGAAGTCCCTCTCCCAGGTCGAGTTGGCCTCCGCAGAGTGGGTCGACTGGTACAACCACCGCCGACTCCACGGTGAGATAGGGCACGTTCCGACCGTCGAGTACGAAGCCAACCACTACAAGGAATCCACGAAACCCCAGGTCACAACCATCATCTGAGATCTCTACCGAACCCGGGGCGGTTCAGTTCAGAGGATCTGGTGCTGGGACAAGCTCGGTCGCTGGCGAGACTCTCCGCCGCCCCCAAGATCGGCAAGGCGATCCCCAGCACCATCATCCGTCCCGCCTTGCGCCAGTACCAGGTAGCGACGTAGACGCCTACGTCAGTCGCGCCCTACTCTGGGACATCCGGCGACGAGAGATCCGGGGGACTGGCATGGACGTGGAGAGTCTCGTCGATGACTTCATCCGTGACCAGCCCTCAAGAGCCGTCGTTCTCCAGTCCCTGCGCGGTGACCCCGTCCGCGTCCAACGCGATGCGAGCCGCGCGTTCCCGGCTGCCAGCCTCATGAAGGTGCCACTGGTCATCACCGTCCTGGAACAGCTGGACGCCAAGCAGGTCGTGCCTCGTTCAGATCTCAGCGCAACCACGTATCCATCCCTGCTCGAGGTATTCGACGACCACCACACGTTCACGTTGCAGGAACTGTGCTGCCTCATGCTCTCCACCAGCGACAACCCGATCGGCTCCTACCTGACAGACCGGGTGGGCATGACGGCCGTGACACAGACCGCGCGGAGAATCGGCACGGTTGATACGTGCATGCGCGTGGGGTTCACCGATGACGAACTCGGTGCGCCAGCGCGCGAGAGCACAACGACAGCTGCCGATATGGCCCTCATCCTTCAGTACGTCGCCTCGCAGCCCCACTTGCAGCCGATGGTGCGAGCCATGCGCAACAGCATGCGCAACTTCCGTCTTCCGCTGCGCCTGCCGGACGAACTGCCAGTGGCACACAAGACCGGAAGCCTGCGAGGGCTCGCTCACGACGCCGGCATTCTCTTTGGGCGCGACAGGGACGTGGTAGCGGTTTTCCTCACGGACCACCAACCGGACACAGCACTGGTCGGTATCCAGATCGGAGACTGCATTGCAGACGTCTGGCAGCTCCTCGGCGAAGCCGTCTGACAGGATCGCCGGGAATCCGCATGAGCGATCAACGCCGCCTCATCAGCGAGGTGCGGCGCACCGTCCGCACCTACAACCTGCTGGTCTTCGTGCTGGGGGCGGTTACGCTCGTCCTCTCCGTGAACCGTGCCCATGACGATGTCGTCGTCAAGTCACTGGAAGTCGTGGGCACCACACTGGTCTCAGCCGCAATGGTGAGCTTCATCTTCGGACACATCACCATCCGCGACACGACGTTGCAGGTCAACCAGGCCATCGACGACGCTCTGCGTGAGGTCTTGCAGCCGATCAGAGAGAACCTTTTCGCCGGGGCCCTGGCCCGCTACCGATGGGACTGCCATCTGGACACACCCGACCCGGACGGCTATGCACTGCAAGCCATGCGTGTCTCCTATCAGGTCCACCAGATACCCCGCGAGCTGCGGTTCCTCTGCGTGTCCTCACTGACAGACGAATCCTTCACTCGCCTGGAGGGAGACCACCGTTACATCTTTCGCTGGCAGGTCGACGAAGGCCTTATACCGGGCGACCCGGCCTGTTTCCACATCGGCCACGTACGCGTCGACGGACAGGTACTACCCCCCGCCCCGCCTCGCTCGACAACACTGCACGGCTCCCCCGCAGTCGAATACCGCTTCCCCGTCTCCGAACCACGCCGCCACCACGGCTTCCACGCGGTTGAGTTCAGCGTCACAGCCCGCAAATATCTGGGACAGGACCGAGAAATCCGAGTCCAGGCCTACGTGTTCCGGCCGGTCCTGGACGCCGAATACCGACTCACCGTCGGAGAAGCCATCGGCGCACAGATCCTCAACACACAAGTCTCCGGACTCAGCCGACTAGGAGCCGGTGGAATGGCCCACTACGGCCAGACCTACCCCACCTCATTCGGCAAGGTCGCAGCACACGCCATCTTCACCACGCCCCTGCAGACCGGAAGCAGCATCGTCTTCACCATCGACCGCGGACACTGACAGCACATCATTCCTTAACGATCGAGACCGCACTCAGCACCGAGCAGACGCGGTTCGCCGGTCAGCATCGCGGTGGCGGTCACAGCTGATGGAAGGAGACCGGTGCGCCGGATGGTGATGCTGGTCTGAGTTGGCCGAAGCCGGAGGGTGCCGGGGAGAGGCGTTGGGCGAAGCGGCGCAGGCGGTAGGCCATGGAGTTGCTGGGGGTGTCCCGCTCGGTGGTGGCGGTGGCGGTTTTCCAGCAGACGGCTGCGGCGTTCTCGAAGAAGGTGTGTGCGGTGGTGGGTTCGTGGTCGGCGGCGGTGACCTGGACCAGGAGGTGTTCGGGGCCGCAGGGAGTGGCTTTGGTGGGGATGTGCTTGCGGTCCTCGTCGGGGGCGAGCCGGTTGGGCAGGTCATCGGCCGCTGATGGGCTCGCGGGCACGGTGTGCGCGGGGGCGGGCTGGAATTGGTCGCGGGTGCTGGTGGTGGCGGCGACGATGATTTCGAGTTGTTCGGCGAAGTAGGTGCCGGGCAGGGGGATTTCGAGGTCGGGGTGGCGGGCGTAGCCGCCGGTGACGGCGGAGGCGACGAATTCGATGACGGCGCGGGCTGCCG
>NZ_JABERD010000321.1 GCF_013044505.1 Streptomyces sp. S3(2020) | reverse complement strand
GTGGGGCGGGGGGGGTGGGCGTGCGGGGCGTGCTGCGCTTGGGTTGTGCCACGCGGCGGGCCCGGTGGGTCGCGGGGCGGCTCCCGGGGTCTGGGGGGGGGCGAACGGTCGGGTGGCGGGCGTGGCATGGGCGCGGGCGGAGAGGTGGTGCGGTCTGTGAGCCGGGTGGTGTGTGCGGGCGGGGTGGTCGAGGGCGGCTGGGGAGTGGGGGCTACGCGGTGCGGCCGCGGCCGCCGGTGCTGCCGCCGCGGCCGTCGCCGTTAGCCCGGAATCCGCAGCCGCTCTTGGGCAGAATGCGCGCGTGAACGACACGGATACCAGCGAGCTGGACTTCTCCGACAACGCCGATTTCGAGGCCGCCGGCCGAGGGTTCGTCGCCGCGCTGATACCGGGAGTCGTCAAGAACGCCGCCGGGAAAGTCGTATGGGACAACGACGCTTACGGATTCCTCGAAGGCCCCGCTCCCAAGACCGCCGACCCCAGCCTCTGGCGTCAATCCCAACTCGCCCAGAAACAAGGTCTCTACAAAGTCACCGACCGGATCTACCAGATCCGCGGACTCGACCTCTCCAATATGACGATCGTCGAGGGCGACACCGGCATCATCGTCATCGACCCCCTGATCTCCGCCGAGACCGCGGCCGCCGCGCTGAAGCTCTACCGGGACCACGTCGGGGACAAGGAGGTCACCGGGCTCATCTACACCCACCCCCACGTCGACCACTACGGCGGCTGCCGAGGTGTTCTCCCCGACGGGGCCGGTGATGTCCCCGTCCTCGCTCCCGAGGGGTTCATGGAGCACGCCGTCACGGAGAACGTCTTCGCGGGTACGGCGATGACCCGCCGGTCGATCTACATGTACGGCGCGCACCTCGACAAGGGCCCCGCCGGGCAGATCGGCTGCGGTCTGGGGCAGAGCATCTCCACCGGGACCATCGGGCTGCTCGAACCGACCGTGTACATCAGCGCGACCGGTCAGCGCGAGACCGTCGACGGTGTGGTCGTCGAGTTCCAGATGACCCCCGGCACCGAGGCCGCCGCCGAGATGAACTTCCTGTTCCCCGACCTCCGTGCCGTCTGCATGGCGGAGAACGCCACGCACACGATGCACAACATCGTCACGCTGCGCGGCGCCCAGGTCCGTGACGCCAAGCAGTGGGCGGCGTATCTCACCGAGTCGATCGGGCTCTACGACGGTCGGGCCGACGTCGCTTTCGCCTCGCATCACTGGCCGACCTGGGGGAACGACAACATCGTCGGCCTCCTCGAAGCCCAGCGTGATCTCTACGCCTATCTGCACGATCAGACCCTCCGCATGATCAACGCGGGGATGACCGGCCGTGAGATCGCCGAGGAGTTCCGGCTGCCGCCCGCGCTCGCCGAGGTCTGGGCCAACCGTGGGTACTACGGGTCGGTCAGTCATAACGTCAAGGGGATCTATCAGCGGTACATGGGGTGGTTCGACGCCAATCCCGCCCATCTCTGGGAGCATCCGCCCGTCGCCGAGGCCGAGCGGTACGTCAAGGCGCTCGGCGGGATGACACAGGCGGTCTCCGCGGCCCGTGCCTTCATCCGCGACGGCGATCTCCGTTTCGCCGCCACGCTCCTCAATCACTGTGTCTTCGCCGACCCGAAGCAGGAGAAGCCGAAGCGACTGCTCGCGCAGGTCTACGAGAAGCTCGCCCACGCGACGGAGAACGCGGTGTGGCGGAACTTCTATCTCACGGGAGCGATGGAGCTGCGGGAGGGCGTCAGGCAGCCGGAGACCACGTCCGACAGCACGGACGTCAGGGCCGCGCTGTCCGTCAGTCAGCTCATCGATGCCATGTCCGTGCGGATCGACTGGTACCTCCCCGGTCAGGGCAAGTACTGGCATCTCCGGCTGAGGCACGGGGTGTTGACCCATACCGTCGGTGCCGCCCCCGCCCCGGCCGCGGGGCTGACGCTCACGATGAACAAGGTGCAGCTGCTGCGACTGCTCGCCGGGAAGGGGCTGGGCGGTATTCGGACGTCCGGGGACGTCCGGCTTCTCACCACGCTGTTCTCGGTGATCGTGACGCCGTAGGGCTATTTGTCGTCCACTCCGATGTGGTGGACGCGGACGAGGTTCGTCGCTCCGGGGACCCCGGGCGGCGAACCCGCCGTGATGACCACGATGTCGCCCTTCTGGCAGCGGCCGTACTTGAGCAGCAGTTCGTCCACCTGGTCGACCATCGCGTCCGTGGAATCGACGGTCGGGCCGAGGAAGGTCTCCACTCCCCAGGTCAGGTTCAGTTGGGAGCGGGTCGCCGGTTCGGGGGTGAAGGCGAGCAGGGGGATCGGGGAGCGGTAGCGCGAGAGCCTGCGGACCGTGTCTCCCGACTGGGTGAACGCCACGAGGAACTTGGCGCCGAGGAAGTCGCCCATCTCGGCTGCCGCGCGGGCGACGGCGCCGCCCTGGGTGCGGGGTTTGTTGCGTTCGGTGAGGGGTGGGAGGCCTTTGGCGAGGATGTCCTCCTCGGCGGCGGTGACGATCTTCGCCATGGTGCGGACGGTCTCGATGGGGTATTTGCCGACGCTGGTCTCGCCGGACAGCATGACGGCGTCCGTGCCGTCGATGACGGCGTTCGCCACGTCGCTCGCCTCGGCCCTGGTCGGGCGGGAGTTCTCGATCATCGAGTCGAGCATCTGGGTGGCGACGATGACGGGTTTGGCGTTGCGCTTGGCGAGCTTGATCGCGCGTTTCTGGACGATCGGGACCTGTTCCAGGGGCATTTCGACGCCGAGGTCCCCTCGCGCGACCATGATCCCGTCGAACGCGGCCACGATGTCCTCGATGGCGTCGACCGCCTGCGGCTTCTCCACCTTGGCGATGACGGGCAGTCTGCGCCCTTCCTCGTCCATGATGCGGTGGACGTCGTCGATGTCGCGGCCGGAGCGGACGAAGGACAGTGCGATGACGTCGAAGCCGGTGCGCAGGGCCCAGCGCAGGTCGGCTTCGTCCTTGTCCGAGAGTGCCGGCACCGAGACGGCGACACCCGGGAGGTTGAGCCCTTTGTTGTCGGAGACCATGCCGCCCTCGACCACCGTCGTGTGCACGCGGGGGCCGTCGACCGCCGTGACCTCCAGGCAGACCTTGCCGTCGTCGACGAGGATGCGTTCGCCGGGTGTGACATCGGCGGCGAGGCCCGGATACGTGGTTCCGCAAGACTCCTGGCCGCCTTCCGCGCCTTCTTCCACGGTGATGGTGAAGGTGTCCCCGCGTTCAAGGAGTACGGGTCCTTCGGTGAAGCGGCCGAGGCGGATCTTCGGGCCTTGAAGGTCGGCGAGGATGCCGACGCTGTGGCCGGTCTCGTCGGAGGCCTTGCGGACGTGGTGGTAGCGCTCCTCGTGCTCGGCGTAGCCGCCGTGGCTGAGGTTGAAGCGGGCTACGTCCATTCCGGCTTCGACCAGTGCCTTGATCTGGTCGTACGAGTCGGTGGCGGGGCCCAGGGTGCAGACGATCTTTGCTCGGCGCATGTTTCGACCCTAGGCCTTACCGGTGGGTAGAGATTTGGTGAGGGGTGACTACTCAACAACCTTTGGGTGACGGGGCATTGACAAGTGTTGAAGTGTGCGACGGGGTGCTCCGATGAGCATTCCCTTGTGTGAATTCCGCCGTGTGCGTTCCGCCCTGTTTCAGAGCTGCGGCGGTGCCATGGTGAAGCGGGCGTTGACCTGGGCGTAGACGCGTTGGCGTTGGGGTTCGAGGTCGAGGGGGGCGGCGGCGGTGTCCTCGGCTGCGGCGTAGGACATGGAGCGCATGCGGCTGCCGGGGGCTGCGGGGGCGAGGGGTTGGGCGTTCTCGGCGCCGATGTCGGCGAGTTCGACGAGGGCGGCGAGGGTGGTTCCCAGTGCTTCGGCGTATTCGCGGGCGCGTTGGACGGCTTCCTTGACGGCCTGCTGGCGGGCCTGGCGGTGGGCCGGGGAGTTGGGTCGCAGGGCCCACCAGGGGCCGTCGACGCGGGTGAGGTCCAAATCGGCGAGGCGGGTGGTGAGTTCGCCGAGTGCGGTGAAGTCGGTGAGTTCGGCGGTGACGTGGACGCGGCCGTGGTAGGCGTGGACGCGTTCGCCGCGGCCTTTCTCCTTGAGCTGGGGGGTGATGGAGAAGGCGCCGGTCTCCAGTCGTTCCACGGCGTCGCCGTAGCTCTTGACGAGGTCGAGGACGGTGGCGTTGCGGCGGGTGAGGTCGTCGAGGGCGGTGCGGCGGTCCTTGCCGCGGGCGGCGACGCTGATGCCGATGCGGGCGATCTCGGGGTCGACTTCGAGGCGGGCTTCGCCGCGGACGGCGATGCGGGGGGCGTCGGGGGTGCCGTAGGGCACGAAGGGTTGGGGGTCGTCCGCAGCTGGTGTGGTCATACGACCCACTCTGTCACTTCTTGGCGTGTTGTCAGCTCGTCGGGTCACAGGTTGGGTCATCAGATCGAAACCTGTAGGGGGTGTTGCCGTTCGGTGTGCGCGGGTCAGAATCTACGCGCGTTGTTGACCGTTCCCCGAGGAGATCGAGACATGCCGTTGAACCGCAGGAAGTTCCTGGAGAAGTCCGCCGTGACCGGTGCGGGCGTCGCGCTGGCCGGTGCCGTGGGGGCTCCTGCGGCCGAGGCGGCGCAGGCGTCGGGTGCCCAGAAGGGGCAGAAGCCCGCGAAGCGGTACTCCTTCACGGTGATGGGCACCACCGACCTGCACGGCAACATCTTCAACTGGGACTACTTCAAGGACACGGAGTACACGGACGCCAAGGGCAACGCGAAGGGTCTGGCCAGGGTCTCGACGCTGGTCAACCAGGTCCGTGCGGAGAAAGGCCGTCGCAACACGCTGCTCATCGACGCGGGCGACACGATCCAGGGCACGCCGCTGACGTACTACTACGCGAAGGTGGACCCGATCACCGCCAAGGGCGGTCCGGTGCACCCGATGGCCGCGGCGATGAACGCGATCGGCTATGACGCTGTGGCGCTGGGCAACCACGAGTTCAACTACGGCATCGAGACGCTGCGCAAGTTCGAGGACCAGTGTCACTTCCCGCTGCTCGGCGCGAACGCGCTGGACGCGAAGACGCTGAAGCCGGCCTTCCCGCCCTACTTCATCAAGAAGATCTGCCCGCCCGGCCTCCCGCCGGTCAAGGTGGCCGTCCTCGGTCTGACCAACCCGGGCATCGCGATCTGGGACAAGGCGTACGTCGAGGGCAAGCTGGTGTTCCCGGGTCTGGAGGAGCAGGCCGCGAAGTGGGTGCCGAAGCTGCGGTCGATGGGTGCGGACGTGGTCGTCGTGTCGGCGCACTCCGGCTCCTCGGGCACCTCGTCGTACGGTGACCAGCTGCCGTACATCGAGAACTCCTCGGCGCTGGTGGCCCAGCAGGTGCCGGGCATCGACGCGATCCTCGTCGGGCACGCGCACACGGAGATCGCGGAGCTGCTGGTCACCAACGAGAAGACCGGCAAGACGGTCGTCCTGTCGGAGCCGCTGTGCTACGCGCAGCGCCTGTCCCTCTTCGATTTCGAGCTGGTCTTCGCCAAGGGCCGCTGGACGGTCGAGTCGGTGAAGGCGACGGTGCGTGACTCGAAGACGGTCGCGGACGACCCGAAGATCACGAAGCTGCTGAAGGACGACCACGACATCGTGGTGGAGTACGTCAACCAGGTCGTCGGTACGGCGACGCAGACGCTGACGACGGTCGAGGCGCGCTACAAGGACGCCCCGATCATCGACCTGATCACGAAGGTCCAGGAGGACGTGGTCAAGGCGGCGCTGGCGGGCACCGAGTACGCCGCGCTGCCGGTCATCGCGCAGGCCTCGCCGTTCTCGCGTACGTCGGAGATCCCGGCGGGCGATGTGACGATCCGGGATCTGTCGAGCCTGTACGTGTACGACAACACGCTGGTCGCGAAGTTGCTGACGGGTGCGCAGATCAGGGCGTACCTGGAGTACTCGGCGCAGTACTTCGTGCAGACCGCGGCGGACGCCGTGGTCGATGTGGAGAAGCTGACGAACGCGAACAGCCGGCCGGACTACAACTACGACTATGTGTCGGGTCTTTCGTACGAGATCGACATCGCGCAGGCGGCGGGTTCGCGGATCAAGAACCTGACCTACGGCGGTGCGGCGCTGGACGACGCGCAGCAGTTCGTGTTCGCGGTGAACAACTACCGTGCCAACGGTGGCGGCGCGTTCCCGCATGTGGCTTCGGCGACCGAGCTGTGGGCGGAGTCGACGGAGATCCGCACGCGGATCGCGGAGTGGGTGACGGCGAAGGGTGTGCTGGACCCGGCCGACTTCGCGTCGGTGGACTGGAAGCTGACGCGGAACGGTACGCCGGTCTTCTAGGGCGTTCAGCAGGGGCGGGTCGGCGGCGCCGGTGCGAGGGTTTTCGCATCGGCGCCGTCCGCGTGTTCAGCGGCCTTCCGTCAGTGGGGTGAGTGTCTGGGCTTGGCGGGCGGCCGGGATCTGGGGCTGTGGGCCGAGTCCGAAGGTGGTGAAGGCCGTTCGGGTGGGGAGGGGGTAAGGGGCTTTTTCCGTCAGGGAGTTGAGGATGGTGGCGCTGCGCCAGGCGGCGAGGCCGAGGTCGGGGGTGCCGACGCCGTGGGTGTGGCGTTCGGCGTTCTGGACGTAGAGGGTGCCGGTGACGGAGGGGTCCAGGGCGAGGCGGAACTGTTCGTCGACGCGGGGGCGTTCGCGGCTGTCGCGGCGCAGGTAGGGGTCGAGTCCGGCGAGGATGCGGTCCAGGGGGCGTTCGCGGTAGCCGGTGGCGAGGACGACGGCGTCGGTGGTGAGGCGGGAGCGGGTGTTCTGCTCGGTGTGTTCGAGGTGTAGTTCGACCTTGGTGATGGCGACTCGGCCCGCGGTGCGGACGCGGACGCCGGGGGTGAGGACGGTGTCGGGCCAGCCGCCGTGCAGGGTGCGCTGGTAGAGCTCGTCGTGGATGGCGGCGATGGTGTCGGCGTCGATGCCTTTGTGGAGCTGCCATTGGGCGGTGACGAGGCGGTCGCGTTCGGCTTCGGGGAGGGCGTGGAAGTAGCGGGTGTAGTCGGGGGTGAAGTGTTCCAGGCCGAGCTTGGAGTACTCCATGGGGGCGAAGGCTTCGGTGCGGCCGAGCCAGTGGAGGCCTTCGCGGCCCGCGGGGCGGGTGCGGAGCAGGTCGAGGAAGATCTCGGCGCCGGACTGTCCGGTGCCGACGACGGTGACGTGGTCGGCGCGCTGGAAGGCGTCGCGGTGGGCGAGGTAGTCGGCGGCGTGGATGACGGGCACGCCGGTGGCCTCGACGAGGGGTTTGAGGGGTTCGGGGATGTAGGGCTCGGTGCCGACGCCGAGGACGATGTTCCTGGTGTAGGTCCGGCCGAGGGCTTCGGCTTCTCCGTCGGTGTCGAGCTGGGTGAAGTCGACTTCGAAGAGGTCGCGTTCGGGGTTCCAGCGGACGGCGTCGACCTGGTGGCCGAAGTGGAGTCCGGGGAGGTTCTCGGCGACCCAGCGGCAGTAGGCGTCGTACTCGGCGCGCTGGATGTGGAAGCGCTCGGCGAAGTAGAAGGGGAAGAGCCGCTCGCGGCTCTTGAGGTAGTTGAGGAAGGTCCAGGGGCTGGCGGGGTCGGCGAGGGTGACCAGGTCGGCGAGGAAGGGGACCTGGATTCTGGCGCCGTCGATGAGGAGGCCCGGGTGCCAGTCGAAGGCGGGGCGTTGTTCGTAGAAGACGGTGTCGAGTTCGGCGAGGGGGTGGGCGAGGGCGGCCAGGGAGAGGTTGAAGGGGCCGATGC
>NZ_JABERD010000320.1 GCF_013044505.1 Streptomyces sp. S3(2020) | reverse complement strand
ACCCAGGGGCGCGGGGCGGTCCCGCCCGGACCTACCCCACCCGATCCAGCAGCAGCACAGCCACGTCATCCGTCAGCTCGCCCCCGTTGAGCTCCCGGACCTCACTCACGGCCGCCCGCAGCAGCGCTTCCCCCTGGAGCCCCTCGGACAGCTGCCGGCGGACCATCGCCACCATGCCGTCCTGACCGAGCCGCTCCCCGCCGACTCCGACGCGCCCCTCGATCAGCCCGTCGGTGTAGAGCATGAGACTCCACTCCCGCCCCAGCTCCACCTGCATCCGGGGCCACCGGGCGCCGGGCAGCAGCCCGAGAGCCGGCCCGTTGTTGTCGTACGGCAGCAGCCGCGCCGGCCGCCCCGGCCGCGCGACCAGCGGCGACGGATGCCCGGCGAGGCACAGCCCCGCCCGACGCCCGTCCGGCGCGATGTCCACCGTGCACAGCGTCGCGAAGATCTCTTCGTCGGACCGTTCGTGCTCCAGGACCTGTTGCAGCGTGCCGAGGAGTTCGTCCCCGCACAGCCCCGCCAGGGTCAGCGCCCGCCACGCGATCCGCAGCTCCACACCGAGTGCCGCCTCGTCGGGCCCGTGCCCGCAGACGTCGCCGATCATGGCGTGGACCGTGCCGTCGGGGGTGCGGACGACGTCGTAGAAGTCGCCGCCGAGGAGCGCCCGGGAACGGCCCGGCCGGTAGCGCGCGGCGAACCGCAGTGAGGAGCCCTCCAGGAGCGGCGTGGGCAGCAGCCCTCGCTCCAGGCGGCGGTTCTCCTGCGCCCGCAACCGTCCCTCGGCGAGCCTGCGCTCGGCCGTGTCGGAACGTTTCCTCTCAACGGCGTAGCGGATCGCCCGGCTCAGCAGCCGGCTGTCCAGCTCGTCGCGGAAGAGGTAGTCCTGGGCGCCGACGCGTACCGCTTCCGTGCCGCGCTCGGCGTCGCCGGAGGCGGTGAGGGCGAGCACGGCGTGCCGGGGCGCGAGCTCCAGTACGTGCTTGAGCACGGCGAGCTCGTCGTCGCCGCCGCGCACGGGGGCGGGCAGGGCGAGGTCCAGCAGGATGCAGTGCACGTCGTCGGTGAGCAGCCGCTCGGCCTCGGTGAGGTTGCGGGCGGTGCGGACGCGGATGGGGTTGCCGGCGGCGTCGAGGAGCTCCGGCACGACCGTCGAGCCGCCGGGATCGTCCTCGATCACCAGCAGCGTCAGATGGGTCGTGCCGTTGTGCTTCTCGATCGTGCCGTCCGTGCGCGGGGCCTCTTCCCTTGAAGGGCCGCCACTTGCGGTTGCGGCCGGCGCCTGACCACTTTCCACGGCCGGGATCGCTCTCTGCCGCGGTACGGGTACGGGCATCGTCTTGGGTCCTTCCCTCCCCCCGAGGGCATGGTGGGGCGAGGGACCTCGACCCACCGACGGGGACCATAGCGGTACTCGGCGCCGCAACGGAATGGTGTACGGCACCCAGCTGGGCAGGCGGCCGCTGTCATATGCCGCGTTCCCTACCGCAGTTGGACACCCCGCCCGAGGTGCGGGAATGACGAACATCACGTCCGCGCCGGGTTTGGGAGCCCACCGGCGTGCGGTGCGTCACGTGACCCCGGTCTCAGGCACCCAAAACCTCAAATACCCACATTTCAGGCGTCAGGCGTCAGGCGTCAGACGTCAGGCGTCAGGCCGCACGACCGCCAGGATCGGCATAGATCCCGCCCCCGCGATCGTCACCGTCCGCCCCGGCCGCGGGGCGTGGATGATCGCGCCGTCGCCGATGTACATCGCGACATGGCTGGCATCGTCGTTGTAGATGATGAGGTCGCCGGGCCGCATGTCCGCGACGTCGACGTGCTTCAGCTGCTTCCACTGCTGCTGCGAGGTCCGCGGAATGGCCTGCCCGGCACTGGCCCAGGCCTGCGAGGTCAGCCCCGAGCAGTCGTACGACCCCGGCCCCTCGGCGCCCCATTCGTAGGGCTTGCCTATCTGGGCGGTCGCGTACTCCACGGCCTTCTTGCCCTGCGCGGACGCCTTGCCGTTGATCTCGTCGAGTATCCCTGAGTCCAGCCAGGCGGTCTGCGCCTGGTAGGCGGCCTGCTGCTCCAGCCGCGCGAGGCGCTCCTTCTCCTCCTTCTCCAGCTGGGACTCGAGCTCCTCGGCCGCCGCGATCTGCTTCTTGACCTTCTTCTTGGCGGCGGCCTTCGCCTTGCGATTGGCCTCCAGCTTGTCCCACTGGGTGGAGGCGTCCTTGGCGTACTGCTCCAAGTCCTCCTGGGTACGGGTCATTTCCGCGATGAGGCCCTTGGTGGCGCGCTGGCCTTGCAGAATCCGGCCCGCGCCGTTGAGGAACTGCTGCGGATCGTCGCTGAGCATCAGCTGCGCCTCGTCCGGCAGTCCGCCGGTGCGGTACTGGGCGGCGGCAGCGGCGCCCGCGCGCTTCTCCAGCTCCGCCAGCTTCTCCTGGCCCTTGACGATCTTCTTCGCCAGCGCCACGATCGCGGCCGACTGCTGGTCGGCGGCCTCCTCGGCGGCGTTGTACTCGTCCGTGGCGACGGCGGCGTCGTGATAGAGGTCGTCCAGCTTCTGGCGTACGGCCTCAAGGTCCTTGTTGGTCCCGGCGGTATCGGTATCTCCAGCGGTGGCGGACGCCGAAGGTGTGGGGCTGGGACTGGGACTCGGGCTGGCGAACGCCGTACCCGGCGCCGCGAGCACCGTGACCGCACAGACCACGGTCACAGCAGCCGTCACCAGCCCGCGCTTGCCCGCACCCATACCCCAGCCCCCAAACCTGATTTACCGTCAGTAACTTACGAACGCCCGGGGGATCGTGCCATGTCGTGACAGAAAACGACAGAGGCAGTACGTCCCTCCCCCTGATCCACCCGCCCCATGACGATCTCCCCGCCTTTGTGACGAACGACTCACGGAGATCGTTCCCCGCAGGTCAGGCAGGCCCGTGAGGGTTCACCCGCGTGGGGCCAACGCCCCCCACGTCACGGTGACTTCCCCCTGTCGCCACCGCACCGGCCCGTCGGTCACCGGCCAGTCCGCGGTCAGATCCCGTACCGCGCGGATCCAGCGCTGGCGGGCGCCGTACGAGGCGTAGGGTGCGGCGGCGGCCCAGGCGCGGTCGAAGTCGCTCAGGAAGGCGTGCACGGGCTCACCGGGAACGTTGCGGTGGATCAGCGCCTTCGGTAGTCGCTCGGCAAGGTCGGACGGCCGCTCCAGCGATCCCAGCCGGGTCGCGAAGGTGACCGTCCGCGGCCCCTCGGCCCCGAGCGCGACCCACACATGCCGGCGCCCGATCTCGTCGCAGGTCCCCTCGACGAGCAGCCCGCCCGGCGCGAGCCGCGCGCACAGCCGCGCCCACACCACGGCGACCTCGCCCTCCTCGTACTGCCGCAGCACATTGGCGGCCCTGATCAGCATCGGCCGTGGCTGGACCGGGACCTCGAACCCCCCGTGCCGGAACTCCAGCCCCTCCCGCTCGTACGGCTTCGCGGCGGCGACCCGGGCGGGCTCGATCTCCACGCCGACGACACGCACGCGTGGCGCGACGGTCCGCAACCGCGCGAGCAACTCGACGGCGGTCCAGGGAGCGGCGCCATACCCGAGATCGACAGCGACCGACGCCCCACCGTGCCGCAGCGCATCCCCATGAACGGCCGCGATCCACCGGTCCATACGCCGCAACCGATTGGGATTGGTGGTCCCTCGCGTAACAGTGCCCACGGGTCGGTGCGCTGCGCGGGCTGTCATGACTACGAGGGTATGCGCCCTGAGCGACCGCGGACGCCCGGCCTGCGCGGACCACCGTAGACCCGCAGTCGACGGCCCCAGGCGGAACGGACCCGCGCTTGCGCAACGGCGAGCAGGGGACGTACCGGGGGGGTGTCCGCCCGCAGCGTCGGGCGCCCAACCAAGTTCACTACTGAAGAAACAGCACCGCCCGACCGAGGACGGACACCCCCCGGTGCGGCCCCGACCCCCAACGAACCGCACCGCGCGACACAAGCCCCCACCGAAGCCGCACAGGCAGCCGCAGGCATCCCCCAACGCACCCACACCCCGAACAGTTGAGCGACACCTGGTAATGGCTCAGCAAAATCCACCGTGCCCGGAATGGGAACCAGTCCCTCCGATGTTGCACCCCCTTGGAGGGCGCCCCACGCCCTCCGTCAGGCATGCCCGCTGCGAGGAGGACCGCCACGTGAGCCAGTACGTCAGCAGGCTCGGGCGTCGCTCACCGGCCGCGCCCGCGCGGCTGCGGCTGCACCGCCGCCCCCGCCGTGTCGCGATGCTCTCCGTGCACACGTCCCCGCTTCACCAGCCCGGCACCGGCGACGCCGGCGGCATGAACGTCTACATCGTCGAACTGGCGCAGCGCCTCGCCGCGATCAACATCGAGGTCGAGATCTTCACGCGCGCGACGACCGCCGCACTGGAGCCGACGGTCCAGCTCGCCCCCGGCGTACTCGTCCGCCATGTCGACGCCGGCCCATACGAGGGCCTCGCCAAGGAGGAGCTCCCCGCCCAGCTGTGCGCCTTCACGCACGGCGTGATGCAGGCGTGGGCCGGCCACCGCCCCGGCTACTACGACCTCGTCCACTCGCACTACTGGCTCTCAGGGCACGTCGGCTGGCTCGCCGCCCAGCGCTGGGGCGTCCCCCTGGTCCACGCCATGCACACCATGGCCAAGGTCAAGAACGCCAACCTCGCCGACGGCGACACTCCCGAACCCGCCGCGCGTGTCATCGGGGAGACCCAGATCGTCGACGCCGCGGACCGCCTCATCGCCAACACGGCGGAGGAGGCCGACGAGCTCGTACGCCACTACAGCGCGGACCCCGGCAAGGTCGCCGTGGTCCACCCCGGCGTCAACCTGGACCGCTTCAGCCCCGCCGACGGCCGCGCGGCGGCCCGCGCCCGCCTGGACCTCCCCCAGGATGCCCTGATCCCGCTCTTCGCGGGCCGCATCCAGCCCCTGAAGGCCCCGGACATCCTCCTGCGCGCCGTCGCCGTCCTCCTCGACGAGCGCCCGGAACTCCGCTCCCGCCTGGTCGTGCCCATCGTCGGCGGCCCCAGCGGCAGCGGCCTCGCCAAGCCCGAGGGCCTCCAGAAGCTGGCCGCCCGGCTAGGCATCGCGGACGTCGTACGGTTCCGCCCGCCCGTCGGCCAGGAGCAGCTCGCGGACTGGTTCCGGGCCGCGTCCGTGCTGGTCATGCCGTCGTACAGCGAGTCCTTCGGTCTGGTCGCCATAGAGGCCCAGGCGGCCGGCACACCCGTCCTCGCGGCAGCGGTGGGCGGCCTGCCGGTGGCCGTACGCGACCAGCGGACGGGTTTCCTCGTACGAGGCCACAACCCCGCCGACTACGCGCGCGTGCTCCGCGACCTCGCCGACGACCCCCACCTGGCGCCCCGCATGGGCGAGGCCGCCGCCCGGCACGCGCAGTCCTTCGGCTGGGACACCGCGGCCGCCGCGACGGCCGACGTCTACACGGCCGCGATGCAGGCCCACCGGCGTCGCGTACGCTCCCACCATGGCTGAGGAGCAGACGGCGGCGCAGGTCATCGAGGGTGTCCTCAAGGACAACGACCTGGAGTGGGAGAGCCCGGCCCCCGGCAACTACGTCGTCCAGCTCCCCGGCACCCGCAAGCTGAAGACGACGGTCTCCCTCCTGGTCGGCCGCCACTCCCTCTCCCTGAACGCCTTCGTCGTCCGCCACCCCGACGAGAACGAGTCCGGCGTCCACCGCTGGCTCCTGGCGCGCAACCTCAAGCTGTACGGCGTGAGTTACGCCGTGGACCGGCTCGGCGACGTCTATGTCACCGCCAAGCTCCCCCTCGCCGCCGTCACCGCCGACGAGATCGACCGCCTCCTGGGCCAGACCCTGGAGGCGGCGGACGGCAGCTTCAACACCCTGCTGGAGCTCGGGTTCGCGTCCGCGATCCGCAAGGAGTACGAGTGGCGGGTGGCCCGGGGGGAGCCGACCCGCAACCTGGACGCGTTCGCCCACCTGACCCAGCGCCCGTCCGACCCGTCCGACCCGTCCGACTGACCCCGGGCCGGCGCGTCAGGATTCGCTCTTGTCGAGCTCGTCGGCGAACGCGCGCAGGGCGTCCGCCAGTTCCTTCTTGGTGGGCAGCTCGTCGACCTTCTTGTCGAGCTCCGAGATGCGCCGGTTGAGCTCGTCCAGCTCACTGGGCGTGGACGGATCGCTGGTGGGTTCGGCGGTGGGTTCTTCGGTGGGCTCTTCGGTCGGTTCCGGGGTGGGGTCGTCCGGCTCCGTGAACGTCGGGCTCGGGTCACTGCCGCCGCCCGTGCCCCCCTCCGCCGGGACGCTGATCTCCACGGAGGGTTCGGCGGTGGGCTCATCGTCCGACGTCGCCGCGAGGGCGGCACCGACGCTGAGGGCGACCAGGGCGGCCGCACCGACGACGGCGGTCGAGAGCCGTCTGGCTCTCAGGACGCGATCGGGCTGTGAAGTGTGTGAAGTGCCTTGTGTTTCTTGCGAGTTGTTGGTCATGGCCTGACGCTAGGCGGCATTGATCACCGGACGGGCGTCTTCCGTCGAAGGGACCTCGTGTACCGCAGGTACCGCCCGGGCGTGACCCCCACCAACTTCCTGAAATGCCGGGTGAGATGGGACTGGTCGAAGAATCCGGTGGCCGCCGCGACCTCGCCGGGCCGCCGCCCGTCGAGCAGCAGCCGCCGGGCGCGGTCCACCCGGCGGGAGTTGAGGTACTGGTGCGGGGCGATGCCGTAGGCGGTGCTGAACGCCCGTACCAGATGGGCGGGGTGGGCGTGCACCAGCGCGGCGGCCTCGTCGAGGCTGATCCCCTCGACCACGCGCTCGTCGAGCAGCTCACGCAGCCGACGGGCGAGGGCGGGGTCGGCGCGCGCGATGTCGCCGACCGGACGCGGCCGCAGCCGAGTGGTGAGCCGCTCCCCGATGAACGTAAGCCTGCTCGCAGCCTCCAGCTCGTCGCCGGGACGGTCGAGGGCCTGGTGCAGCTGTCCGACGCGTTGTCGCAGCAGGGGGTCCCGCAGATCGGGGGTGTCGACGGCGGACCCGACGAGATCCTCGCCGAGCAGCGAGGTGTCGAGGTAGACGACCCGCTTGCGGAACCCGTCCGGGGTGACGGGGGAGCCGTTGTGCGGGACGTGCGGTGGCAGCAGGGACACCGTGTCGTGCGGGGTGCCGTGCTCGTGCCGGTCGAGGTCGTACCGTACGGCCCCGTCGTCCACGATCAGCAGCGTCCACGCGTCATGGACGTGCATCGGGTATTCGTACCCGGTGAAGTGCGCGTGGAAGACCTCCACGACGCCCGGGACGGCGGGGCGCCACGCGGAGACGGTCTGCCGGGTGGTGTGCCGGGTGGCCATGCAAAGAACGTACAAGACGGTGTCGTACGGCATTCGACAGTCTCGGTGCATGAGCGACGACGCACCCATCCGGTTCGACACGAAGATCGCCGTCCTGCTGCGGGAGGACCTGGAGCCGTGGCAGCGGCTGAACGTCACCGCGTTCCTGGTCAGCGGCCTCGGCACGACCGTCCCCGAGGTGGTCGGGGAGCCGTACGAGGACGCCGACGGGGTCGTCTATCTGCCGATGTTCCGGCAGCCGGTGATGGTTTTCGAGGCGACGAAGGAGGCGCTGACGTCGGCGCATGCGCGGGCGGTGTCCCGGGGGCTGCCGTGCTCGGTCTTCACGGGCGATCTGTTCGCGACGGGGAACGACCGGGACAATCGGGCGGCGGTGCGGGGTGTGGGGACGGGGGAGTTGGATGTGGTGGGG
>NZ_JABERD010000319.1 GCF_013044505.1 Streptomyces sp. S3(2020) | reverse complement strand
CGCTGCACCCCGCCGCCCCGCTGCCCCGCTCCCCCGACGCCTCCGCCGCCTCGCTCACCGGGCACCCCCCGCCGCGACCGCCCCCACCCGCCCCGTCATACGGTCATCATCGCGCCCGTACCGCCATGGACGCAGCGGGTTGCCGAGGAGAGGATGCCGAACCATGACAGCCGACATGCTTCTCGCGGGGATCGTGCTGCTCGGATCCTCCGTCCAGTGGCTCACCGGCATGGGCTTCGCCCTGGTCGCCGTACCGGCGCTGATCCTGCTGCTAGGGCCGGCCCAGGGGGTGGCCCTAGCCAACTGTGCCGCGGGGGCCATCTGTCTCGTGGGGCTCGCGGGTGGCCGGCAACGGGTGCGGCCGGGGGCGATGGTGCCGTTGTGCGCGGCGGCGGCGTGCACGGTGCCGGCGGGGGCCTGGATGACCCGTCGACTGCCCGGGCCCGTCCTGCTGCTGGTGATGGGCGGGCTCGTCACCGGCGCGGTGCTGCTGGTCATGCGGGGCGCGCGGGTGCCCGCGCTGCGCGGCACGAAGGGCGCGGTCGTGGCGGGTGCGACGGGCGGGTTCATGAACGCCGCGGCGGGGGTCGGCGGGCCGCCGGTGTCCCTGTACGCCCTCAACGCGGGCTGGACGGTACGGGAGTTCGTACCGAACGCGATGTTCTACGGCGTCCTCGTCAACGCCTTCTCCGTGGCGGCGAACGGGGTGCCGGAGCTGAGCGGGGCGCGGTGGGGATGGGTGGTCGCGGCGATGCTCCTCGGCGGCCTGGCCGGCAGGGCCCTGGCCGCCCGCATACCGGAGCGGCGGGCCCGCCTGCTGGTGCTGCTGCTGGCACTGACGGGCGGTATCACCACGGTGGCCAAAGGACTGTGGGGGCTGAAGGGACTGTAGGACCCCACAGTCCCGGCACCTCACATCACTTCACATCGCTTCGCTTCACATCACTTCACCGGGCGCATGCCCAACGGTTCGGCGATCTCCTCCGCCATCACCCTGCCGGCCTCGAACTCCAGCGTCTCGTCGCCCATGGCCGCCTGGTCCGTGTCCAGGCCGTCCAGCTCCTCCAGGGGCTGGTTCAGGCGGACGTGGGCGACCACCGACTGCAACGCCCGCAGGGTCGCCGACGCCGTGGAACCCCAGTTGGAGAAGTAGGAGAACTGCCACCACCACAGGGCCTCCGTGGTGCGGCCCGCGCGGTAGTGGGCCATGCCGTGGCGGAGGTCGGTGATGACGTCGGTGAGGTCGTCGGAGATACGGGCGGGCACCGCGGCCTTGCGGGGCTCGTAGGGGTCGAAGACCTCCGAGTAGACGTCGATCGGGTCCAGCAGCCTCGCCAGGTTCTCGCGGAGTTCGTCCACGTCGGCGTCCGGGCCCGTGTCGGGCTCGTAGCGCTCGTCGGGGACGATGTCCTCGTGGGCGCCCAGGCGGCCGCCGGCCAGCAGCAGCTGCGAGACCTCCAGGAGGAGGAAGGGCACGGCGGAGTCCGGCTCGTCGCCCCTCGCCACCTCGGTGACGGCCACCAGGAAGCTCTCCACCTGGTCCGCGATCTGGACCGCGAAGTCGTCCGGGTTCTGGGCGGTCGCGTGCAGTGTGGCGTCAGACATCTAGGAGTCGTCTCCCCTCGAAGGCGCGGCCGAGGGTCACTTCGTCCGCGTATTCCAGGTCTCCGCCCACCGGGAGGCCGCTGGCCAGGCGGGTGACCTTGAGGCCCATGGGCTTGATCATGCGGGCGAGGTACGTGGCCGTGGCCTCGCCCTCCAGGTTCGGGTCCGTGGCCAGGATCAGCTCCGTGACGGTCCCGTCGGCCAACCGCGCGAGAAGTTCTCGTATACGCAGGTCGTCCGGACCCACACCCTCGATGGGGCTGATCGCTCCGCCGAGTACGTGGTAGCGGCCCCTGAATTCGCGGGTGCGTTCGATGGCTACGACGTCCTTCGGCTCCTCCACCACGCAGATGACCGAGAGGTCGCGGCGGGTGTCGCGGCAGATGTTGCACAGCTCTTCCTGTGCCACGTTCCCGCAGGTCGCGCAGAAGCGGACCTTCGCCTTGACCTCCATCAGAGCCTGCGCGAGCCGCCGTACGTCCGTCGGTTCCGCCTGGAGGATGTGGAAGGCGATCCGCTGGGCGCTCTTGGGACCGACGCCGGGCAGCCGACCCAGTTCGTCGATGAGGTCCTGCACCACGCCTTCGTACAACGGACTGCCGTCCTTCCTGGGTTCCTTGGGTACGTACGGTAGTTGGCGGACGCCCTTCTTAGAAAGGCAGACCCGGAATGCCGCCGCCCAGACCCTGGGCCAGCGGGCCCAGCTTCTGCTGCTGGAGGGTCTGGGCGTTCTCGTTGGCGGCCTGTACGGCCGCGACGATCAAATCGGCGAGGGTCTCGACCGTCTCCTCAATGGATGCAGCCTCCGGGTCCACCGCCTTCGGGTCGATCTTGAGGGCACGGAGTTCACCGGAGCCGGTGACCGTCGCCCTGACCAGGCCGCCACCCGCCTGACCGTCGACCTCGGTCCGCGCCAGTTCCTCCTGCGCGTTCGCCAGGTCCTGCTGCATCTTCTGGGCCTGCTGGAGCAGCTGCTGCATGTTGGGCTGGCCACCACCGGGGATCACGATCAGCTCCCGCTCATAGGTCTGGGTCTTTCCGGGTCTCGTCCTCTGTGACGAGCCTACGTGCTCCACGCAGCCATCGCTCCGGCACTCTTTCGAGTGAGATGTTGTCGAGTCCTATACCTGATCAAGGCCCACTTCCGGGCGGAAAAGGAGCGAAAGCCGCCCCTTCGCCACCCATTGGGCGGTAGGAAAGACCCGGCGCGTCAGCACCATGCGTCACACAGCGTGATCGGCCGTGATCAGTAGGGAGTGCCGGGTGGGTCAGCCGGAGATGCAGCCCGAGGGTCCGCCTCAGGACGGTCGGAGCGGGGAGGCGGTCGGGCCGCGGCCGGGCGACCTGACGGGACGGACGTTTCCGCTCGGGGACTGGGGCGAGCCCGCGCTCCGTCTCGACGAGCTGTACCGGTGGGTGGAGCGCGGGGCGCTCGACACCGCCGCGTGGTACCTCGCGGACCGGGTGTGGAAGCGGCGGGGTGCGCGGGCCCTGCGGTGCGGGGCCGCGGCCGGGGCGGTGGCCGGTGCCGCGCTGCCCCTGCTGGACCTCGCGGGGGTCGTCGGCGGGGGCGCGGCCTGGGGGTATCTGGCGCTGCTCCTCGCGGTCGCGTGCGTGGCCGTGGACCGGTTCTTCGGGGTGACGTCCGGGTGGATAAGGGATGTGGCGACCGCGCAGGCCGTGCAGCGGCGGCTCCAGGTGCTCCAGTTCGACTGGGCCTCGGAGAGCGTGCGGGAGGTTCTGGGGCCGGCCGAGGGGACCGCGGGGGAGGCGGCCGACCGGTGCCTCGGGGTGCTGCGGAGGTTCTCCGAGGACGTGACCGAGCTGGTGCGGGCGGAGACCGCGGACTGGATGGTGGAGTTCCGGACGGGGTCGGCGCCGTTGGGGATCCAGGGAGGTGTGACGGGGGCGGCCCGGGCGGACGGGAACGTCGTCCAGGGGCGGTTCCCGTTGCCGCCGGGTACGGGGGGTGCGCGGCCGAACATGCCTCGGCAGCGGCCGCCGGAGGCTCGGTGACAGGGGGCGCCGTTGGGGCTGGTCGCGCCCACGCGGCGGTAGCCGCAGATCGATACAGCCCCGCGCCCCTAGGCGTGTCACCCTTACCGCAGGATCAACAGTTCGACTCCTACCAGCACATCCACCACCGCGCACCACTCCGCGAAAGTCGGCGCCACTGTCCCCCTCAACCTCTCCAGTGTCAGGTGCGCCAAGTCCCACATCCCGTGGAGGAACCAACCCGCCGCCACCAGCCAGCGGCCCGCCTCCGGGTCGACCGCCAAGCCCGTCACCGCCAGCGCTCCGAAGACGGCCACCCCCACCGCCTGCACGGCCGGCGGGTGTGGAGCGCCCCTCACCAGACCCCACAGCAGCACCCCGAGCGCGATCCCCACCATCGCCCCCGCCGGTGACACCAGGTCCAGCGCCTGGAGGCCGAACACGAGCACCAGGCCCCCGCCCAGCACCGGCCAGGTCGCCCGGGGCGTGCCGATCTGGTTGATCACCACGTACAGCAGGGGCAGCAGCGGCAGCACCTCGCCGAAACCGGAGACCGAGTCGTCCAGGGTGTCCGACGCGCCCGCCACCGCCTGGGCGGCCCAGATCGCGAGAGCGGCCAGCGTCGGCCAACGGCGCTTCAGCACAGCCGTGTTCATACGCCGTACTCCGTCCGCCGCCGCAGCATGACGACGAACATCAGCGGCAGCATCGCGAGGTGCTCCCATGCCATCGCCGCGTCGGGGGCGACGACATCGAGGGACAGCAGCGGTACGAGGACCAGCGCGGGCAGGAACATCGCCGCGCACATCTCGCCGATGCCGGGCCAGGCGTGGCCGCGGCGGCGCATCCACAACGCCATGCCGGCGGACATCGTGAACGCCATCTCCAGCACGACGAGTTCGGGGTGGCTGGACATGGCGTAGGCGGTGTCCGTGAGCGCCAGGACGCCCCGCAGGGCCGCGCCGAGGACGAGCATGCCCACGAGCATCGCGAGGATCATCTCGACGTAGTGGCGGGCGAATCCGTGGTGTTGTTGGTTTCCCATGCCTCTCAGACTGGGACCGGCGGCACCGGCGTCAGTAGTGCCGACCGCGCACGTCGTCGCATGACATCTGTCATCTCGCCGCTGCGACAATGACCGCGTGGACAACGGGGCGGGGCTCTCGAGTTTCCGGCGCTACACGTGGTGGGCCGTGCCGGGGACCGTCGTCTGTGTGCTGGTGCTGGCGTACGGGACCTGGGCCCTGGACGGGGACGTGCCGCTGTGGGCGCGGGCGCCGGTGGTCCCGGCGCTGGGCGTGCACGCCGTGGCCGCCGCCGTGCTCCTCGGCGGGGCGATGGAGGTCCGTCCGCCGGTCCTGCGGCCGCTCGCGGGGTGGCTGGTGACCGCCGGTGTCGCCGCCGCCGCGCTCGCCGTACTGCCCCTCACCCAGCACGACTACGGGCTGTGGGCGGTCGCCCCGGCCGTGACGGTGGCGATCGTGGCCGCCTGTCTCTCCGCGGCCGGGAGGCGGTGGCTGATCGGCGGTGCCGTCGTCCTCGCGCTGGTTCCGGGCGGTGCCGTGAGCCTGGCCTCCGGGGACGACGAGTTGGTGTACGCCGCTCTCTTCCCCGCCGGTCTGACCGCCTTCACCGTGTGGACCGTGCTCGGGCCGCTGTGGGCCTGGCGGGTCGCGGGGCGGCTGGACCGGGCGCGGCGTCTTGAGGCGGAGCTGGCGGTGAAGGACGAGCGGCTGCGGTTCGCCTCGGAGCTGCACGACATCCAGGGGCACCATCTGCAAGTCATCGCGCTGAAGAGCGAGTTGGCGTCGCGGCTGGCCGAGGGCGATCCGGCGCGCGCCGCCGCCGAGATGCGGGAGATACGGGAGCTCTGCGCGGACGCCCTCCGGGACACTCGTGCCGTGGTGCGGGGGTATCGTCGTACGACTCTGGACGGCGAGATCACCAACGCGACCCGCGTCCTGGCCGCGGCGGGCGTCGACGCGCGCACGGAGCTGGAGTCGGCGGAACAACTCGACGATTCCGCACGGCAGTTGCTGGGTCTGGTGATGCGTGAGGCCACCACCAACGTGCTGCGTCACAGCCAGGCACAGCACGCCGAGGTCGAGTTCCGCGTCACCGGCGGACAGGCGCGGCTGCGGATCGGCAACGACGGCGCGGATCCGCCCGGCGCGACGCACGACGGCACGGGACTGGCGGGACTCGGCGAGCGACTGCGGGCGGCCGGAGGGGAGTTGGCGTGGGAACGGGACGGCGAGCGGTTCACGGTGACGGCCACGCTGCCCGCGCAGAGGACCCAAGCGTGATCCGGCTGCTCCTCGCCGACGACGAGGACCTCCTGCGTGGCGCGCTCGCCGCGCTCCTCGCCCTGGAGGACGACCTCGCGGTGGTCGCGGAGGCCGCCACCTCCACCGATGCGGTACGGCTCGCCCTGGAGCACCGGCCCGACATCGCCGTACTGGATCTGGAGATGCCGCCCACGGACGGGCTGCGGGCCGCCGAGGAGATCCGGGCCGCCCGCCAGGACATCCATGTCGTCATCGTGACCCGGCACGCCCGGCCGGCCGTCCTGCGCCGCGCCCTGGCCGCCGGTGTCCGCGGCTTCGTGCCCAAGACGACCCCCGCGGCCCGGCTCGCGGAGATCCTCCGCGACATCGCCGCCGGTCGCCGCTACGTCGATCCGGACATCGCCGCGTCCGCGTTGACGGAGGACGACTGCCCGCTCAGCGAAAGGGAGTTGGAGGTGCTGCGGGCGGCCCGTACGGGGGCGTCGGTGGCCGAGATCGCCGCGCAGGTCCATCTGGCCCAGGGGACCGTCCGCAACTACCTCTCCGCCGCCATGTCCAAGCTGGGGGCCACCACGCGGCACGCGGCGGCCCATCACGCCTGGCAGCAGGGGTGGATCTAGGCCTGCGGCTCCGGGAACGCCACCGGGCTCCGCAGGCCCTTCGCGTTCACCGCCCGCACCCCGAAGAACACGTTGTCCTTCGACAGGTCCACCACGTGCCTCGTCACCTCGCCGACCGGGACGACACGCGTCCACTCCGGTGCCGTCGTCTCCCGCCACACGATCTCGTAGCCCGCCAGGTCCGGTTCGGTGCCCCGGGTCCACACCAGCTCCGTGGAGTTGGTGAGGTTGGTCGTGACGATCTTCGCGCCCCGGGGGGTGCCGGGGGCCTGGGCCAGGGTCCACAGGGCGGCGCCGTTCACCCTGGCCACCCGGGCGATGAAGGCGAAGTCGCAGAACTCGGGCAGATCGCCGTACTGCTTGCCGTCCTCGACCCGTACGTCCTGGTGCTGGTGGGCGAAGTCCTCGGCGGGCTCGGTGAAGCGGGCGGCCGGGTAGGCGCGTTCGAGGAAGGGGATGTGGTCGCCGCCGCGGCGGTAGCGGTCCCGTCGGTAGACGACCCGGACGTGCATGCCGGTGGCGTCGTTGTCGGCCACGTCCCGTACGAACCGGGCGAGTTGGCGGGTCGCCGAGTCGTTCTCGCCGCCGACCGAACGGCGGATCGCGGCCTGTTCGGCGGTCTCCGAGGACGGCACGCCCTCCGCGAACAGGCGGACGGTGTACGGGTCCTCCGTACCGTCGTCGGCGGTCGGGCTGCCGACGATGTCGTTGGTGAACATGCCCTGCACATCCGCCCCGGCCGCCTTGAACTGCTGGGCCATGTGGGCCGATCCGAACAGGCCCTGCTCCTCCCCCGCCACCGCCGCGAACACGATCGTGGAAGCGGGACGCCTCTTCGCCATCACCCGCGCCAGCTCCAGTGCCACCGCCACACCGGACGCGTCGTCGTCCGCGCCCGGGGCGTCCGAGGTGGCGTCCATGACGTCGGTGACCCGGGAGTCGTAGTGCCCGGAGACGACGTAGACCCGCTCCGGGGTGACCGAACCCCGCAGGGTCGCGACGACATTGGTGATGCGGGTCGCGGTCGGGATCCGGGGGCCCGGTTCCTGGACGTACGACTGGAGTTCGGCGGTCATCCGGCCACCGGACGCCTCGGCGTACGAGCGCAGCTCGGCCAGCAGCCAGTCGCGGGCGGCGCCGATTCCGCGGGCCGGGTCGTCCTGGGCGGAGAGGGTGTGGCGGGTGCCGAAGGAGACGAGCTTGCGGACGGTCGCCTCGATGCGGTCCGGGTCGATCTCCCGCAGCAGGGCGCGGAGTTCGCGGGTAGGGGGCTGGGCGGTGGCCGGGGGGCGGCTGCCCGAGGG
>NZ_JABERD010000318.1 GCF_013044505.1 Streptomyces sp. S3(2020) | reverse complement strand
CCCCCAGGGGGCTCCGCCCCCTGGACCCCCGCTCCTCAAACGCCGGAGGGGCTGAATTGGGTGGCCCCGGGGGCGAGAGAGGTCTTTGGCTTGGCGAGACGGGGCGTCTCACTCGCCTGCTAACGTCGCCCCATGGTCAAGCAGCCCGCCCCCGACACCACTCGCCGCAGCGAGAAGTCCCGTCGCGCCATCTATGACGCCGCCCTCGCGCTCGTGGGCGAGGTCGGTTACCCCAAGACCACCATCGAGGGCATCGCGGCCCGCGCCGGCGTCGGCAAGCAGACGATCTACCGGTGGTGGTCGTCGAAGGCGGAGGTGCTGATGGAGGCCTTCCTCGACCTCGGAGAACAGTCCGCACACGAGGCCGGCCAGGAGTCGTACACCTTCCCGGACACGGGCGACCTGGCCGCCGACCTCAAGGCCGTACTGCGCGCCACCGTCGACGAGCTGAGAGACCCCCGTTTCGAGGTGCCGTCCCGGGCCCTGGCCGCGGAAGGCGTCGTCAACGAGCAACTCGGCCGGGAACTCGTGGCGAAGCTGCTCCAGCCCTCGCTCCAGCTCTACGTCGAACGTCTGCGCTCCGCACAGGACACCGGCGCCGTACGCCCGGAGATCGACCCGCGCATCGCCCTGGAGCTCTTCGTCTCGCCCCTCGCCCAGCGCTGGCTCCAGCACACCGGCCCGATCGACCACGCGTACACCGACACCCTCGTCGACTACGCCCTCTACGGCCTCACTCCGCGCTGAGACACCCGCGCCAGCCGCCCCGGCGTATCCGTGATCACCCCGTCGCACCCCAGCCCCAGCACCCGGTCCCGCTGCGCCGCGGTGACCACGGTGTGCGCCCACACCCGCCGGACCCCGGAGCCCACCGCCCGGACCAGATCGGCGTCACGCGCCTTGTAGTCGACGTCCAGGACGTCCACGAAGGACCGCCACCGCTCGGGCCGGTCGGTGCGCAGCTGCCGCGCCGAGCGCCACAGACTGGTCAGCAGCCCCATGCGATGGGCCCGCCGGGCCAGCGCGGGGTCGTTGGAGTTCACGAACACCGAGCGGGTCAGCCCCCGGGAGCGGAGCAGCGCCGCCAGCGGGGCCACGCTCCGCGGATCCTTCGCCTCCAGCATCAGCACCACCCGCCCGCCCAGCAGATCCAGCACCTGCGCCACGGTCGGCGGCCGCTCCGACCGCCAGCTGCCGGGGAGGGAGGCCTTCGGGCGCACCCGGACGCCCTGCCATTCCCGCACGTTCAGCTTCCGCACCTCACCGCCCAGATACGTCGTGCGGTTCAGCAGCGGATCGTGCATCACGACGAGCGTGCCGTCGCTCAGCATGCGGGTGTCGAAGTCCAGTACGTCCGCCGTACCGCGCCCGTAGGCGGCCATGAGCCCCGAGAGGCTGTTCTCGGGCACCTCACGGGCGCCGCCGCGATGGGCGACGTAAGTCACACGCGGCAGCGAGTCCACTGTGAGCGGTCCGGGCCCCCACTCCAGCGGGATCGTCGGTCCCATCAGCGAGACCAGGGAAACCGTCGACGCCAGGCCCGTCAGCGCGATCCTCGTGACCATGGCGACCACGGTAGGGGCGCCGGGGGTCTAAATCCTGTCAAAGCGGGCGATTTCACCCGATCCCCCTCCCGGGTACGCCCTGTCCCGCCTACCCCGGTTGTCGGCTCCGGTCCCCCGGAGCGCAGGATGGTGGGACCATAGGGCATGCTGTCCGCACCACAGCGAGGCGAGGCGATACATGAGCCAGGAGTTCGGCGGCCGGACCGGCCTGCAGGGCAGACTCACCCAGTGGCTGCGCGGACGCCGCCCGAAGGAGGCCGCCGACGACGGCGGCCGTGAGGCCCTGCTGCTGGCCGCCGCCGGGGCGGGACTGCCCCTCGCGCCCGCCGCGCACCCGGCCGGCTACCGCTGCTCCTGCGACCGCATCGGCTGCCCCACCCCCGCCCGGCACCCCGTCTCCTTCGCCTGGCAGACGCAGTCCACCACCGACCGCGCCCAGATCGAGCGCTGGGCCCGGCACCAGCCGCAGGCCAACTTCATCACCGCCACCGGCATGGTGCACGACGTCCTGGACCTGCCCCTCGAAGCCGGCCGCGAGGCCCTGGAGCGGCTGCTCGCCTCCGGTATCGAGGTCGGCCCGGTCGCCGAGACCGACGACGGCCGGCTGATGTTCTTCACCCTCACCCGCGGCACCCCCGAGGACGAGGACGAGTGGTGGCCGTGCGAGCTGGACTGCCACCCCGAGACGATGGACGAGCACCCGGGGCTCCGCTGGCACTGCCGCGGCTCCTACGTCCTCGTACCGCCGGCCCGGCTGCCCGGTGACGGACAGTCCGTGCACTGGGTACGCGGCCCGGAACACCCCCTGCCCGACCCGCTGAGCCTGCTGGAGATCCTCACCGACGCCGGCGCCCGCTGGGCCGGCGAGGAGCCCGACCACCTCTCCGCGGCCTGGCCCCTGCGCGGCTGACCCGGCGACCGGCCCTACTCGCCCTTCGCCGCCGTCAGCCCCTGGATCCGCCCCAGCACCGACACCTGCCCGCCGCCCGCGCCCTTCGCCGGGTCCAGGGCGACCTCGTTGGAGACGAACTCCATCGTCAGCGACTGCTTGACCTCACCGGTCGTCAGGGCGTCGACGGCCGCGCTCTGGTCGGGGAGCGTGGTGCCCGCGTAGGCGGTCTGCTTCATGTAGTGCCGCGTGGTGAAGAACACCAGCGCGCCACCGTCCTTCGTGCGCAGCGCCAGCGGGGCGTAGTCACCGCTGGTCAGCGACTCGTCGATGTACTGCGTGGCCCGGCCCGGCTTCTTGGCGTCCTTCGTGCGCTGGGTGCGCCATCCGCTGGTGTGCGCGCCCGCCGCGAAGGTCTTCCCCTCGCCGTCGGCCAGATACGTCGCGTAGTCCTGGCTCAACTGCCGCGGGGCCACGGACAGTTCCGTCGAGTCCGCGGGGACGGCCTCCGCCCAGCCGTCCGTGTCCGTCCTGAACTCCGGTACGTCGTCCGGTGCGACCAGCGTCAGGTACGCCACCTGGAACGGCTTGTCCAGGCCGTCGCGCGTGAACACGAACAGCCAGCGCGCGCTGCCGCCCTTGTTCGCGGCGGTGTCGGCGACGAACCAGCGCGGCCAGCCCGCCTTCTTGGGGATGGTGTACTTCGCGTCGGACAGCGTCAGCGGGGTGTGCGCCGTATTGCCCTGCGGGCTGTTGGCCCGGCCCGCCCTCAGACGCGCCGCGTCGATGTCGGCGAGCGGACCGGTGACATGGTCCGCGTCCAGGGAACTGTCGTACGCCTTGTCGGCCTTGTTGTACGCGGTCGTGAACTCCTGGAGCGCCTCGGCGGCTTCGGCCCTGGTCGTCGCGGGGAGCACCTCGCGCTCCCCGTGGACCACCACGCATCCGCTCGCCGTCAGCGACAAAGCGGTCACCGAGGCCGCTATCAGCACCCTCCGGTCAAGACTGCGGAGCCTTCGAGGGCTTCGATCCCTGCTCATCGGATGCCTTCACCTTCCCCTTCCCGGAGGCGAACCCTACCGGGGCGAGGAACAGCGCGAGCGTCGGGACCAGGTACAGCAGCCACACCGTGACCTGGAGCACGGTCGGGTCCGGCTGGAAGTTGAAGACGCCCTTCAGCAGGGTCCCGTACCAACTGTCCGGCGGGACGGCACCGGAGATGTCGAAGGCCTTGTCGGTCAGCCCCGGCAGCCAGTCGGCCTCCTGGAGATCATGGAAGCCGTACGCCAGCACGCCCGCCGCCACCACGACCAGCATGCCGCCGGTCCACGTGAAGAACTTGGCGAGGTTGATCCGCACCGCGCCCCGGTAGAACAGCCAGCCCAGCACGACCGCCGTGGCGATGCCGAGCCCCACACCGATCAGCGGGCGCGGTGTGCCGTCACCGGCCGCGTGCACCGACGCCCACACGAACAGGGACGTCTCCAGACCCTCCCGGCCGACCGCGAGGAACGCGGTGGCGACCAGCGCGCCGGTGCCCATCCGCAGCGCCGCGTCCAGCTTGCCGTGCAGCTCCGCCTTCAAGTGCCGGGCGGTGCGCCGCATCCAGAAGACCATCCACGTCACCAGGACGACCGCGAGGATCGACAGGGAGCCGCCGAGCGCCTCCTGCGCCTTGAACGTCAGCTCCTGGGAGCCGAATTCGAGCGCGCACCCGAAGCCGAGCGCGAGTGCGAGCGCGACGCCGATACCGATCCAGATGGGCTTCAGCGCGTCCCTGCGGTCCGTCTTCACCAGATAGGCGATGAGGATGCAGACGACGAGAGAGGCCTCCAGGCCCTCGCGCAGACCGATCAGGTAGTTGGAGAACACGGTCTCTCACGCCTCCTTGGAGAACAGCGTGCTGCCCCACCAGTCGTCCTTGTCACGGACGCCGGGCGGGACGGCGAAGACCGCCGAACCCACGTGCTGGATGTACTCGTTGAGCGCGTCCGGGGCGAGGTTGCGCTGGATCTGCACGAATCCCTTGCGCACATCGCGCTGGTACGCGAGGAAGAACAGCCCGGCGTCGAGCCGCCCGAGCCCGTCCGTGCCGTCGGTGAAGGAGTAGCCCCGGCGCAGGATCGTCGCCCCGTGGTTGGAGTCGGGGTGCGCGAGCCGGACGTGCGCGTCGGGCAGCATTGCCTTCAGGAACGGCTTGTCGCGCTCTTTGGCCTTGCCGACCGGGGCGCCCTCGCCCTTGTCACGGCCGAAGATGTCCTCCTGCTCCTGGAGGGAGGTGCGGTCCCAGGTCTCGATGTGCATCCGGATACGGCGGGCGACGAGATAGGACCCGCCGACCATCCAGTCGGGCCCTTCCTGACCGGAGACCCACACGAACTTCTTCAGCCGGTCCGTCTCGGTCCCCGCGATGTTGCGGGTGCCGTCCTTGAAGCCCATGAGGTTGCGCGGGGTCTGCGCCTCGGGGGTCGTCGACGAGGTCTTCCCGAAGCCGAGCTGCGACCAGCGGATGACGACCTTGCCGAAGCCGATCCGGGCCAGGTTGCGGATGGCGTGCACGGCGACCTGCGGGTCGTCGGCACAGGCCTGGACGCACAGATCGCCGCCGCTGCGGTTCTTGTCGAGGGCGTCCCCGGCGAACTTGGGCAGTTCGAAGAGGCCCTCGGGCCGGGCGTCCGCGAGCCCGAACCTCCCGAACAGCGACGGCCCGAAGCCGATGGTGAGGGTGAGCCGCGAGGGCTTGAGCCCCAGCGCCTCACCGGTGTCGTCCGGCGGCGCCTCGGCCAGCCCGCCGAACGCGCCCTCGCCGACCGCCTGCCCGCCGGTCATCCGCCGCGCGGCCACCGTCCAGTCCTTGAGCATCTGGACGAACTCGGCGCGGTCCTCGGTCTTCACGTCGAACGCGGCGAAGTGCAGCCGGTCCTGCACGGGCGTGGAGATACCGGCCTGGTGATCACCGTGGAACCCGACAGCTGCACCGGCTTCGGAGGCGGCCGGATCGACGTCGTTGCCGGCCTGGGTCATCGCCACCGCCCCGCCGGCCGCGGCGGCACCGAGCGCGAGCCCGGCACCGCCCCAGCCGATCAGCGCACGGCGGGAGGGAGTTGCGTCCGTCATGGCTGCTCCTGCCTCAGGAAGACTTCGTGACGACGGCGGCGGCCAGCTTCGACAGCGGCTCCGCGAGGGCGTTGACCGCGTCCGACAGCTCCTTCTGCTGGGCCTTGGTGACCTTGTCGTACGAGACGAAGTCGTACGAGGCCTTGTCCGCGCGGTACTTGTCCAGCAGCGTGTTCAGCGCGGCGAACTGCTTGTCCAGCTCGGTCGTGAGGGCAGCGTCGTTCTCCTTGGCGACCGGCTTCAGCAGCTCGTACGACTTCTCCGCGCCCTCCACGTTGGCCTTGAAGTCGACGAGGTCGGTGTGCGAGTAGCGCTCCTCCTCGCCGGTGACCTTGCCGGTGGCGACCTCGTCGAGGAGTTCCTTGGCGCCGTTGGCCATGGAGGTCGGGGTGATGTCCGCCTTGCCGACGCGCTTCTGCCAGTCGGTGAGGTCGGTGATCAGCTGGTCGGCGAGCTCGGAGTCACGGGCGGTGAGCTTCTTGTCCTTCCACAGCGAGCGCTCCAGGCGGTGCCAGCCGGTCCAGTCCTTCTCCAGGTCCTGGCCCTCTTCGAGGCCGTCCTCGCGGACGTCGACCTTGGGGTCGATGTCACCGAAGGACTCCGCGACCGGCTCGGTGCGCTCCCAGCCGATCCGGGAGGGGGCGTAGGCGGCCTTGGCGGCCTCGATGTCCCCGTCCTTGACCGCCTTGGCGAAGGTCTCGGCGAGCGGCAGTGTCGCGTCGGCCTGTGCCTGCACGTAGGTGCGGTAGGCGGCGACGGCCTTGTCGAGCCGCGGGTCGCGCTTGGCGGCGGTGCCGCCGGTGGCCTTGACGTCCTGGCGGATGCCGTCGCCCTTCATACCGGGCTTGCAGGCGATCGTGTAGTCGCCGGCCTTCACCTCGGCGGTGACGGTCTGCTTGGTGCCCGGGCCGATGTTCTCGCGCTCGGTGACGACCCGGTCGTCCGGGAAGAGGATGTAGACCTCGGTGACCTTGGAGCCCTTGTTCTCGATGGCGAGCTCGACGTGTCCGGCCGGGAACTCCTTCTTCGACACCTCGCACTTGCTGTCGGTGGCGGTCACGTTGATGACCCGGTCGCCGCTCTCCGAACCTTTCTCGGTGCACCCGGTGAGGGCGGTGAGGGCCGCCACGGTGGCGGTGGCGGTGACTGCGGAGAGTCTGGCGGCTCGCATGCGGGCTCCCGGCGATGGCTGAAAAATCACGTGACAGGGCTCACACGGTTCGGTGAGGCTCGCCTAACTTATCCGAGCCTTACCTGCGTGATACCCCACCGTTCCGTGATTCACCTCTCATAGGCGGTGCAAGGGCACGACCCGATCACGGTGTCTTAAAACGGACCCCAAGCAACGGTCAAAGGAAATTCAAAGGTTCCGCTCAGGGTTTACGAGCAGCGCCCCCGTGCGCGGGTGCGGAAACACTTCCACCGGCTGGTCGTACACCTCCGACAACAGCGCCTGGTCGAAGATCTCCTCCGGTGCCCCGTCGGCGGCGACCCGCCCGGCGCGCAGGATCGCGACGCGGTGCGCGTAGGCGGCGGCGAGCCCCAGATCGTGCAGGACGACGACGACGGCGTCCCCCTTGCGGGCCCGCTCCCGGCACACCCTCAGCACCAGCTCCTGATGCTTGAGGTCGAGCGCGGCGGTCGGCTCGTCCAGCAGCAGCAGGGGCGCACGCTGGGCCAGCACCCGCGCGAGCGCGACCCTGGCCCGCTCACCACCGCTGAGCGCGGCGAAGGGGCGGGGCGCGAAAGCGGTGACCTCCGTCTGCCGCATGGCCTCGGCGACGGCCCGGTCGTCGTCTTCGGGCGCGGTCACGGCCCAGGGGGCCCTGCCCATCCGTACGACGTCCTCGACGGTGAACGGGAAGGAGAGGGAGGCCGACTGGGGGAGGACGGCCCTTCGCAGAGCGAGTTCGGGCGCGGACCACTCCGTGGCGGGCCGGCCGTGAATCCGTACGACCCCGCCGGCGGCCGGAATGTCAGCGGCGAGCGCACCGAGCAGGGTGGACTTCCCGGCACCGTTGGGCCCGACCAGCGCGAGCACCTCCCCGGCCCGGACGGTGATGTCGACGCCTTGCAGCACCTCGCGGGACCCGAGACGGACATACAGCCCTTCAGCCGTGGCGAGCACGTCCCCGGGCTCGGCGGGCGGAGGGGGAGTGGGGCGGTTACGGAGGAGTCTCATGGCGGAGGTCCTTGGGGTGAAGTGGCTGAGGAGGGCCCGGCATTGCGGAGGGGGGCGGCGGTGAGCGGGTGTTGTCGTGAGG
>NZ_JABERD010000317.1 GCF_013044505.1 Streptomyces sp. S3(2020) | reverse complement strand
CCCACCGACCGCGCCACAAAAGGCCGAGCCGCCCGCAAACGCACCCCCCGCTCCGCCCACGCCGCCTGGATCCCGTCCATCGACCGCCCGGACCCCGTCGCCGTACTGGAACGCCAGGGCCGCGACCGCCTCCCGGAGCTGCTGCCGATCCGGTACGGCCGGATGACCGCCTCCCCGTTCGCCTACTTCCGCGGCGCCGCCGCGGTGATGGCCACGGACCTGGCCGCCCAGCCCCACACCGGCCTCACCGTGCAGCTCTGCGGCGACGCACACCTGCTCAACTTCGGCCTGTACGCCTCCCCGGAACGCTCCCTGCTCTTCGATCTGAACGACTTCGACGAGACGTTCCCCGGCCCCTTCGAGTGGGATGTGAAACGGCTCGCCGCGAGCGTCGTCGTGGCCGCGAGGGAGAACGGCCACAGCGAGGCGAAGGCGCACCGGGCCGCCGTAGAGGCGACGGCCGCGTACCGCACATCCATCAACCGCCTCGCGGGGCTCGGCGAACTCGCCGTCTGGTACGAGCGCCTGGACGCCGACACCCTGCTCCCACTCGTCCGCTCCGCCCGGCACCGCAAGCGCGTCGAGTCGAGCCTGACCCGGGCCCGCCGCCGCACCAGCCTCCAGGCCCTCGGCAAGCTCACGGAGGTCGTCGACGGACGTCACCGCATCATCCACGACCCACCGCTCCTGGAACCCGCCGGCGCCCCCGACATGGCCGCCCTGCGCAAGATCTTCAGCGACTACCGCTCCACCCTCTCCGAGGAGCGCCGCCTCCTGCTCGACCGCTACCGCTTCGTCGACGCCGCCCGCAAGGTCGTCGGCGTCGGCAGCGTCGGCACCCGCTGCTTCATCGTCCTGCTCGCCGGACGCGACGCGGACGACCCGCTGTTCCTCCAGATCAAGGAGGCGCGGAAGTCCGTACTGGAGGAACACCTGCCGCACGGCCCGTACGTCCACCCCGGGCATCGCGTCGTGGCCGGCCAGCGTCTGCTCCAGGCGGCCAGCGACATCTTCCTGGGCTGGATGACCGGCCCGCAGGGCAGGGCCTTCTACTGGCGGCAGCTGCGTGACATGAAGGGCTCGGCGGACGTCGCCGGCATGACCCCGGCCGCCCTCACCGCGTACGCCCGCCTCTGCGGCACCGCCCTCGCCCGGGCCCACGCCCGCTCCGGCGACCGCATCGCCATCGCCGCCTACCTGGGCAACGCCGACACCTTCGACCAGGCCGTCGCCGAGTTCGCCCGGACGTACGCCGTCCAGACCACCACCGACCACACCACCCTGACCGCGGCGGTCGCCGCGGGCGTGGTGAGAGCGGCCCCGGAACTCTGACGGACGGTTCCCGGTTCCGGGCGTTCGGCCAGGCGTACGATCCCGCTGTGGTCACCGGAGGCGGTGCCGTCGATCCCCGGGCTTCCGCGGAGCGGAGAGCCGACGCGGCACGCGCCCTTTCGGCCCGGGAGACCAGCCGTGCCGAGCGGCACGAGACCCTCGCCGCACAGGCCCCCGGCCCGAAACTCAGGGACCTGCATCTGCGGATCGCCGCGCTCCACCGGTCGACGGCGGCCCGCCACGCCACGGCGGCGAGCCTCCAGGACCGCTTCGTGGCCCGGCTGGCGCGCTGGGCCCGCGACCGGCGCGCCCCGCGACCGCTGTTCATGGCGGGGGTCGCGGAGGCCTGCGGCGCGGGCAGCGCCGCCCTCACCCTGGTCGGCGCGACCTTCGACCAGCTCGCCCTTGCGGCCTCCGACGAACCGGCCCGGGCCGCCCAGGAACTGGAGTTCCTGCTCGGGGAGGGCCCGGCCCGGGACGCCACCCGCGAGCTTCGGCCCGTGTCGGCGGCCGGCCGGGCGCTGTACGACCGCTGGCCCGGTTACGGCCCGGCTCTCGCGGAACTCGGCATAGCGCGGGTGGCCGCCGTGCCGCTGAGCCTGGGGGACACCTGCGTCGGCGCGCTGGCCGTCTTCGACCCCGTGCCGGGACTGGTCGGCCCGGACGCCTTCATGGAGGTCGCCGAGGCACTCACCCGCTCCGTGATCCTGAGCCCGGACGGGGACCCCGGCCTGGACGGCGGCGTGACCGTGCGTGCCGTCGTCCATCAGGCGGCCGGGATGCTCAGCGTCCAGGTGGACCGCCCGGTCGGTGACGCGCTGGAACTGATCAAGGCACACGCGTTCGCGGAAGGCCGTTCCGCACACTCCGTGGCGACCCGGATCCTGCGGGGCGAACTGCGTCTCGGCTGAGGCGGGGCCACGCCTGGGCGCGGCCGATGCCCGAGAGGAGAAGGGAACACCATGACCGTGCCCCCGTCACAGCAGCGACTCGCGCAGGCCTTCGTCGACCTGGCCGCCTGCGGGGTCACCGAACCCGACCGGCTCCTGACGGTCCTCGCCGATCACGGGAACGGGCTGCTCGGCGACTGCGCCGCGATCGTGCTGTACACGCCCGACGAGCGCACCCCGGTCCAAGTGGCGGGAACCGTGGACGCGTTGATACGCCTGGCGTACGACGCCATCGAGTGGGGCGAGGGACCGGGCCCGCAGGCCCGCGGCACCGGGAGGCCGGTTCCGGACACCGCGCTCGACGCCGAGCGCACGCGCCGCGACTGGCCGCGCTACACGTCCCGCGCCCTGGCGCTGGGCTACGGCCGGGTCGTCGCGCTGCCCCTGCGTGTCGGCGAGGAGACACTGGGCGCCCTGGTACTGCTGGGCCCCGGCAGCACCCCGCTCGACCCCGCCCTGCCGGCCCTCGGCCAGGCGCTCACCGATGCCGCCGGCTGGGCCCTGGAGCGCGACCGGGCGCTGCGCGAGAGCCGCGCCCTGGCCGACCAGCTGGGTCAGGCGCTGACCAGCCGGATCGTCATCGAACAGGCCAAGGGCATGCTCGCCGGCCGCCTCGCCGTCTCGGTCGACGAGGCCTTCCACGTCCTGCGCGGCCACGCCCGCTCGCACCGGCGGCGGCTGACCGACGTGGCCGCCGACGTCGTACGGGGCCGGCTGGACCTGGGCGGAGCCGGCTGAGCCGTCACAGGTACCGCTCCAACAGCGCGCCCACATAGGCCTCCAGCCGCTCGCCCAGCACCTGCGGTGTCAGATCCGTCCGCCCCAGCTCGCGCCACGGCCCCGCCAGTTTCCCGGCGTCGGGGGCGTAGCCGAGGGAGTCGAGCAGCCGCCAGTACAGGTGGTCCGTTCCGTCGGCGAGCCGGCGTCCGCCCTGGGCCTCGTAGCGGTCCCGGAACCCGAGCCCGTGTTCCGGCCCGTGCAGCAGCGCGAGCGCCGTCGAGCAGTGGGCGACGTCCAGGTCGGCGGGGCCCCACGAGGTCTCGACCCAGTCGACGACACCGCTGATCCGCAGGTCGTCGGTGAAGAGCACGTTCCCGGGGTGGAAGTCCCGGTGCAGGAAGACGCCTTCGTACGACGGTGGATCGCGCCGGATGACATCCACGGCCCGCTCCCACAGCGCGCCCTCGGGTGCGCGCACCTGCTCCGGTGACGTCCAGGCCTGATAGGCGCGCGGTCGCTCGTCCGGTACGACCCGGTGGATCCGCACGAGTTGGGCCGCCAGCAGATCGAGCCGCCGTACGAGATCCTCCTCGTCGACCCGTACCCGGCCCGGCAGCCGGGACATCAACAGCCCCGGATGATCGCTGTGTTCGGCTGTGGCGTCCACGGCGAGCAGCTCGGGAGCCGGGATGCCGTCCTGGCCGGCGAGCAGGGTGAGGACCGCCGCCTCACGGTTCAGGAGGCCGGGCGCGTGGTGCCGGAAGAACGGCTTCACGAAGGACCGCAGGACCAGGTCGGTGCCGTCGTCGAGGGTGAGCGCACGCATCTGCGAGCTCCAACCGCCGGACAGGAGACGGGTGGTGGTGACCGTACGGCCTTCGGGCAGCCGCTTGGCCAGCCAGGCGCGGGTCGCCGTCCAGCCCTCGACCAGCAGCGTGTCGACGAACTCCCGCCGGTCGTCGGCGTGGTCGTGGAACCAGAGCCCCAACCGGTGCCCGGCGTCCGGGATGTCGAGGCGCGTGTACTGCGACCGCGCGGCCAGCACGTCCTGAACGGCCTCCGTCACGGCGGGCGGGATGACCTCGTCGTGGCCCGGCACCGCGAGCACCGCCCGCCCCTCGTACGCCCGCAGCGCGTCCAGCGCGGGCGCCCCGCGCCAGCTGTCCGGCGTACGGAGGATCTCGCTGAACCGGCTGTCCCCGTCCCCGAACCGCACATCCCACGCCTCGGCCGCGTACACGGCGGGCGAGCACAGCCCGATCGCCGTCACGCGCTTCCCGTAGTGCCGTACGAGATCCGCCACCGTCTGCCCGCTCATGCTGAACCCGACGAGGACCAGCGGCCCGTCCGCCGGCACCCGCGCGTCGATCACCGCGACGGCCTGCTCGAAGCGCCGACGCAGGCTCAACTCCCGCAGCTCACCCGTGGATTCGCCGTGCCCGGAGAAGTCGAGGGCGAGCACGCCGCAGCCCCGGCCCGCGAACTCCTCCAGCACCGGCGCCAGCCGCTCCTTGCTGCCGTTGCCCGCCCCGTGCAGCAGAACGGCGGTGGCCCGGTCCGGACCACCGCCGCCGTGCACCCCGCTGAGCCGTTCGCCGTCGTGGGCTTGAGTGAACGAGGAGATCATGACCTCATTCACTCATGGCGGCCCCGGCGTCAGGAAGCGGACTCCGCCTCCGGTGACTGCGCCTTCGGTGCCTCAGGCTTGGGCGACTCCCCCTTCGGTGACTGCGCCGCCGCGATCGCCTCGCGCAGATGGTCCTCGTCGGCCTGGCTCAGCGAGGTCTGCACCAAGTGGCCGCCGAACGGGGTGAGTTGCGGGATCACCTTGTCCTGGGCGGCCTGCTTGACCAGGACGAACAGGGCGGCGGCGCCCGGCCGGAGGTTCTGGCTGAGGTCCTTCATGAAGTTGTCGTTGATGCCGGTGTCGGTGATCGCGCCCCCGGCCGCGCCGGCCGCCGCGCCCACCGCCGCACCGAGCAGCGGGGCCAGGAAGAGCAGCCCGATCACACCGCCCCACAGGGCGCCGCCCGCGGCGCCCACCGCGGTGTGGTTGACGGCCTGGTGCAGCTTGATCTTGCCGTCCTCGCGCCGCTCGACGACCACGATGTCCTCCAGCTCGACGAGATGCTGCTTGGACAGCTCGACGACCTTGTCGCGGACCTTGTCGGCGGTGGCGAGGTCGTCATAGGCGACGACGAAGAGATCACTCATCCGAGATACCCCTTTATGTTCGGAATGCTGCTTTTCGCCCGACTCTAGGTCGCGGGAAAAGGAGATGCACGCCGAGTGACCGTCTCCCTACGCTGGACAAGCATTGCGGAGCTGCTCCCCACCGCTTGCCGCAGGACCGGTTTCACCGGGCGGTCCCGGGGCTACTCTGCTGCTCACCCACCCACGCACACGGAGGCCCGTGATGGGCACCATCGTCATGGCCGGGGCCGCGGTCCTGGTCGTCCTCGGATTCGGAAACCACGTCTACTGGCTCGCCGCCGCCGCCGTGCTCTTCCTGTACACGCAGTACGGGCGGGGCACGTCCTCGACGCCCTCCTCCCGTGGCGGTTCCTCGTCAGGGGTCGTGCCCGGCGACTACCGGTCATACCGGGAGCGCCGTGACAAGCAGGCCAAGTGGGAGCGTCGCTACCGCCGCGACCGCCCCTTCGAGTCCCGCCGTCAGGAGCGCGAGAAGAAGGGCGGCTGAGTCACAGGCCGGGGGCGCCCCACACCGGGAACCAGCGGTTCAGGTCCTGCTCGATCCGCAGATCGTTCCCGAGAGCCGCTTTGACCCGCAGTTCCAGCGCGTTGTCGCGCCGCTGCCCCCCGCCGGGCAGCGGCGCGAAGGGGAACCAGGTGCCGCGCTTGTAGAGGTAGACCAGCGCGAGCGTACGGTCCTCGCCGTCGCGGAAGCCCGCCAGCGAGCACAGCAGCTGCGGGCCGAAGCCGTTGACCTCCATCGAGGCGTTCACCGCGTGCAGGTCGTTCACCAGCTGGGGAAGCTCGTCGGGGGCCCGCTCGGAGACCAGCCACGAGTAGCCGTACTCGTCGCGCCGCAGTCCGACCGGAGGGCCCTCTCGGTCGGCGTCCGCGTCCAGCAGCGCCTGCACCTCGCGGTGCGTCTGCTCGAACGCGGCGCCCTCGACCGTGGCGAAGCACACCGCGCCGCTGCCGGTCGGGGTGAACCCCGCGGCGGCCTCCAGGGTGACGGCCGCCGACGGCAGTGCGAAGAGCTGGTCGAGATCGGGCGCGACCGGCTTCGTACGCCCGAGCAGGATGTCCAGCAGCCCCATGTCTCCTCAGTCTGCCTTCCGTTGTTTCCCCGGGACCGCCGCCTCACCCAACTCGGTGGAGATCCGGCCCAGTTGATCCAGTCGCTGTTCCAGGCTCGGGTGGGTGGAGAAGAGCCGGGCGATGCCGGGCTCGGACCCGAGGGCCGGGGTGAAGTAGAAGGCGTTGAAGGCCTGCGCGGTCCGCAGGTCCTTGGTGGGGATCCTCGCGATGTCCCCGGAGACCTTGGTGAGCGCGGAGGCCAGCGCCGAGGGCCGCCCGGTCAGCTGTGCGGCGGCCCGGTCGGCGGCCAGCTCCCGGTACCGGGACAGTGCCCGGATGAGCAGGAAGGAGAGGGCGTACACGGCGGCGGAGACCCCCATGACCCCCGCGAAGATCACGGCGGTGTTCTGGTCCTTGCGCCCGCTGAAGACCTGTGAGTAGAACGCGAACCGTACGACGAGCCCCGCGAGCACCCCCAGGAAGGACGCGACGGTGATGACCGCGACGTCCTTGTGCGCCACGTGCGACAGCTCGTGCGCGAGGACACCCTCCAACTCGTCCGGCTCCAGCCGCCGCAGCAGCCCGGTCGTCACGCACACCACGGCGTGATCCGGATTGCGGCCGGTGGCGAAGGCGTTCGGCATGTCGATGTCGGACACGGCGACCACCGGCTTGGGCATGTCCGCGATGGCACACAGCCGGTCGACGACCCCGTGCAACTCCGGATACTGCTCCCGCTCCACGACCCGCCCCCGCATCGCGAACAGCGCGACCCGGTCGGAGAACCAGTACTGCGCGCCCAGCATCCCCGCGGCGACCACCGCGACGAGCACCCAGGACCTCAGCAGCACGATCAACGCGGCGACGAATCCCACGTACAGCAATCCGAGGAGAAAAAGCGTGACCGTCATCCGCACGGTCAGCCGCCGGTCGCTCCGGAAACGGCTCTGCATCTGCATCACCCCGCAGTCAGGCACTCGTCCCACTGCCCAGTGTGCACCCGGCCCCACCATGAAGCGGTCGTGATCACCTCTAGGGCCAGCAAAGGTTCAGGCCTTGAGCCCCGCCTCCCACTTGCGCCGTTTCAGCACATGCGCGCTGAACAGATGCCGCCCCCGGTCCAGCAGCTCACCCACCTCCACCGTCCCGGGCGGCACGTCCCCGGTCGGGTGCCAGCGCTGCACGGACTGCCCGGCCCACCGCCGGAGCCTGTCGTCCGGGTCGTCGAGCAGCGCGACGCAGGCCCGCAGCCGCACGAGTCCGTGGTGCGCGTGCAGCAGCCGGAACGCGGCCACGCGCACACTCCGGGGCTGTTCCACCGCGAGCCGTTCCATCAGCGGACCGGCGTCCAGCGACCCGGCCGACGGCAACAGCGCCGCGCTCACCTCCCGCACCACCCCGGACGCCGGATCGTCGAGGAGCGGCAGCAGCCGCCGTACGTCCACCACGTCCAGCACCCGCAACCCGGCAACGGCCCGCGCCCGCACCCCCGGCGAAGGGTGCCCGACGAGGGACCACAGCACCTCGCCGTCAGCCCGCTCCCCGCACTCCGCGAGCCCGATCACGCTCCCCGGCGACAGCTCCTCCGGACGGCCGCACCGCTCCCGGTACCAGGGCAGCGGATCGCCCCCGCCCTGCCGCACGACATACCGCGCACAGGCCCGCACCA
>NZ_JABERD010000316.1 GCF_013044505.1 Streptomyces sp. S3(2020) | reverse complement strand
GCTCGTGGATGTGCCTCTCGTGGGCGTGCCTCTCGTCCGGCCGCCGCATCCCCAGCCGGACGAGAGGCACGCCCACGAGAGGCACATCCACGAGCGGCACGCCCCCGATCGGCGGGCCGACCGGCGGCCGGCGGAGCGCGCCGGGATCGGCGGACTGGACCCCGTGAACACGGCCTTCGTGATCATCATCCTCACCATCATCCTCGCCGCCGTGGGCTACATCGTCTGGACGTCCCTCTGATCCCCGTCGCCCGCCCGACCCGACCGGATGACACCGCATGACATGGAATGAAGAGGCAATGACCGTGAACGCGACTGTCCCGGCACCCCGGTCCGCCCCTGGACCCGGCACGGGGCTGGGTGGTGTCGCCGGACGGATCAGAGCAGTCGCCGACCGGGCCCGGGCCGACGGCACGGACACCTCGGTCCTGGATCTCCTCGCGGACGACCTGGACACCGGCGGCGTCACGCTCGCCGGCGCGGACCTGGTCGTGGCCTACCCGCCCGAGGTGCTGCTCCCCGACGCCCGGCCCAAGCGCTGGCCGGCCGTGGAGGGATGGCTCGGGGTGCTGCGCGACGTGCTGGTGTTCGTGCCCATCGCGCTCACCTGGTGGCGGTTGCAGGACGCCCTCGACGCCTACGACGATCAGAAGAGCACCGACCCCTTCCTGCTCGGCTGGGCCCGCGGCTTCCCCAAGGGCGACCCTGCCGAGCCGACCACCGTCACCCTCGGGACGTCCGCGGTCCATGTCACCCTGCTGGTCGTCCTGGTCGTGGCGCTGACGATCGGGCTCCACGTCCTGCAGACCATCCGGGAGAAGCAGCTCTCGCGCGAGGAGGACCGCGGACGGCTGGCCACGGACCTGGCCCTGGCGACGTTCCTGCTGGCGGCGCCCGCCGCCCGGCCGGCGGGCAGACCCCTGGACAACGGCAGCGCCGACCGCCTCGCCGCCCAGCTGCTGGCCAGCACTGTCAATCTGGAGAGCGCGCTGCGCCGCACATCGGAAGAGATCGTGACGGTCCTGGAGACCGGACCCGGCAGCCGGATCCAGACGGCGCTGGACGGCTGGACCCAGTCGGTCGACGAACTCACGGGTCTGGTCCGCTCGCTCCTCCCGCCGAACGAGCTGGCCCGGGAACTGATCAGGGTCAGGGAACTGACGGCCCGCGAGGGGGAGCAGCTCAGGTCCACCCTCGACGCGCTCGTCACCGACCTGCGGCGCGTCCAGGAGACCACCGGGCAGGAGATCCACCGGCACGACCTCGCCGTCGCCGCGGTCCGTGAACTGGCCCAGCGGCTCGGGGACTCGCTGCTGGTGTTCACCCAGCGGGCCGACAACCTCGTCGACTCCACCCGCAGCATGTGGCAGATCGTGGACCGGCTGGAGCTGCTCAACGGCCACCGCCGCAACGCCGACCCGCCGCACGGGGGCCGCTAGTGACCTACCGACCCGGGCAGAACGGGGCGGGGCGTTCCGTCCTGCTGGCGGGCTGGCTCTTCGCCGATCTCCTGCTGCTGCTGTTCGTCATCGCGCTGGGCTCCCTGCCCAAGGAGGAACGGCCCGATCCCCCGGGGCCCTCCCCGACCCCGTCCGGGACGGCGAGTCCGTCGCCGAGCGACCGGGTCGCGGAGCAGGGGCTGGTCCTCAAGCCGTGCAGCTTCACCGTGAAGACGGGCAGCGCCGCCTCGGTGCGCGGGCAGTTCACCGAGCAGCTCCGCTCGGCGGACGTCGACGGCCGTACGGCGGGCTTCGTGCTCTCCTTCGGTACGGCTCCGGAGCCGGGCCCGGGGCAGGCCGCCGCCGAGCGGGTCAACTCCGTCATCACCAAGGAGATGCCCCGCTTCAGAAATGCTCCGAAGCGGGGCTACTGGAAGGGCGGACCCTCCGGGAACGTCAGGATCGACGTGTTCTTCCTGGCCACTCCCGACGGTGACACCGAGTTCCCGAAGGGCTGCCGTTCCTCGGACGACTGAGACCGGTCAGGAGACGTCCGTCGCGTCCAGGCGGTACAGACCGCTGTAGTCGGAGACCGCCGTGCCGTTCTTCTTCACCCAGGTGGAGATCTCGGAGCTCGTGGAGGAGCCCTGGCCGCTGTCGCTGACCACGATGTAGTGCAGCTTGCCCGCCTTCACCAGGCTCTTGAGCTTGGCGAGGGTCATCGCGTCGTCGCTGCCGGACCAGCCGCCCATCGAGATGACCGGCTCACCGGACTCCAGGATGATCGAGGAGGCCGTCTGGTCGGTGGCCACCGCGACCAGCCAGGTGGCGCCGTCCTGGTTCTTCTTCAGATACGTGATCATCTCGGACGAGACCTGGGTGCCGCCGCCCATGCCGCCGGCGGTCCGGCCGGTCCCGGACTCGCTGTCGCTGTCCGCGGTGCTGCTCTCTGTGGAAGTGCTGTCGCTGGAGGTGCTGCCCGTACCGGTCGGCGGCTGACCCGTCGACTCCTGCCCGCTGGTGCCGCTCGGCGCGTTCCCGCTGGGCCGCTGCCCGCCGCCCATGCCGCCGCCCATGCCACCACCGGTGCTCGGCCCGGCCGTCGGGTTGGTGCCGTTCGTGCTGGACGTGGCCGCCGACGCCGAGTACGCGGCGGGACCGGCCAGCAGGGCGACCACGGCCGCCAGCGCCGCGAGCCCGGTCAGCCGCTGCCGCTTGGTGAACCGCCCGAGCAGCAGCCCGATCACCGCCACCGCACCGGCCACCCCGGCGACGACCTCCGCCACCGTGTACAGCGTCCCGGACCCGGAGACCCGCTGGAGCAGGACGACCGCCCACACCGTGCTCGCCGCGATGGCGCCCGGCAGCACCCAGCCCCACTTCGCCGCCGAGCCCTCCACGAAGGCGCGGTACAGCAGCACCCCGCCGATACCGGCCAGCGCCGCGACACCGGGCGCCATGGCGGTGACGTAGTACGGGTGGAAGGTGCCCTCGGCGAGGGCGAACGTCAGATAGTGGAGGACGAACCAGCCGCCCCAGAGCAGCAGTGCCGCCCGCTTGGCGTCGGTGCGCGGAGCCCGGCCGCGCAGCACCAGGCCGCCGACCAGGGCGATCAGGGCGAACGGGATCAGCCAGGAGATCTGGCCGCCCATGATGCTGTTGAACATCCGGTACAGGCCCGCCTCGCCGCCGAAGCTCGCCCCGTTGCCCTGCGAGCCCACCGACGAACTCGCCCCGAAGATCCGGCCGAAGCCGTTGTAGCCGATGACGAGGTCCCACACCGTGTTGTCGGTCGAACCGCCGATGTAGGGGCGGGAGGAGGCGGGGATGAGATCGACGACCACCATCCACCAGGCCGAACTGGCCACCAGCGCGACCGTACCGACGGCGAGGTTGCGGATCCTGCGGCCCAGCGAGGCGTTCGCGGCCCACAGGTAGACCAGGAAGAACGCCGGCAGCACCACGTACGCCTGCATCATCTTCGTGTTGAACGCGAAGCCGATCGCGACCCCGGACCACACCAGCGGCATCAGCCGGCCGGTGCGCACGGCCTTCATCAGGGCGGCCGCGCCGAGCAGCATCAGGAAGACGAGGACCGGGTCCGGGTTGGTGTCCCGGTTGATGGCGACGGTGATCGGGGTCAGCGTCAGGGCCAGCGCGGCGATCGTCGCCGCCACCGCGCCGAAGTCCCGCTTGACCATGCGGTACAGCAGGGCCACCGAGCCGGTGCCCAGCGCGACCATCGGCAGCAGCAACTGCCAGGTGCCGTAACCGAACACGCGCGCCGAGAGCCCCATCACCCACAGGGCGAACGGCGGTTTGTCCACGGTGATGAAGCTGCCCGAGTCCAGCGCGCCGAAGAAGAACGCCTTCCAGCTCTTGGTGCCGGAGTAGACGGCCGCGTTGTAGAAGGTGTTGCCGGTGACGGAGGACATGTTCCAGGCGTACAGGGCCGTGGCCAGGACCAGGACCGCCCACAGCGCGGGGCGGGCCCAGCGGGGGTCCTCGGGGGCGCCGGTGAACAGCCGCCGGACACGGCCGGCCGGGGTGGGCGGCTCGGCCCGGTGCCGGGCCTCCTGGACGGGCGGCGGGGCGAGAGTCGTCATGACGCGTACTCCAGGTGGTCCAGGTGGACGGCAGAGGTGGTCGGGCGGGCGGCCGGCACCTGCGGAGTGCTGGTCCGCCGGGGGACGGCGATGCGGGTACGGCCGGTGCGGAGCATGCGGGCCATGCCCCTGAGGTCGTCCAGGGCGGTGCGGACGATGTCGACCCGGCTGTCGGGGTCGTCGGTCCAGTCGACCGGCACCTCGTGGATACGGAGTCTGTTGCGCTGGGCCAGGACCAGCAGTTCGGTGTCGAAGAACCAGGCGGTGTCCTCGATGTGCGGGGCGAGCGCCCGGAAGACGTCGGTGCGGATCGCCTTGAACCCGCACTGCGCGTCCGAGAAGCGGGCCGCGAGCCCCGCCTTCAGCAGCAGGTTGTAGGAACGGGACACGAACTCCCGCTTGGCGCCCCGCACCACCGCGGCCTGCCGGTGCAGCCGGCTGCCGATGGCGAGGTCGCTGTGGCCGGACAGGAGCGGCGCCACCAGCGGGAGGAAGCCTTCGAGGCCCGTCGACAGGTCCACGTCCATGTAGGCGACGACGTCGGCGGTGGACCGGGACCACACCTGCTTCAGGGCGCGGCCCCGGCCCTTCTCCGCCAGGCGCACCGCGTGCACATGCGGCAGCCGCAGGGTCAGCTCCGTCGCCTCCTGCCAGGTGGCGTCGGTGCTGGCGTTGTCCGCGACCGTGATCCGGAACGGGAACGGGAAGGACTCTTCGAGGTATGCGTGGAGACGGCCGATGGACTCGGCGAGGACGTGCGCCTCGTTGTGGACCGGCACCACGATCTCGACCGACCGCCGCCGGGCGCCTCCCGCGTTCGTTTCGTTCATGGCAGTGACGATCGGGGCGGCGTCTGGGGGAACCCTGAGCCGTCGCTGAGGGAAGAGTGAGAATCAGCGGACTCACAGGTTGCTCATAGAGGGGCCATGTCGGAGCCCAAGGCTCGGCTCCGGAGGGGCAGTTCAGATGGGCTGCGGCTCGAAGTCCCAGTACGGCGGAGCGTCGGCGGCCGTCGCCAGCGACTCCACGCAGGCCAGCAGCAGGGGGTGCCCGTCGTCGACCGCCCCCCGGGCCCGGCGCAGCGTGTCCTTCCGGCCGGCGGCCGCCTCTTCCGCACGCCCCGAGAGACGGCGTACCGCCGCGGCGTTGAGGGCGCAGCCCAGGGTCCACGGATGATCGGCCCCCAGCGCGGCCGTCATCCCGCGCAACGCCTGCTCGACGAGCCGCAGTCCCTCCGCGTGGTCCCCCAGACGCCAGTGCACCAACCCCAGGTTGCCCTGCACACCCACGGTGTTCGGATGGTCCTCGCCGAGCAGGTGCCGGTAGTCCTCGGCGACCAGGAGCGTCAGGTCGGCGGCCTTGCGGAGATCGCCGTGGGAGGACAGGAAGGAGGCGTGGTCGGCCTGGATCATCAACGTCATCGGATGCCGCGCGCCCTGAAGCTGACCGCACTGCTCCACGAGACCGCTCAGCAGGTCCCCGGCACCTTCGTAGTCGCCCGAACGACGCAGACACAGTGCCTGGTTGTGCAGGGCCAGCAAGGTCTGGGTGTGGTACTCGCCCATGGCCTCGCGATGCAGCCGGGTGTTGGTGTCCTGAAGCCCGGCAGCCTCCCGATGACGTCCCAGGAGCCGGAGCGAACGGGCGTGGGCGAGACCGGTGAGCAGGGTCAGCCGATGGTTCGGGCGGAGCAGCCGCTGTCGCACGGCCAGCAGTTCGCGGTGGACGGCGGCGGCCTCCAGATAGCGGCCGAGCAGCCCGAGGGCGACTCCCAGATTGTGCAGGGAACTCTGGGTGTGCGGTGCCTCCGGGCCCTCCAGGGCGTCGTACGCCCGCCACACCCGGTCGCAGACCTGGTGCGCCTCCTCGAACAGGCCCAGCGCCATCAGGGTCCCGCCGAGCCCCACCTGGGCCCGCAGCAGGTCCGCGTCGTCGGGCGCCCGCTCGTACTCCAGCTGCTCCACGACGGCCCGCCCCACGGCCTCCGCCTCCCGGTAACGCCCGCAGCGCCGCAGCATGTTGGCGTGCTGGTGGACCAGCACCAGCATCGACGGATGGGTCGGCGGCAGCCTTACCCGCCAGCGCGCCAGCACCTGTTCGCACAGGGTGAGCCCGGTGCTCTCCTCGTCCCGCAGCCGCAGGTACTCGATGCAGTTCAGGACGAGTTCGCGCACCGAGTCCTCGGCGCTCTCCAGCGCGCCGGACGGATACAGATGCGGCAGCAGTCCGGCGTACGTCGGCCAGGCGTGCACGTCGGAGGGGCGCTGCGGATCGGCCGAGACCAGCACCCGGCAGGCCACCGCGGACAGTTCGTCCCGGTCGGCGGGGGAGAGCGTGCGGCGCAGGAACCGGTGGTACAGGCGGTGCATCTCCACGCTGTCGACATAGCTGTCGCCGTCCGAGGTCTGCACGAAGTCCCTGCGCACGGCGGTGGACTCGGCCAGCCGCGCGAGCGCGTTCTGCCAGCGCACCGGGTCCGCGGCCAGCTCCGCCAGATGCGGCGGCAGATCGCCGGGGCGGGCGTGCTGGAGCTGGCGCACCGGGATCGAGCCGGGCGAGAACAGGGCGAACAGACGCAGCAGTTCCGTCGTCTTGGGGTTGTCCTGCTCCAGGGAGTCCAGGGTGATGGCCCAGCTGGTCCGGAAACCGATCGGGTAGTCGGAGGAGACCTGGATGCCGATGACGTCCGCGTCGGCCCCGCGCAGCCGCGCGATGTAATCGGCCGCAGGCACCGGGCTGTTGGCCTCCAGCCAGGCCGCGGTCTGTCCCAGCAGCAGCGGGAAGTCCTCCACCGCCTCGGCGAGTTGGCCCGCCTCCTCGTCGGTGAGCCGCTCCACGTGCCGACGGGCGTAACTGACGCTCTCCGCCCGGGTGAACCGGTCGACCTGGATCTCCGCGACCCCGCCCGAGGCTGCCCAGCCGCGGGTGAGGGTGGTGATCGCGACATGGCCGCCGCTCGCTGGCAGCAGGTCGTCCACCTGCTCCATGTCGTCGGCGCTGTCCACGATGAGCAACCAGCGCCTGCGGCCGGTGCGCAACGCCTCCCGCACCGCGCGCACCCGTTCGCCCAGCGCCCGGGCGTCCGTCAGCTGGAGCCGGTCGGCGAGATCGGCGAACTGCTGGCGGGCGGTGGCCCGGAAGCTCGCGCTGATCCACCAGACCACGTCGTACTCGTTGGCGAACCGGTGCGCGTACTCGATCACGATCTGGCTCTTGCCCACCCCCGAGATCCCGCGCAGCGCCACCCGCGCCCCGGCCGGACCGCCGCTCTCGAACAGCGCGTGGAGCTCCTCCAGGACCGGATCACGGCCCGGGAAGCGGAAGTTGCGGCGCGGCACGTTCCACACCGCCGGCGGCGCGTCCGGGAAGCGCGGCGCGACGGGCACGTCCTCCTCGGCGTCCGGCTCGGTGTGCTCCAGACCGAGCGCGGCCAGCAGCCGGCGCAGCGCCTCCGCCGGGTCCAGGTCCCTGAGCGCGGGCGGGCCCAGTACGGCGGCCGAGGCGGGCAGGGCACGCGTGGACAGGTCGACCGCCGCGAACCTGTCCAGCCGCGGCGCGACCACGTCGGCCAGCGCCCCGGCCCACTCGTCCTCGGTGCGGTGGCCGAGCCGCAGATACCCCTCGTCCAGGAGCAGCAGAACGCGGCCCGGGACCAGGAGCAGCTCGCTCAGCAGCACGTTCAGCGGGACGCCCGGCGGCGGGTCCCAGCGCAGCAGATCGGTGCGGCAGCCGTGCCGCTGGAGCTGGTGCGCGGTCCAGGTGGCCCAGGCACGGTGGGTGCCCGCGTAGCTGATGGTGACGTGGTCGGGGGCCGTCTCCTATACACATCTGACGCGGCCGACGAGGAGGGTGGGGGGGAGCCCGGCGGTGGCCGGAGTCTTAAAAAAACAAAGCGAGCAGTGGACGCCCGGGGCGCGA
>NZ_JABERD010000315.1 GCF_013044505.1 Streptomyces sp. S3(2020) | reverse complement strand
TCGCGGGAGGAGCGTGTTGGTCGTGCGATGCTGTTGGTTGTGCAGGCGACGGCGCGCCACGAGACCTACACTAGCCGCTTCGGCGGCAGGGTCAGAGGTGGGTAAGGGACAGTGCGAGGGCGGTGGCGGCAGGGGGGCGACCCGGCCTCCGCCGCTGCGGCCGCCCGGGCCCGGCTTGACGGCCGGGCGTCCGTTGCGGCGGGCTTCGATCAGGCCCACGGCCCGCTCGGGCAGCCAGGCCGAGGCCGTACCGCTGTCGTCGGAGCCGGAGCCGAAGAGGTGCGGGGCGAGCTGGGACTGGAGGTCGGCCGGGTTGGGGCGGCCGGTGGCCTCCATCTGCATACAGGACTCGATGAGCGGACGGAGCTCGTCCGGGAGACCTTCGAGGTCGGGGCCCTCGCGGAGCAGCATGAAGACCGTCTCGACCGGGTTGGCGCCGTGGAAGGGCGGGTGGCCGGTGGCGGCGAAGACCAGCATGGAGCCGAGCGAGAAGACGTCGCTCGCGCCGGTGACGCTGCGGGAGTCCTTGGCCTGCTCGGGTGACATGTAGGCGGGGGTGCCCACCGCCACATTGGTCATCGTCAAACGCGTGTTCGATACGCCGGAGGCGATACCGAAGTCGATCACCCGGGGGCCGTCCTCGACGACCAGCACGTTGGACGGCTTGAGGTCGCGATGGACCAGGCCCGCCCCGTGGATCGACTGGAGCGCCTCCGCGACCCCCGCCGCGAGCCAGCGCACCGCCTGGGCCGGCATCGGCCCGCACTCGTTCACTATCTCTTCGAGGGAGGGCGCGGGGACGTACGCGGTGGCCAGCCAGGGCACTGCGGCGCGGGCGTCGGCGTCGACGACGGCCGCCGTGTAGAAGCCGGAGACCGCGCGGGCCGCCTCCACCTCGCGCGAGAAGCGGACGCGGAACAGCTGGTCCTCGGCGAGTTCCGTACGGACCGTCTTGATCGCCACGCGCCGGCCGGACGCCGAGCGCGCGAGATAGACCAGCCCCATGCCGCCGGCGCCCAGCCGTCCCAGCACCTCGAACGGCCCGATCCGCCGCGGATCGTGCTGTGTCAGCTGATCCACCACTTGCCTGCCACCTCCCCGTACGGGCCGCGTCACACCCTTATGCACGCGACCCCCGTGCAGCGTCTCACCACCGCACCGCCATGGCGGCACGCACCCTGATTCTTCCTGGCCGAGGCGCAGGTTGCGAACCCGGGTGCAAATCGGGATGTCTCATGACCAAACGGCGCTTTTCACCACCCCGGTCGGCCGTCGAGACGCTCCAGTACGGCGAACGACGCCCCCTGATTGTCGGTGACGACGGCGACTTTGCCGTACGACGTCTCGAAAGGTGGAGCCTGGACCCGCCCGCCGAGCCGGTTCACCGTCCCGAGAACGGCCTCACAGTCCTCGACTCCGAAGTGCACGAGGAAGTGGGGCGGCATCTCGGCCGGAAAGACGTCGGAGACCGGGGCCCGGCCGAAATCCGGCTTCGCCTCCGGTCCGAACAGGGCGTCGTGGAACAGCCCGCCGTAGAAGGTGTTGGCGCCCTCGGTGTCCCGGGCGTACAGCTCGGCCCAGACGAAGGTGCCCGGCTCGTGCCGTACGCCGAAACCGGTGTGGGCGTCCGGCTCCCACAGGCCGAAGACGGCACCGTCCGGGTCGGTGACCAGGGCGCTGGTGCCCAGGTCGCCGACCGGCATGGGGGCGGTGACGACCTGTCCGCCGGCGGCCCAGACCCGGTCGGCGAGGCCCTCGATGTCCGGGGTCGCGAAGTACACCGTCCACACGGTGGGCATCCGCCCGTCCGTCTTGTGCGCGAGCGCCGCGACGGGCTCGCCCTCCTTCAGGGCCCACACGGCCCCGCCGTAGCGCTGCTCCTCGAAGGTCCACCCGAAGAGCTCACCGTAGAACCGCTTGCCCGCCTCCACGTCGGGAAGCTGCGCGTCCACCCAGCACGGGACGCCCTCTCCGTATGCGGATGCCCTGTTTTCGGCCATACCGCCAAACTAACGGCGACTCACGCAGCGCGCAGACCAGCGCACCAGTCCCGAAGTGCCCTCGCACCCCATTTGCAGTCGGCCGAATCGCGCTCCGATCACCCCTCGGTAAGCTGACGGCATGACAGGACAAGTGCGTACCGTCGACGGCCGCGTGGCCGGCCGGCGTGGGCAGGCGACCCGGCAGAAGCTGCTCGACTGCCTCAGCGAGATGCTCAGCTCCTCCCCTTACCGGGACGTCAAAGTCATCGATGTCGCCCGGAAAGCGGGCACTTCGCCCGCGACCTTCTACCAGTACTTCCCGGACGTCGAGGGCGCCGTCCTGGAGATCGCCGAGCAAATGGCCACCGAGGGCGGCCAGTTGACCCAGCTCCTAGAGGGCAGATCATGGGTCGGCAAGGCGGGCTGGCAGACCGCGCAGGAACTCGTGGACGGCTTCCTGGAGTTCTGGCGAAGGAACGACGCGATCCTCAGGGTCGTCGACCTCGGCGCCGCCGAGGGCGACAAACGGTTCTACAAGCTCCGTATGAAGATCCTGAACTCCGTGAACAACTCCCTGTCCGACTCGGTCGCCGAGTTGCAGTCCAAGGGCAAGGTCGACAAGGACGTGAACCCGGCGGCGGTCGCCGGTTCACTGGTCGCGATGCTCGCGGCGGTCGCCTCGCACCAGAAGGGCTTCCAGACGTGGGGCGTGAAACAGGCTGAACTCAAGCCGAACCTCGCACTGTTGGTGCATCTCGGCGTGACCGGCAAGAAGCCGACCAAGTAACCGACAGTTTTTTCAGGCACCAAGTCCTGTCTGGCGGGCGGTGGTTCACACGGGTGAGCCACCGCCTGCCGTGTCATCCCGGCAGCGGCCGGTCCTTGACACGTGCTTCATCACCAGCGTGGACGCCAGCCGCTGCGCCTCCTGCACCTGCCGCATGGTGACGAAGACAGCCTCGTCCGGCGTCGTGACCACTCGGGGAGTGCGGACCCGTGGTCAACACCACCCGGTCGGGCCTGCGAGGCCGCATCGCCACACGGCTGGGCCCCTGGCCCCTCGGCTGTCCACACGGCACCCCGCGTACACGCAGCGTCCTCCCGGAGCACCGATACCCCGCCTTTCCGATACCTCACACGCAAACGCCCAGGTCAGCCGCTCCACCGCCGGAGGCACCCGCAGGGGTGCGCGGCCGGTCCGTGGGGCGGGCGGTGGCGGGGCTCATGGCGGCGGAGGCGGACACCGGGGCTCAGGGGTCCCTGTTCCTGCGGGGCGCCGCGATCAGCGGCCTCAACCCCAAGGCCCTGCTGCTGGCCCAGCACACGCTATGAGTCGCGCCGGGTGATCCGGAACACCCGTATCTCCCGGTCCACCCGAGCCTGGTACGTGGCGTACGGCGGCCAGAAAGCCAGCAGCCTCTTCCATACGGCCGCCCGCTCCTCCCCCTCCAAGAGGGCCGCCCGCACCGGGATGTCCGTGCCCTTCCAGCTGACCTCGGCGTCGGGGCGGGCGAGGAGGTTGTGGGTCCAGGCGGGATGGTCGGTCCGGCCGAAGTTGGAGCCGATGAGGATCCAGGTACGGCCCGCCTCCTCGGGCATACAGGCCAGCGGCGTACGCCGGACGAGGCCGCTGCGCGCGCCGGTCGAGGTCAGGATCACCCCGGGCAGCATCTGCGCGCTGAGGATGACCTTGCCCCGGGTAAGCCGGTGCACGGCCCGGTCGAGGGCCGGGATCACATGCGGGGCGACCTTCGCGAAGCCCCGCGTCGACGAAATCCGCTGTACGGCCCGCTCGCCGATCACACCGTCACCTCTCGTTCCGTGAAGAGCCGCGCCGCGTCGGCCGCGTGCGCCCGCAGCCGGTGCACCGGCCCGAACAGCAGCTCGTCGCCGGCGGCCCGCTTGAAGTACAGCTGGACGTCGTGCTCCCAGGTGAAGCCGATGCCCCCGTGCAGCTGGATGCCCTCGGCGGCGGCGGCCCGCAGCGCCTCCAGCCCCTGGGCGAGGGCCAGCCCGCCCACCCGCTCCCCGTGCACGGTGGCCCAGGCCGCGTAGTACGCCGCCGACCGCGCCGCCTGCACCCGCACATACCCATCGGCGAGGCGGTGCTTGACCGCCTGGAACGACCCGATCGCCCGCCCGAACTGCTCCCGCTGCTTCACGTACTCGACGGTCCGCTCCAGCACCCGGTCGGCGGCCCCGACGGCCTCACAGGCGAGGAAGGCGGCGGCGGAGTCCCCGAGCCGGGCGAGCGCGCCGAGCACGTCGGCGTCCTCGTCGCCCAGCAACTCGGCGTCGACGTTGCGAAGTTGGAGCCGGGCGAGCGGGCGGGTGGCGTCGAGGGCGGTCTGCCGTACGCGCACCAGCCCTTCGGCGTCCCCGGGGACGAGGAAGACAAGGGTGCGGGACCGGGCGAACCCACCGGTGTGCGCGGCGACCAGGACGCACCCCGCGCTGTGCCCGTCGAGGACGTGCTCGATCTCCCCGTACAGCCGCCACCGGTCACCGGACCCGCGGGCCTGCACACCCCCGGAGCGCCCGCCTCCCGCCCAGTCCCCGGCGTTGTCGCCGGTGAGCGCGAGACCGGCGGCGGGTACGGCGAGGGCGGCGGGGAGGGAGCCGTCGGCGATCCGCGGAAGCAGTTCGGCACGCTGGCCCTCGGTGCCGAGGGCGAGCAGCAGGGGAGCCGCGAGAACGGCGGTGGCGAGCAGCGGGGAGGGAGCGAGGACCCGTCCCGTCTCCTCCGCGGCGAGGGCGAGTTCGGTGGCGGAGCAGCCCACCCCGCCGTACGCCTCGGGAAGGGCGAGTCCGGGCAGTCCGAGCTGCTCGGAGAGGGTGGCCCACAGCCCGGCGTCGTACCCCTGCGGCCGGTCGACGGCGGCCCGCGCCTCCTCCGCCCCGCACCGCTTGTGCAGGAGTTCGCGCAGGGCGCGGCGGATCCCTTCCTGCTCGGTGGTGAAGCCGGCGTCCATGGCGACCCCTTCCCTCCGGATCTGACGGTCCGTCATATTAGGAGCGGCGGGCCGATATGGACAGACAGAGGGAGAGACCTTTCATGACTGCCGGAACCCGGAAAGTCGCCGTGGTCGGCGTGTCCCTCTCCGACTGCGGCCGCGTGGACGACGCGACGCCCTACACCCTGCACGCCCAGGCCGCCCGCCGGGCCCTGGCGGACGCGGGGCTCGACAGGTCGGTGGTGGACGGCTTCGCCTCGGCGGGCACGGGTGTGCTGGCCCCGGTGGAGGTGGCGGAGTACCTGGGCCTGCGCCCCACCTGGGTCGACTCCACCTCGGTGGGCGGCTCGACCTGGGAGGTCATGGCGGCCCACGCGGCGGACGCGATCGCCGCGGGCCACGCCAACGCGGTCCTCCTGGTGTACGGCTCGACGGCGAGGGCGGACGTCAAGGCGGGCCGGCGCACGGGGAACCTCTCCTTCGGCGCCCGCGGCCCGCTCCAGTTCGAAGTCCCCTACGGCCACACGCTGATCGCCAAGTACGCGATGGCCGCCCGCCGCCACATGATCGAACACGGCACGACGATCGAGCAGTTGGCGGAGGTCGCGGTCCAGGCGAGGGCGAACGCGGCCCTGAACCCGGAGGCGATGTTCCGCACCCCGATCACGGTCGACGACGTGCTGTCCGGCCCGATGATCGCGGACCCCTTCACCAAGCTGCACTGCTGCATCCGCTCGGACGGCGGGGCGGCGGTACTGCTGGCCGCGGAGGAGTACGTACCGGACTGCCGCACCGCCCCCGTCTGGATCCTCGGCACCGGCGAGCACGTCTCGCACGCGACGATGTCGGAATGGCCCGACTTCACGGTGTCACCGGCGGCGGTGAGCGGACGTCTGGCGTTCGAGAGGGCGGGCGTCCGTCCCGAGGAGATCGACCTCGCCGAGATCTACGACGCCTTCACCTACATGACGCTCGTGACCCTGGAGGACCTGGGCTTCTGCAAGAAGGGGGAAGGCGGAGCGTTCGTCCAGTCCCGCACCCTGCCGGTGAACACGGACGGGGGCGGCCTGTCGGCCCAGCACCCCGGTATGCGGGGCCTGTTCCTCCTGGTCGAGGCGGTACGCCAGCTACGGGGCGAGGCGGGCGCGCGCCAGGTGCGGATCGGGGCCGGCGACCTGCCCCGCCTGGCCGTGGCGTCCGGCACGGGGGGCTGGTTCTGCTCGTCGGGGACGGTGGTGCTGGGGCGGGGGTGAGACGCCGGCCAGGGCGGTCAGCCGACGGCCAGGAGCAGGGACCACAGGAGACCGGCGAGCAGCGGAATGCCGTACGCGATGAAGAGGGCCGCCCTCGGTCCGCGCATGCGGACGGCGGCCTGGGTCTCGGCGTAGTCGGGCACCTTCTCGACGAGCCGCCTTCGCAGGTTGTCGGTGTAGCGGATCTGGCGGTGTCCGACGTAGAGCCAGATGGCGGCCATGGCCACACCGAAGGACCCGATCACGCGGGCGGTGACAAGGCCGCTGCCGGTGACCGGGGTGCCGGCCGCGCGTCCGGCGGACAGGATCGCGGTGAAGGCGACGAGTTGGAGGGACTGGGCCACGAGGAAGAGGTTGCCGCGTTGCATGATCATGGTGTCCTCGTGGAGGTAGTACTCCCACAGCCGCGACTGGGCGGCGGTCGTGCGCTGGAGCGTCACAGGGTCGTCGGCCCGATGCGTCATCTCTCCGTGCTGCCCAAGCGGCGTCGGGTGTGAACTACCGTTCGGCCTCGACTCTGACGACGGCCTCGTCATTGTCCGGATCCGGGTCCCGGCGGCCGAGATCCCACGGGGCGGTCGGAGACGTCGTCTCAAGGGACAGGAAGCCCTCGCCCGGGTCGCCGAGGGTCATGGTGAACTCGAAGGAGCGGGACTTCCCGGGCGCCAGGGGGCCGACGGCACAGGTGTACGTGTAGCCGTTGTTCTCGCAGTACTCCTGGTAGACGCCGTCGTCGTACTCCTCCATCGGCTGCTTCACCATGGTCGTCCCGAGGGGCGGGCTGAACACCACGTCGGCCGCCGCACCGGCGTCGGCGGGGCCGTTGTTGCGGACCGTGATCTCGAAGGTGCGCTCGTCGCCGGGCGCGCCGGTCAGGGTGACGTCGGAGACCTCGTAGTCGGCGTACGAGTCGAGCACGACGTACGTGGACCCGCCCCCGGCGACGAAAGCGCCCTCGGCGGCCTTGGTCCCCGTGACCTCCAGCGCCGGTCCGTCGCCGAGGTCGCCGCCCTTCGGATAGGTGCCGTAGTGCCCCGGGCCCATGTCCAGGGCCCAGACGTCCTTGCCGTAGGAGACGTACAGGTCCGCCTTCGACGTGCGCAGCCGTATCGCGGGCCGCAGGGTGACGGTCTGCCCGGGGTCGATGGTCAGCCCGGGGAACTCGCAGACGGCGATGCGGCCGCGACTGTAGTCCGAGTAACGGCAGTTGGAGTACTTCTCCACGAACCCGGCGTTGCTCGCGGCCAGTTCCAGACCCAGGCCGCGCACCGGTACCTCACCGGTGTTCCGCACCACGACGGAGTCGGTCAGCTCCGCGCCGGGGCGCGGCCCGTCCTTGTCGTACGCGGCGACCGCCGCCTCCACGACCGGCTCCCCCACGACGAACCGGGTCCGTGCGGTGAGCTTCTCGCCGTCCTTCGTCGTGTACGTGTACGTCACGAGAGCCGAGTCCCCGGCCTTCGCCCCCTTCACCGCGACCACCTTGGCGCGGGGCGCGTCGCCCCAGTTGCTGTAGTCCCCGTCGACCTCGCAGGTCACGTGGGTGGAACTGCCCTCGCACCCCCCGTACTTGCGAATCTTCACGGTGTCCTCCGCGCCCTTCGGCACATCGGCGGTGAGCGTCCGGACGCCGGTCCCGCCCCCGTCCTCCGCCCTGAGCGCGTACGGCATCTTGTCGTGCGGACCGGACTTGTCGCCGTGGGGACGCAGGTAGAAGACCTCGGGCGCGGTGATGGAGGGCGTCTTGTCGAGGTCGTCGCCGCGTTCCTCTCCGCCTCCCCACGAGCCTTCTGCGGCGCACCCGCCCGCAAGCCCCGGCGCCGCGGCGCCCCGCCCCACCTCGGGCTGCGTCGCCACGGCGACTATCGTGGGCGCCGCGCCAGGAGCCGGCGCGCGCCCACGGACGGCCGCGGCGCAGGGCGCCGCGCGGCCCCGGTCACCCGCGGCGGCGCCGGTGCGGGCGGGGGCGGCGGCGGGGCTCCCGAGGG
>NZ_JABERD010000314.1 GCF_013044505.1 Streptomyces sp. S3(2020) | reverse complement strand
CATCGGCAGATGGGTATAAGACACACCCGCCGAACTCCTGGTTCGCCGCCGTGACTTGATCCTCGTTCTCCCGGGCCCCGCCGTGACGTCGGCGGGGCCCGGGAGAACGAGGATCAAGTCTCGGCGGCGATCCAGGCGTTCAGCTGTTCGCGGGTCGTCGTGGGATCCGCGATCAGCTCCGCCAGTTCGTCGTCCGCGCGATGGCGGGTCGAGACGGCCGGACAGCGCCGGCACGCCTCGACGCCGCTCTGGCTCCACCACTGGCACATGGTGCGCAGATGGCAGCGCGGGACGGTGGTCCCGGCCGCCCGCGGCGTCGCGAGCACCCGTTCGACCAGGGTGCAGTCGTCGCCCCTGCGGTTGACGCAGTTGGTGACACAGTGCGAGGCGAACCGCAGGATCCGCCGCGGTTCGACTCCTTCGGGCACGTCGCCCAGCACCTGCGACGCAGGGACAGGGTCGGCCAGATAGACCACCCGGCCCTCCTGCGCGGACCGCACGCCGAGAACCACCGCTTCGGGCGCGTGCGCTTCACCGCTCGGACACCAGGTCGTCGGGGACTCGTCCTCGTTCACGGTCCTCGGCCTCCTCGTATCAGCAGGCGGCCACGGCTGCCCGGCCGACGACGTTGCCGCTCAGGACGTCGCCACCAGCCTCCTGCTCCGCGGCAGCGGCCTGCTGGATGCTCGCCTTCAGCTGTTCCACCGAGGTGATGCGTTCGGCCTTGGCCGGGGCCGCGGTGGCCGTGGCCGAGCCCGCCACCAGGATTCCGGCGGCGAGCAGGGCCGCGGCGCCGGTCGCCGCCGCCGTCCGGGACGAGTTCTTCATGAGGACTCCTTACTGCTGGGACACTCCGTGGTCGGAGCCTGGATTCGCAGACGCTCACGAAGGCAGCAGGCTATGTCCCGGGCCGTGCGACAGGCGGCAGTTGGGGCGGCGGTTGACCGGCAGTCGACCGGACCCGCGTTGCGGCTGAAGTCCCCGTGGGTGCGGGAATGGCCGAATTCTTTCCCGCCCCGCCGCAATTCCCGGCTGAGCTGCGGACTCACTCGGCATTACGGAACGGCGGTTCCCCCTCCGGCAGTTCTCCTCCGGCAGTTCCGCCGTAACCGGCGAACCGCGCGGATTCCCGCCTCATTCGTCCCCCGTCAGCCACCCTCTCGCCACGGCGCGGCAACCTGCCTGGAAGCGGCTGCGGGCCCCCAGGAGTTCCATGAGGTCGGCCGCGATGCGCCGGGCCGTGCGCGGGGAGACCCCGAGCCGTTTGGCGACCACTTCGTCGGTCAGCCCGCGGCTCAACAGCCGTAGCGCCTCCGCTTCCTGGGACGTCAGACCGCGCTCGTTGCGGTCGCGGGTCGTCGTCCCGAGGGGGACGGCGTTCTCCCAGATGGTCTCGAAGAGGGCGCTCAGCGCGGTGAGGGTGCCGCTCGCGGTCAGCACCAGTGCGCCGGCCCCGCTGTCCTCCTCGTCCGTCGGCACGATGGCCGTGCGATGGTCGAGGATCATCAGGCGGATGGGCAGCGACGGGGCGGTGCGCACCTCGCCGCCGAGGCCGGTCAGCCACTTCGCGTAGGTGGTGGTCGCGGGGCTGTTCCGTACGCTGTCCAGATAGACGGTCCGCATCCGCACTCCGCGTTCCAGCAGCTCCAGGTCCTGCGGATGCGCCGCTTCCATGTTCTCCGTGGTCTGGGCGCCGTCGGGCGCCAGCGTCATCACATCGGACGCGACGTTCTTGACGAGGATGCTGATCCGGTCCCGTATCTCCTCTATGCCGTCGAGGCGTTCGACCTCTTCGGTGATGTGCCGCGGCCGGGCCAGCGAGAACTCCGCCGTCAGATGGGCGGCGGCGAGGCGGAGTTGTTCGATGCGCTGTTGCTCAGAGGCCAAACGTTCCTGCTGGCGGGCGATGAGCGCTTGGACGCCGATCTCCGGATCCACGGCCCTGAACGAGTGAGGGGCGTCGAACGACGTCCGGATCAGCGCCAGCTCGCTGAGCTTGTCCAGTGCCCCGCGGAGATCGGCGTCCGAAAGGCCGAGATCTTCCCGCAGTTGCACCAGGCCCAGCTGTGGGCGGGCCAGTAGTGCGCGATAGACGGATTCGCAGGTCTGGTCAAGACCGAGCGCAGCCAAAACCATGCTCTCCCCCGGGTCGGTGGCCGTCCGACGACGGGGGCAATCCAAGCACGCATTCCCGGGTGTCACCAGTTCCCGGGAAAATCGTTTCGGCTTCATGGCTCCGGATAGTGGCGCTTTCAGGCCTTGGCAGAAAGCGTCCACCTTTCTTGCTTGCTGGTCATCGATTGCTTTCCGAGGATCGAAGGATGCATCTCATCCATGTGCGACTGCACACGCCTCGTGACTTCCGGGTGCCGGAAGACCTGGCCGCACAATTCATCGCGCAGGCGACCTCCGCGGAGGGCGTCGAGCATGTGAGCGTCCACCCGGGCGCCGGCCAGGCGCTGACCCTGGGGCTCTATGTCGTGGCGGAGTCGCTCTCGATGGCGGAGCAGGCCGCGCTCGCGGTCTCGCGGCGCACCGTCGCGCGGTTGCCCGCCCTGCAACGGAGCAGGATCACCAGTTGCTCGGCGGCGATCGTAGGGGCGTACTTCGACCGCCTCCTGGAACTCCCGGGCAGGGATGGACGGACTATGCGGGTGCCGGATGAGGACACGGCCGAGAGCTGACATTTGCGCGGCGCCGGGCTGAGAGTGGTGGCACCGGCAGGCGCCGGACCCCGACCGGGGCCCGCCACCAGACGCCGGGGGAGCGCACCCTCCGCTCCCGGCTCGAACCCACCGGAACAGCACCCGCACCCTCAGTCAGGAGGCCCTTCCATGTCCGCTATGCCCAAGATTGTCGCCAAGTTCGCCGTCACGCTCGCGCTCGTCGCCGTCCCTGCCGTCGGTGTCGCCGCCGTCACCACGCACTCCGCGTCCTCCGGCACCAGCGTCGGGATCGTGGCCGACGAGGCCGCTACCACCCCCACCCCGACGGCCAGCAAGGACACCACCGGCTGGCAGTGACCGTTCGCACTCATCACACCGAGACGGGGGACAGGAACCGTGACCATGCTGACCAGCACCAGCTCCTTCGGATCCCTGCTGCAGTTCCACCGCAACCGGGAAGGCTACACCCAGCAGCAGCTCGCCGACTTCTCGGCACTGAGCGTCCGGGCCATCCGCGACCTCGAACACGGGCGTGTGGAACGGCCGCGGCAGGACACCGTACGCCTGCTGGCGGACGCCCTGCGGCTGGACGAGGAGAGCCGCGACGCCTTCGCCAAGGCCGCCCGCTCCGTCCCGCCGGACCGCGCCGGCGCCGCCGAGTGGGCCGCCCTCGCCTCGCGCACCGGGTACGAGTACGCGACGATCCTGCTCGCCTCCCTGTCTCCCGACGCCGCTGACGGCACCTGGGAGACCGCCCTCAATGACATGGCCCAGCAGTCCTGGCGGCTCCTGGCCGTCGACCAGGGCGTGGCGTTCCTGGAACGCCGACTCGCCGGCTAGGGCCTGGCAGCCCCTCTATCGCGCTTCGTCGCCGCGTCTTTGCCACATGCACCCGTTCAGGGTCCGCCGCACGAAGTTCCGCGAATCTGCCGTACGCAACTGCCGATTGACCGAAAAACCGCGTACTAATCTCACGCTGAAATCAGCCGGAGCCGCAGTCGGCCGGACTGTGCGGGCTGGATCGGCGCGCCCTTCTGAGAGAATCGAGACCTCATATGGCAATGGGCCTGAAGGAAACGGCGGCATTTCATCGGAACCGGCCGTCGGAATCCCCGCAGGAACATCTCTCCGACCCGGTAACCCGTGATGTCCTGCGTATTCAGCACCGCATTCTGATGGCGATACGCCGACATCTCGACGAGGCCGGTTTCGTCGAGATGTGCGCGCCGATCATCGGTCCCGTCACCGACCCCGGAGTGCGCGGCGCCAAGCAGGTCGACATCGACTACTACGGCCGCCGCTACAAGCTGATGACGAGCGCGATCCTCTACAAGCAGGCCTCGCTGCACGCCTTCGACAAGATCTTCTGCATCGCGCCCAACGTCCGTCTGGAGCCCCCGGAGACCGCCGACACCGGCCGCCATCTGGCCGAGTTCCACCAGATCGACGTCGAGGCCGCCGGCCACACCCGCGAGGAGATCATGCGGGTCGCCCAGGGCATCGTGGTCACGGCGGTCCGCGAGGCCGCCACCACCATGGGGGAGGAACTGGCGCGGCTCGGCCGGGACATGAGCCGGTTCCAGGACGTGCTGGCCGGCCCCTTCGACGTGATGTCGCACGCCGACGCGGTCGCCCGGGTGGCCGGCGACCCGCACGCCGAGATCGCCTGGGCCGACGAGGCCCGGCTCTCTCGCGAGACCGTCCGCCCCTTCTTCGTCACCGACTACCCGAAGGGCTCGCGCGGCTTCTACGACCGCGAGAGCCGTGAGAACCCGGGTGTGCTGCGCAACTTCGATCTGCTGCTGCCCGAGGGATACGGCGAGATAGCCAGCGGCAGCGAACGCGAGCACGAATACCAGCGGATAGTGACCCGTATGCGGGAGACTGGGGAGAATCCCGCCAAGTACGGCTGGTATCTGGACATGGCCCGTGGCGGAATTCCGGCCAGCGCCGGATTCGGTATCGGCCTGGAACGGCTCACCCGCTATGTCACGGGTGTCGAATCCGTGTGGCAGGCCAGCGCCTATCCGAAACTCCCCGGCGTCTACTCCGCCTGAACCCCGGCCTCTCGGCCGCCCCTCGCATCTCCCGTTCATGAGATCCGTCAACCCCAGACAAGGTGGAGTGGAAAGCCATGCCGACCCATCGTGACGCGGACATGCCCGACGACGGAATCTCGTCGACCGGAGCCGAGGCCCGGCAAGGCAGCGGAGCGGTGGGCGACGACAACGGCCGTACCGGCCCGGACCACTACGACCATGTCATAGCGGCGTTCACCGCACAGGTCCGCCGGGCCCCCGACGCCGTGGCCCTGCGCGGTGACGGCACACACCTCACCTACGGTGAACTCGACCGCGCGGCCAACCGGTTGGCGCACCGGCTGGCCGGGCTCGGCGTGGGCGACCGCCCCGAGACCGCCGTGGCCGTGCTGATGGAACGCTCCACCGACCTGGTGGTGGCCCTGCTCGCGGTCCTCAAAGCGGGTGCCGCCTATGTGCCTCTGCACCCCTCCTACCCCGCCGCGCGCATGCGCGCGGTCATCGAGCAGACCGGCGCCCCGGTGCTGCTCAGCGACCGCGCCACACACCCGGGCGACCTCTTCGACGACCTGGTGACCACGCTCGCCGTGGACGACGACACCACCCTCGCAAGCTGCCCCGACACCGACCCCGGCACGGTCATCGACCCCCTCGGGCTGGCCTACGTCATGTTCACCTCCGGCTCCACGGGAGCGCCCAAGGGCGTCGCCGTGACCCACCGGGACATCCTCGCCCTCGCCGCCGACCACTGCTGGGACGGCGAGGCACAGCACCGTGTCCTCGTCCACTCCTCGCACGCCTTCGACGCGGCCACCTACGAACTGTGGGTGCCGCTCCTCGCCGGCCACCAGGCCGTGCTCGCCCCGCCCGGCCAGCTCGACCCGCGCACCCTGCGCCGCCTCGCCGAACAGCACGGCGTCACCAGCCTGTTCCTGACCACCGCCCTGTTCAACCTCGTCGCCGAGGAGGACCCCGAGGTCTTCGACCTGGTGCGGCAGGTGTGGAGCGGCGGCGAGGCCTGCTCGCCCCAGGCGATCCAGCGTGTCCTCGACCGCTGCCCGCACACCGAGTTCGTCCATGTCTACGGCCCCACCGAGACCACCACGTTCGCCACCTTCCTCACGCTGCGCCCGCCCCACCGCGTCGGAGCGACCGTACCCATCGGACGTGCCATGGACGGCATGGCCGCCCATGTCCTGGACGACTCCCTGCGCCAGGTGCCCCAAGGGGCGACGGGCGAGCTGTACCTCGCGGGCGCCGGCGTGGCCCGCGGCTACACCGCACGGCCCGCACTGACGGCGGAACGGTTCGTCGCCTGCCCGGACCGCCCCGGCGAGCGCATGTACCGCACGGGCGACCTGGTACGCCTGCTGCCCGACGGCGTGATCGAGTTCGTGGGCCGGGCCGACGCCCAGGTGAAGATCCGCGGCTTCCGCATCGAACTCGGCGAGATAGAAGCGGTACTGGGCCGCCTCCCGGGCGTCGGCCGGCGCATCGTCGTCGTCCGCGAGGACCGACCGGGCGACAAGCGCCTGGTCGCCTATGTCGTCCCGGGCGAATCCGGCACCCCCGACCCCGAGGAGCTCGCCGAGCGGGCCGCCGAGGAACTGCCCCCGTACATGGTGCCCACCGCGTTCGTGGTGCTGGACTCACTCCCGCTCAACTCCAACGGCAAGGTCGACCGCAAGGCCCTGCCCGCCCCCACCGTCCACACGGACGACATACGGCCGCCCCGCACACCCGACGAGGAAGTCCTCTGCCAGCTCTTCGCCCAGATCCTGGGCCTCGAACGCGTCGGCGTCGACCAGAACTTCTTCCGCCTCGGCGGCCACTCGCTGCTCGGCTCCCGGCTGATCAGCCGCATCCGCAGCGCCCTCGGCGCCGAGATCACCTTCCCCATGCTGTTCGCCGCGCCCACCGTCGCCGAGCTCGCCGCCGCCCTACGCGACAGCGGCGAACGCCGCCCCCAGCTCACCGTCGCCGAACAGCGCCCCGATCCGGTCCCGCTGTCCTTCGCCCAACTGCGCCTGTGGTTCCTGCGGGAGTGGGAGGACGGCGGCTCGACGTACAACATCCCGCTCGCCGTACGGCTGCGCGGCCCCCTCGACGGCACCGCCCTCGAAGCCGCCCTCAACGACGTGGCCCTGCGTCACGAAGCCCTGCGCACCCTCATCCCGGCCGTCGACGGCGAACCGCGCCAGCACATCCTCACCGCGCCCGGCCTCACCCTGCGCGTCACCCCCGCGACCGAGGACCGGCTGCCCGCCCTGCTCACCGCCGCCGCCGGTCACGTCTTCGACCTTGCGACCGAACTCCCCCTGCGCGCGGACCTGTTGGAGATCGGTGAGCAGGAGCACGTGCTGGTACTCGTGCTGCATCACATCGCCGGTGACGGCTGGTCGATGGCGCCCCTGGCCCGTGACCTGAGCACCGCCTACTCGGCCCGCGTGACCGGCGACGCCCCGGACTGGAGCCCGCTGCCGATCCAGTACGCCGACTACACGCTGTGGCAGCGGGACCTGCTCGGCGACGAACGCGACCCCGACAGCCTCGCCGCCCGCCAACTCGCCTACTGGCAGAAGGCGTTGGTCGATCTCCCGGAGGAGTTGGAGTTGCCGGTGGACCGGCCGCGGCCGGCGGTGGCGTCGCATCGGGGTGCGTTGGTGCGGGCGCGTTCGGGTGCGGAGCTGCATGCGGGTCTGGTGGGGTTGGCGCGGGAGAGCGGGTCGACGCTGTTCATGGTGTTGCAGGCGGCGGTGGCTGCGCTGTTGAGCAGGTTGGGTGCGGGTACGGATATTCCGTTGGGTACGGCGGTGGCTGGGCGTTCGGACGAGAGTCTGGATGACCTGGTGGGGTTCTTCGTCAATACGTTGGTGTTGCGTACGGATGTGTCGGGTGATCCGACGTTCCGGGAGTTGTTGACGAGGGTGCGGGCGGCTGATCTGGAGGCGTACGGGCATCAGGATCTGCCGTTCGAGCGGGTGGTGGAGGCGGTCAATCCGGCCCGGTCCACCGCCCGTCATCCCCTCTTCCAGACCATGCTCGTCCTCCAGAACAACATCGATGGGGTCTACGAGTTCGCCGGCGCCCAGGCTGCCACGCAACCCCTGGAGCACCCGGCGGCGAAGTTCGACCTGACCTTCTTCGTGGAGGAGATCACCGGTGACGACGGTCGCCCGGCCGGCCTGAGCTGGGACGTGGAGTACGCGACCGACCTCTACGACGAGAGCACGGTCGCGGCCATGGTCGACCGGCTCGCCCGGCTCATGGAGGCCGTTGTCGCCGACGCCGACATGCCCCTCACTTCGGTACCGCTGCTCGGCGCGGACGAGGAGCGCGTGCTGGAGGAGTGGAGTGGTGTCGGGGTTGGGGTGGTGGATGGTCGTTCGGTGCCTGAGGTGTTCGAGGCGCGGGTGCGGGTCGATTCGGATGCGGTGGCGTTGGTTCAGGGTGGGGTGGAGTTGACGTATGGGG
>NZ_JABERD010000313.1 GCF_013044505.1 Streptomyces sp. S3(2020) | reverse complement strand
CTCCCGGACCGACGCCGCCCGCCGGCCCCGGTGCGACGGGCGGCGCCCCCTCGGCCTTCCAGCCCTCCGGTCCGGGAGGTCCCGGTGGTCCCGGCGGCTTCGGCGGCGGTGACGACGACTGGGTGATCTCCCCGCCGTCCGCCACCGCGCCCGGCGGTCCCGGCGGCGGCTACGGCTACCCGCAGCCCGGCTCCACCCAGGCCCCGCCCGGACCCGGCCCCGGCTACCCGCAGCAGCCCTCGACGTGGACGGCGACGATCGGGCCGGACCGCGAGTACTTCATGGCGATGATGCAGCGCTCCGGTCCCGAGGCCGCGGGGCTCAACCTGCCCGCGTACTCGCCCGAGCAGCAGCGCACCCTCACCGGCAACCAGATCACCATCGGCCGCCGCCGGCACTCCACCGGCGACACCCCCGACATCGATCTGTCGGTGCCGCCGGAGGACCCGGGCGTCTCGCACCAGCACGCCGTGCTGGTCCAGCAGCCCGACGGCACCTGGGCGGTCGTCGACCAGAACTCGACGAACGGTACGACGGTCAACGGCGCCGAGGAGCCCATCCAGCCCTTCGTCCCGGTACCGCTCCAGGACGGCGACCGCGTCCACGTGGGCGCCTGGACGACGATCACGGTCCGCCGCGGATAGACACGACGACGAAGGGGCCCGGCACACCACACGCCGGGCCCCTTCGCCATGTCAGCCCCCGAGCGTCCACACATAGGGTCCCTCCGGATCGTCCAGCCACGCCCACTCGCGTCCGCCGCTCACCGTGATCCCGTACCGCTCCCGCGGCGGCCACCCCTCGCGCTCCCACAACTGGTAGGCCTCGTGCGGGTCGAGGCTGCCGCTGCTGAGCACCAGCAGGAAGCGGAACAGTTCGTGCTCCCGGGCCCGGTGCGGCACCCCGCCGAGCCGGGCGGGCTCCGGCTCCGGGCGCCCCTCGCCCCGCAGCGGCACGAAGTAGGCGGGCGTGTGCAGGAAGCGGCCCTCGGCGTGCCCCGCGTCCCGGACGGTCAGCGCGATCAGACCGGTGGCGAGCGGGGTCAGGATCCGGGCACCGGGGGTGCACTGGGCGAGCCAGGCCCGGGGGATCGAGGCCAGGGTGCAGGTCGCGATGATCCGGTCGAAGGGGGCCCGCTCGGGCACCCCGCGCGCGCCGTCGCCGGTGACGACGAACGGGCGGTACCCGGCGGCGGCCAGATGCCGCCGGGCCGCCTCGGTGATCTCCGGCTCCAGGTCGATGGTGGTGACGAGGCCGTCGTCGCCGAGCCGGTGCGCGAGCAGGGCCGCGTTGTACCCCGTACCCGCGCCGATCTCCAGGACCCTGGCACCGTCCTCGATCTCCAGTGCCGCCAGCATCATCGCCATCAGCGAGGGCTGGCTGCTGGAGGAGAGCAGCTCGCCGTCGCGCATCCGGGTGGCCAGCGGGGCGTCGGCGTAGGCGCCGCGCACCCAGCGCTCGCGGGCGCGCGGGTCCGGGCTCTCACCCCACCGGCGCTCGTAGCCGCCCGCGACCCCGACGTAGTAGTACGGCACGAACACATGCCGCGGCACCGCCTCGAAGGCCTCCCGCCACACCGGGTCGTCCGCCCAGGCCCCGCTCTCGTCGATCCGGTGCACCAGTGCCGCCCGCGCCTCGGCGGCGAGATCCTCCAGGTCCTTGTGGCGAGCGTGCGCACCCATACCTCCACTGTCCTGCGGAATGGTCCTAAGCCCCAAGTCCTGGTTCCTCCCGTCTGAGACCATGGACCCGTGAATGAGATCCGGCGCGGCACCCTTGAGACGCAGACCTTCTACGAGCAGGTCGGTGGGGAGGAGACCTTCCGCCGCCTCGTCCACCGTTTCTACGAGGGTGTCGCCGAGGACCCGATCCTGCGGCCCATGTATCCGGAGGAGGACCTCGGCCCGGCGGAGGAGCGCTTCGCGCTGTTCCTCATGCAGTACTGGGGCGGTCCGACGACGTACAGCGAGAACCGCGGCCACCCCCGGCTGCGCATGCGGCACGCCCCGTTCCAGGTGGACCGCGCGGCGCACGACGCCTGGCTGAAGCACATGCGGGTCGCCGTCGACGAGCTCGGTCTGTCCGAGGAGCACGAGCACACGCTGTGGAACTACCTGACGTATGCCGCGGCCTCGATGGTGAACACCGAGGGCTGACCGGCTGAGTCCCGGATTCCGGTCGCCGAACGCCGCATTCCGATCACGATCCGGTCAAGCCCGGTCCACAACCGCTTACCCGCGCCCGCTCTCCTCTGACAACATCGCCGGGAGGTCTGGACAACACGGCGGGGGGCCGGGTCGGGGTGACGGGGTTCGCGGCCGTCGCGCGGTTCGTCCTCCTACGTGCGCGGGCACACCGCCCGCTGCTCGCCGCCGCACTCCTGGCGGTCCTGCTGACCACGGCGGTCCTGGCGACCCTCACCGCCTACTCGGGGGCGATCGGCGACGCGGCCCTGCGCCACTCCCTGACCGACACCCGCAACGCCGCCGACACCTCGCTGGTCGTCAAGGCCGACGTCCCGGCCGGGGAACGGACCGCCGCCGACACCGCCGTACGCGAAGGGGCCCGGAAGACCTTCGACGGGCTGCCGGTGACCGTGCGCAAGCTCATGCGGTCGGGCCCGTACGCGCTGCCCCGCTCGCTCCAGCCCGCCGCCGAGCGGTCCGAGGACCCGGATCTGACGCACTTCGCGGCACTGGACAGCTCCCAGGTACGCATCGCCGAGGGCCGGACGCCCTCCGCCGAGGGCGAGGTGGCCTTCCCGCAGAGCGCCGCCCGGCTCCTGAGGCTGAAGCCCGGCACCCGCCTCACCCTCGTCGACCGCCTGGACGGCCCGGACGTGCGGATCACGGTCGTCGGCCTGTACCGCCCGGCCCGCACGGACGCCCCGTACTGGCAGCTCCTCGACGATCTGCACGGCCGCGGTGTCAACAAGCTCGACTTCACGACGTACGGCCCCCTGCTCGCCGCCCCCGGCGCCCTGACCGACGGCCGGGTGAGCGCCGGGTCGTCGGCGTGGCTGGCGACGGCCGACTTCTCGACGCTGACGACCGGGCGGATCGACGCGCTGCGCGAGGCGGCCGGTGACGGCAGCGCGGCGCTGCGCGGTGAGTCCGCGCTGAGCGGTACGACGGCCGCGAACACCCAACTGCCCGCCGTCCTGGACCGCGTCGAGCGCTCCCTGCTCGTCTCGCGCTCCACCCTGCTGATCGTCGCGCTCCAGCTGGGGCTGCTCGCGGGCTGTGCGCTGCTCCTGGTGGCACGGCTGCTGAGCTCCCAACGCACGGGCGAGACCAGGCTGCTCAGGGCCCGCGGCGCCTCCCGGCCCCGGGTCGCGGGCCTGGCCGCCACCGAGGCGCTGCTGCTCGCGGTGCCCGCGGTGGCGCTGGCGCCCCTGCTGGCGGGGCCGTTGACCCGACTGCTCGCCGGGCAGGGTCCGCTGGCCCGTATCGGGCTGCGGCTCGACGTGCCGGCCGGCGGCCGGACCGGGGTGTGGCTGGTGGCGGCCGGAGTGGCGCTGGGCTGCGCCCTGGCGGTGACCCTGCCCGCGCTGACGTCCTCCTTCGCGACCGGCCGGGCCCGCGCGCTGCCGGGCGCGCTGCGCTCGGGCGCGGACATCGGGCTGCTGGTGATCGCCGGGGTCGCGTACTGGCAGCTCAGCGGACAGACCACCGGTGCCGTCACCGGCGACGGCTCCGGCTCGCTCGGGGTGGATCCGCTGCTGGTCGCCGCCCCCGCCCTGGCACTGCTCGCCGGTACGGTCCTCACCCTGCGTCTGCTGCCGCCGCTGGCCCGTCTCGCCGAACGCCGGGCGGCCGCCGGGCGGGGCCTGGCCACGGCCCTCGCGGGCTGGCAGATCGGCCGTCGCCCGGGGCGCGGCGCGGGTCCGGTGCTGCTGCTGGTCCTCGCCGTCGCGCTCGGCATGCTGGCGATCGCCCAGGGCGCCTCCTGGGACCGCTCGCAGGACGACCAGGCCGACTTCCGGGCCGGGGTGCCGGTGCGGGTGCTGGCCAACGGACAGGACGACCTCGGCCGCACCGACGAGTACGCGGCCGTCGAGCACGTACGGCAGGCGGCCCCCGCCGTCCGCACGGAACTGCCCCTGTCCGGGAACCGCACGGCGGCGGTGCTGGCCCTGGACACCGCCCACGCCGCGGACACCGTGCTGATGCGCCGGGACCTGGCCGCCGAGCCGGTACGCCCGCTGTTCACCGGGCTCGGCCCGAAGGGAGCGACGGCGGGCGCGAAGATACCGGCGGGCACGTCCCGGCTGCGGCTCACGGCGACGCTGGCCGGCGCCACGGCGAAGACCCTGGCCGATGTGACGGTGACGCTGGAGGACCGCTACGGGACGCCCTACCGGGTTCCGGCGGGCACCCTCGCCGGGGACGGCCGGCCGCACATGCTCGAACTGGCCGTACCCCCGGGCCCGTTGACGCTGACAGACGTACAGCTCGTCCAGCCCCTGCCCATCGGCCGGGCGCAGCAACAGCGGTTGATCCTGGACGAGTTGTCGGCCGTACGGTCCGACACGTCCGTACAGCGGCTTCAGTTGCCCGCCGACTGGACGGTCCGCTCCCTCGCCGACGGGATCGTCGAGAACGTGGACGGCAGCAATCTCCCCACCAAGCCGCGCGTGACCGGGTCGAAGCCGCCGACGGCCGCCTACGGCACCGGCTACCTCCCGGCCGACAACCCTTATGTCATCGCCTCGTTGACCGTCCGCCTCCAGGTCGCGCAGCCCGCGCAGCCGCAGCTCACCGCCGTCGCCACCGACCGCTATCTCGCCTCGGCGGGCGCCGCCACGGGGCAGCGGGTCGATGTGACGTTCGGCGGGCGGACCCTGCCGGTGCGGATCGTGGCGTCCGTGGAGGCGCTGCCGACGACGGTGGACGACGGCGGGGCCCTGCTGGTCGATCTGCGGTCCGTGAACCGGGTGCTGGAGGCCCGGTACGGCGAGAGCGTGACGCCGACGGAGTGGTGGCTGAGGACGGACCGGCCCGCGGAGGTGGCGTCCGCGCTGCGGGCCCGTGCGGACATGGACCCCGCGCAGGTCGTCGTACGGGACGAGATCGCCGAGGAGCTGCGCGACGACCCGTTCGGGGCGGGTCCCGAGGCGGCGTTCACCGCGGCGGCCGGGGTGGCGGCGGCGCTGGCCGCGCTCGGGTTCGCGGTGAGCGCGGCGGGGTCCCTGCGGGAGCGGGACCCGGAGTTCGCGGTGCTGCGCGCCCTGGGCGCCCCGCGCCGCAGGCTGGCCCGCACGATCGCCCTGGAGCAGGGCGTCCTGGTGACGCTGGCCCTGTCGGTGGGGGCGGTGCTCGGGACGGTACTGGCACGGGCGGTGATCCCGCTGGTCGTCCTGACCACCGAGGCGACCCGGCCGGTGCCGGGGGTGCTGGTCGAGCTGCCGGTCGCGCGGGTCGTGGTGCTGCTGGGGGCGGTGGCGGTGACGCCGCTGGTGGTGACGGGGGTGTTGGCGTTGCGGCGGGCGAATCCTGTGGTGGCGCTGCGGGAACAGGGTGGTGAGTGAGATGAGGTCCAGGTCCGTCGTGGCCCCGTGGATCCGCACCCGGCTGCGCGCCGCCCCCGGTGCGGCGATCGCCCTCGCCGTGATGGTGGCGCTCACCGCGTGTCTCGCCGCCGCCTTCCCGCGCGCGGTCGACCGGTACGAGGACGCGGGCCTGCACCGCGCCGTCGAGCAGGCGGGCCCCGACCGGACGACCGTGCAGCTGTACGCCCAGCCCGAGTACGGCATCATCTCGGAGCACGACGTCCTCCCGGCGACGCTGGCCGACCAGTACGCGAAGATCCTCGCCGCGGTCCAGCAGCCCCTCGTCGCCGACGGCGGCCAGTCGACGTACGGCGTGCGCACCGCCAACAGCATCGAGGTGGCGGACCCCTGGATCCCGCAGCCCACCGGTACGCCCGCGCAGGTCACCCTGGTCGCCCAGCACGGCCTCGCCGGCCACGTCCGCTCGGTCACCGGCCGGCTGCCCCGCGCGTCCGCCCCGGTGACCGCGTCGACGCCCGAGGTGGAGGCGGCGGTCAGCGCGGCGACGGCCAAGAGCCTGCACATCGAGGTGGGCGCACGGATCCACGTGCCCGGCGAGGGCCGCGACCCGCTGGTCGTCCGTATCACCGGCATCGTCACCCCGAGCGACCCGGCGGGCGCCTACTGGTCGACCCATCCCGTCCTGCACCGCCCCTCCCTGGTCCCGCTCCCCGGGGCGAACGCGGAGAAGTACTGGCTCGGCGCCCTGCTGCTCGCCCCGGAGGCGGCTCCCGCGCTGCTGGGCACGCCCGGAAGCCCTTGGCGGTACTGGCAGTTGGCGCCCGTCACGGACGCCCTGCACGCCTACGACGCCGGGCGTCTGAAGTCCGCGGTGGCGTCCCTGGAGTCCGGTCCGGCCCTCCAGAAGGTCCGTGAGGTGACCGGTCCGCTCACGGACGCGGACACCGATCTCGACGACATCCTGACCGCCTACGACCGGCTGCGGGCCGGCGTCACCCCGCTGGTCGCCGTCGCCGCGGTCGGCGCGGGCACGGTGGCCGCCGTCGTCCTGCTGATGGCGGGCGGTCTGGCGGCCGACCGCCGCCGCACCGAACTCGCCCTGCTGCGGGCCCGCGGCGCGTCCCTGCGCGGCCTGGCGGGCCGGCTGTTCGCGGAGACGGCGACGGTGGCCGTCCCGGCCGGTGCCGTGGGTCTGACGGCGGCCCTGCTGCTGCTCCCCGAGGGCCGCCGGACGTACGCGCTCGCGGCGGCCGCCGCGGTCACGGCCGCCGCCTGCGCCGCGCTGCCGCTGCGCGCGGTGGCCGCCCATCGGGTCGTACGGATCCACACCGGCCGCGAGGACGTGGCGACCGCACGGCCGTCCCGCCGCCGCACGGTCGCCGAACTGACCCTGCTCGTGCTGGCCCTGGCCGCGGTCGAGACGCTGCGCCGACGGGGCTCGGAGGGCGACGAACTGTCCTACGTAGCGCCGGTGTTGACGGGGGTGATCGCGGCTCTGGCCCTGGTCCGCCTCTATCCGCTCCCGCTGCGCAGGCTGGCCCGTCCCGCCGGCCGGCTGCGCGGTGCGGTCGCCCACCTGTCCCTGGCCCGCGCGGGCCGCACGTCCGCCTCCGCGGTCCTTCCCCTCCTCGCCCTGCTCACCGCCCTGACGACGGCGGCCTTCGGCGGTTCGGTCCTGACCGGTGTGAGCGAGGCCCGCGACCACGCGGCGCTCCTCGCCATCGGCGCGGACGCCCGCGTGGACGCCAACGAGCCGCTGCCCTCCGCCCTGCCCGACCGGATCCGCCGTACGCCGGGCGTACGGGACGTGGCGGCGGTGAGCATCGCCTACGACGCCCAGCTCGCGGGCGGCCGGCAGTCGGCGCCGCTGATCGGCGTGGACCCGGCCGGATACACGGCACTGGCCTCCCGGACGGGCCTGGGCCCCTTCGAGAAGGGCGAGTTGACGAAGGCTCGGGGGACGCTGACCGCCGTGGCCTCCCCGACGGTGGCCGCCACCTACGGCACCCGCCCCCTCCCCGTGCGGCTCCAGGACGGCACCACCTTCACCGTCCGCATCACGGCGGTCCGGGACCGCACTCCGGCGGTGTCCGGCGCGGAGTTCCTGGTCGTGAACCGGGCGGAGCTGCCCAAGGCGGCGGCCCGCCCGACGGCACTGCTCCTGACCGGCGCACGGCTGGACGCGACGGCCCTGCGCGAGGCGACGGGCGGCGCGGGCCACGTACAGCTGAGGTCGCAGGAGCGCGCCCGCTATGTCGACTCCCCCCTCCAGTCGGGCGCCGAGGACATCTACACGGCGGCGGTGGCGGCGGGCGCGGGCTACGCGGTCCTGGCCCTGCTGCTCTCCCTGCTCCGCGCGGCCCCCGAACGCACCGCCCTGCTGGCCCGCCTGCGCACGATGGGCCTCACCCGCGCCCAGGGCCGCCGCCTGCTGATCCTGGAGTCCCTGCCGCAGGCGGTACTGGCCTCGGCTGGCGGCGCGTTGACGGGCTGGGCGACGGTGGCCCTGCTCTCCCCGGGCATCGACCTGACGACGATCGCCCTGGCTTCCTCCCCGTCGTCGGCGGGCCGGGCCGAGTTGAGCACGTCAGCCCCTGCCCCTTATACACATCT
>NZ_JABERD010000312.1 GCF_013044505.1 Streptomyces sp. S3(2020) | reverse complement strand
GTAGGTCTCTGGTGTGGTGAGACTGTCGGGTGTGGTGGCCGGGGCGTGTGCGGTGAGGAAAGCGGTCACCCGGGCGTGCTGGGCGGCGGCGGTGGCGAGCAGGTCGTCCAGGGGGCGGGCCTGTGCCAGGTCCTGGGCGGCGTGTTGCAGGGCGGGGACGTGGCGGGGGCGGGCGTGGTCGGCGAAGACCTCGTCCAGGTGTACTCCGGTGATACGGACCGGGCCGACACGGCGGCCGTGGACGGTGAGGGACATGTAGTGCTCGTACCGGTCCAGCGCGGCGACCTGGTCTGCGCTGGGCTGCTCGCCCCATTCCGCGGTGATGGGTGCGATCGCGGTCCTCGAGCCGGTGGTGGAGGCGAGGGTGGAGGCGTTCTGGGTGAGCGACATCCGCACGGGTCCTGGCAGGCGTCCCAGGAGCTGGGTCATGCCGTGCACGGTGACTCTGTACTTGCGGAAGTCCTCGAACATCGCGGCGATGGAGTCCGGGGCCGCTCCGGTCAGGGTGATCAGTTCGTCGAAGTACAGCCGGTAGGGGCGCCGTTGGTGTTCGGGGGTGTCGCGGCGCGAGCGCACCGCCCGCAGCAGGTCCCGGGCTATCAAGGCGGTGAGCAGGCGGTCGGTGGGTCCGGTGCCGGCCGGGCACACCCACACGATGAGCCCTGCGTCCATGGCGGCACGGCTGTTGTAGACGCCGGCCGGCTGGCCGAGGAAGGCGCGGGTGACGGGGTGGGCGGCCAGGCGGGCGATCGGGTTGAGGACCACGGCGAACGCGTCCGGGGGGAACGTGGGGAACACCGTCGTCCACCAGGCCCGGGTGTCCTCGTCCAGCCGGCCGGTGACTGCCGCCAGGGCTGCGGCCCGAAAGCCCGGGTCGGTGAGCAGGGGGCGCAGGTGGAAGAGGGTGGCCTGGTCTGCCGGCTGGCCGGCCTGGCAGGCTGCTTCGTTGACGGCGACGAGGACGCTCAGGGCGGCGGTGAAGATGGTCAGCGCTCTGGGGGCGGCGGCGTCGTCCCAGCCGAGCGCGGAGGCGAACGCGTCACAGACGGCCTCGACGACGTCGTGCGAGGCCGGCCCGTGCTGCATGGCCAGCGGATTCCACGAGCTCAGCAGCGGTGACGGGCCCACCGTGTTGAGGTCGATCAGGGCGATGCGCCGCATCAGGTGCGGGTGGGCGAGGAAGGGGGCGGCCCGCGGCCAGGAGTCGCGGTGCGGGTCGAGGAACATCAGTGCGCCGCCGGCATGCGCCCAGCCGATCGCCTGCGCCAGCGCCCGTTCCGTCTTGCCGCCGCCGGCCTTGCCGACCCCGACCTCGAACAGGGTCTCGGCCGCATAGGTACCGACCATGCGGCGCCGCCCGTCCGGGCCCCGGTACAGGCCCTGCAACAGCAGCTCAGGATCCCCGAAGGTGAAGGTCGGCAGCTCGGTGGCGAGCAGCGGCAGCCGGCAGGTGACGGTGGGCGGCTTGAGCAGTCCGGTGATCTCGTCCAGCCTGACCCAGTTCGCGCGAGGCGGCTGGCAGTGCCCCAGGTCCCAGCGGCGCTCGAAGGTGCGCCGGGTGGGCCAGTGGTCGGCGCCGATCCGCCACGGCCCCAGCCGCCAGCCGCGCATCGCCCACCGCGAGCGGCCGCCGAACACATCGAGGGCGGCCTGGAGCTGGGCGAGCCGGGCCTGGGCGCGGCCCTGGGTGTTGGAGGCGCACATCACCAACAGCTGCACGCGCACCAGATGGTCGTCCTCGGCGAGCTTGCCCAGGGCTTCGGCCGGATCCACCCGGCGCGGCACCGGCGGCATCACCAGCCGTCCCGCGCCCGGAGCCCGTTTGTCACTCAGGAGCTGGCGCAGCTGCCAGCTGAGGGAGTCCTCGATGCGTCCGGCGTCCTGGCGCAGCCAGCGCGCGGAGCGCTGGGCCTCACGGCGCTCGGATCGGCGGGCCGCGCCCATCAGCTGCAGGCGGCGCGTGCGCAGCAGCCACTTGGGGGCACGCTGGAGATCGAGGCGGATCTCGGCCAGGTCGCCGAGTTCGGCCCGCAGGTCACACACGGCGTCCACCAGCGGCTGCAGCGGATCAGGGTCCAGCGGTACCTCGCGCAGCGCAGCGGTGGGCTTGCCGCGCAGGATGAACTCCGCCCGCACCACATGCGCGCGCGGACCGTCCACGATCGGGCGGGCCCGCTGGACGGTGACGCCGGGCCCGAACGGAGTGATCGACAACAGCCGTTGACCGCCGGCCGGCCCCTCGATCCGGTAGCGCAGCGGCGCACGGCCGTCCGCGCGCAGCCGGATCTGCACGGTCTTCGCCCGCCGCGGTACCCACCACGGCATCGACGTGGAGGCCCGGGCCAGCTGCACGCCACGGCGGAAGATCTCCTCCAGCCCGGGATCGAAGTGCCGCTGCGAGGTGAGCTCCAGCGCCATCCGCTCGGCCGAGGCCCGCCGCGCCAGGTGGCGCACCACCCACTCGCCGCCACCCCAGAGCGCGGCGACGGCGAGGGCGGGCAGGTACCAGTGGGCGAAGAGCCAGCCGGCGGTGTCGATCAGGTGGGTGACCAGGCCGAGTCCGGGTTCTGTGGCCGTGTGAAGGGCGTGGTGGGTCAGGTGCGGGGCTGCGGAATCCATGTGGGAGCTCCCTTGTGTGTGGTGCGGGTGAAGTGCCAGTCGGTGATGCGCAGTTCGGTGAAGGTGCCGGCGTGGTCTATGCCGGCCCACACCAGATGCACCACCGCCTCCTGCGGGCCCCCGTCGCGGCGGGCGATCGCGGCCTGGATACGGAAGCCGGCCGGGACGAACACCGGCGACGCCGCGTTCCGACGGGTCTGGGGGAACACGGCGGGCCAGGGGGCGCGGCCTCTTCCGGTGGCATCTGCGCGCAGCAGCGCACGGCCCGCCGTGAGCAACTCCCGTTCGTCGCCGGCCGCAAGGTCGGCGGGCCAGGCCTCCTCGAGCGAGCGCTGGATGGCCCGGTCTCCGGCCGCGCCCTCGCCCTGCGGAGGCAGCGCAGAGACGGACTCGAGTGGGGAGGGTGATGCCGCGTGCGCCGGGGAAGGCAGGGTTGCGATGCCCGGCGTGTGGCCGGCGCGTGCAGGGGTTGGCGACGACGGCCCCGTGGTGGGGTAGGCGGCCGCTGACGGGGGCGGGGCCGTCGTCGTCCGAACGTGCGGCATGCCCAGCAGGGCGACACCGGCGACGGCGAGGACGACGGTGCCCACCACCCACAGACGGCCTGAGCGCCTGGCTGCAGACTCTGAACGGCAGCGTCGCAGGCCGTGCCCGCCGGGGATGTCGGGCGAGGGCCCGGCCGCAAGGCGCGCGGGATCGTCCGGCCGGTGGGGCCTTTCCCTGCGGGCCGGCGGTGCGCCGGTGCTGCCGTGCACGGCGTGTGCTCTGGAGGCCATGTCGGTCCCCTCTGCCCTCGTGTGCCCCTTGGGCGAACGGGTGGAGCGGGTGGATGAGCGCGGCGAGATACTCGCTGTGGTCGAGCGGGCCGAGGTGATCCGGCACCGATGACTGCACCGCGTGGCGACGATCGTGTGCCGTGACAGTGCAGGGCGTGTCCTGGTCTACCGCCGTCCCGGCGAGGTGACGCTCTTCCCGGGCCAGATCAACGGGCTGCTCGGGGGCGCGGTGTCCGTGGGAGAGCCGGATCAGGAGGCCGCTGCGCGGGAGTTGAGGGAAGAACGTGGTGTGCATGCAGGTCCTCGCTTCCTGTTCAGGTTCTTGTGTCAGGGCGTGATCAGCCCGTGCTGCCTCGCGCTGCATGCGGTCCCCATCACGGACCCGGTCCGGCCCGATGCTGCGGAGGCCGGCCCGGCACCGGGGGTCGACTGGGACCGAACTGGCCGGCCTGGTTTGGCACCGGGAGTTCGTCGCGGATGCACGCGAGGCCTTCGACGGCTACCGCGCCCGGCCCGAGCGGGCGCGGCCACGGTGACCTGTGCTGCGCGTCGTCGCCCGTACGGTCCGCGGCCGCGGGAGGAGAACGGGATGGACGAAGAGCGATCGACACGCTGACGACAGATCTCTGGGACGCGGGGTCTTGTGTTTCGGACGCCGCACCCGCGGTGGCGGTCACAGCAGCCGCGCCCCTCCTGCGTAGCCGGACATGGCGCTCACCGGGTCCTGCCGCACAACGGTGCCAGGCCTGGCTGCGTTGATCATCTGTCCGCTGCCCAGGTAGATCCCGACGTGATAGATCGTGGAATCACGTCCGGGGACGTAGGCGTAGAAGACGAGATCACCGGGACGCAGCGCACCCGTGCCGAGGCTGGCGGGGATGCGCCGGCCGGTGCCGGCCTGCTGGGCCGCGGTGCGCGGTAGCCGGATACCCACCTGGGCGTACGCGTACAGCGCCAGCCCCGAGCAGTCGAAGCCCTTGATGTTCCCGCCGCTCTTCCCGCTGGGTGAGCAGCAGATCCCATACGAAGGCCCTTGTGCGGTGCCACCGCCCCACGAATACGGCACCCCCTGCTGGAAGAGCGCCGCCTCGATGACGGTGCGGACCCTTCCCGAGACGTTCCCCAGGCCGGGGCCGTTGGCGGCGGCCGTGTACTGGTCGATCCACCCGAGCACGGTGGCCACGTACTCGCTGGAGTGGTTGTACTGGTAGATCGCGGCCTTGAGCTGGGCTCGCTTGCTCAGGTCGCGTCCGTTGCCGCACAGATAGATCGCGGCACCGAGCGCGGCATCGTCGGCGTTGTGCGGGTCTGCGACCTTGTCGCCGTTCGCGTCTTCACCCACACCTGCCCAGGTGGAGGGCAGGAACTGGAACGGGCCCACCGCGCGCTCGCCGGTTGCGGTGCCGTCCCATCGGCCGCCGTCGGTGTCCGGGAACACGATGGTGTTGCCGCCGGCCCCGGAGCCGTTGAGGAGGACGCCGTAGATCCGGGGGCGGATGTCGCCGCTGGCGGTGATGGCGTGGCCACGCGCGTGGTGGGACTCGACCTTGGCGATGGCGGCAAGGACCGGCCAGCGCATCCCCCGGCAGGCCGGCACCTGCGTGCCGGCCTGCGAGGCGGCCTTCTGGTAGGCGGCCAGCATGCGGGTGGGGATGTCCGCGGCACTGCCGCCCTGGGCCGTCCCCCCGTCGCCCTGCGCGCTCGCCTGCAGCGCCACGTATGCGCTGATCGCGTTGCCGACCGGGGCGGCGCAGCACACGGCCGTGAACAGCAGCAGCGCCACCAGGCAGGCCCCCCGCCGTATCCGCCGGGCGGGCCGCTTCATTCGTTCTCACCGCCCTGGTTGGGGCGTTGTTGTTCGCGGCGCAGCCGTTCTTCGTTGCGCCGCATGATCCCCTGGATCATGTCGCGTGCTTCCTCCCGCGAGCGCCCGCTGGTGCGGTCCGGCTGTAGCGACGGCCCGGTAGGCCTGCGCCTGGGGCGCGGCGGTTCGGCCGGTGCGGGCGGCCCGGACGAAGCACCGCCAAACGGCGGCCCGTTGGGGGTGGTGCGGCCCCCGCTGCCGGCAGGGCTGGACGGCACCCAGGGGGGCGGTGGACTGCCCTGGGACCGGGCGCCTGCGGCGGACCCGCTGGAACGCGTGCCCGGGCCGGCCGGGGTGCTGCGCCGTTCGCTGGGGACACTGGCCGCGGCCGGTCCGCCGACCGCAGGCGCACCGCTGCCCGGCGCGGACGTGGCGGGCGCGGGCAGGCGGCGGCCGGTGAACGGGCCAGGCCCGCCCCGGTCGTCGGTGTGCTCGCTCAGGACGCGCTCCACGTGGCGCCTCGCGTCTCCCCAGGCGTGGGCGTCTTCGCGGACCGTGTTGCCCCCCACCCGGGCCTGCCGGCGGGCGTCCTGGGCGTAGGCGGAGCCCCCGGCCCGCGCCCGGCGGACGTTGTCGGGCAGACCGTGCGTTGCCCCGTAGACGGGCCGGCCGCCCCGGTGCAGGATGCGGTAACCGCGGAATCGGACCAGCCGGTTGTGGGCCCGGGTGGACATCAGGGTGCGATCCGCGTGCTGGTCGTGCAGCACCTGCCCCGTGCGAGGATCGACGATCTGGCCGTCCTCGTTGCGGTAGCGGTCGCTTGGGCCGCCGGGCCGGCGCGGCCCCCGACCACCAGGACCCCCGCCTGCGCCGGCCCCGCCGCCCGGCGGGCCGCCAGGGTGCGGGTCGCCGTCGGCGGTGGGCTTGCGCCAGGTGTCCAGCTTCTCGGGGCGCGGGCGGCGGCCGATCAGCAGCCAGTGCGCACCCTTGCCTCCCAGCCGGATGCCGGACAGCCCGAGCCGCGCGCCCAGCCCGCCCGCGGCCGCCGCGGCGGTGACCGGCGCGAGCCCCCGTGTGGCCTCGGCATGTGCGTCGGCCAGGACACGACCGGTGTCCACCGGCATCCCGGCCCCGTCGAACACCGAGGTGAGCGCGCCCATCAGGCGCTGGCGGGTGCCGAGGATTGCGAACCGGCCACCGCCGCCGGTGACAGCGCGCAGGCCGCCGCCGTACCCGGCCAGCGCGGCGGGGGAGTTCATGGCGAGCGCGGCACCGAGCTCGCTGCTGTCGCCCGGCAGGTGACTGCCGCCGACCTTGGCGTAGCGCATCCGCATCGCCATGCGCCGCCCGAAGGAGCCGATGCCGCTCAGCAGGCGGCGGTGCCCGGCCGCACCGGCGATCGCCAGGACGTCGATGAGCAGGATGCGTTCGACCATCAGGTCGGGGCCGTCGGTGATGGTGGCGTCCACGGCGATGCCGAAGAACGGCACGAACGCACAGACGGCGACCATGGCCAGGATCGCGATGCCCCAGATCGAGAGCCACTTCCACACCGACTGCCGCGCCGGGCCGGGCAGCATCCCGGCAACGAAGGCCAGGGCTCCGGCGGCCGCGGCCGCCGCGCCGATGCCCTGAGTGCCCAGCAGAACGATCGCGCTGGACAGCAGCATGCCGCAGATGAAGAACGCCGCGATCAGCAGCAGGGCGGCGCCCCCGACCCGCCACCAGGTGGGCTTCTGCGCATAAGCGGCACACGCTGTGCCGACGTCCCCGGCATCCTCCATGTCCTTGAGGAAGGCGGCGAACTGCTGGCCTTCCTCGCTGAAGGCGGCGCTGTCGAGGTCTGCCAGCGAATAGCCCGGAGCGAGCCCGGAACCGGCCGCGCCATCGGCAATGTCCTCTGCGGCGGCGCCGGGGTTGCTGTCGCGTTCGCAGTACTCCTTGGCGGGTCCCTTGATCAGGTCACAGGTGTCCCTGCCGCCCTGCCCTTGACTCTCCTCGTTCTGTGCTCCTGCCTTGTAGCCGCCAGTGATCCATTTCAGGTGGACGGCGTAGGCCTTGCGGTCCGATGGCTTGGACGGGTCGAGGATGCGGCCGTACTGCAGCAGCATGTACGGCTTGACGATCAGCGCATTGCTGATGGAGTCCTGCAGCGGGCGGGCCACCTCGGTGGAGGCCACGGGCGCGTCGGCCTGCTCCTCCAGGCACTTGGCCTCCTGCTGGCCGGCCATGCGATCGCAGGGGCTGAGGCTGGCGAGCTTGCCGCCCCAGTCGTAGGAGGCGACGCTCTCCTGGGCGACTTCGGCGGCCACCTGCTGCGTTTGCCCCAGCGGGCCGTCGGGGGCGAGCAGGTAGTCGGGGCGGACGAACGCGGAGGCGGCGAACGCGGCGATCGTCAGGGTCAGGAAGATCTCGCCCAGACCGCGGCCCACCCGCCCCCGCACGATCATGAAGGAGGCGAACACGAACGCCCACGCCAGCAACAGCCCCTTCAGCCCGAGCGTGTCGACGACCACCGTGCTGTAGGCGTCGGCGACCTTCTGCGCCGGGGCGATGAGGATCTTGAGGAGCGGGAACCGGAAGGCGAGCTCGATCGCCCACCCGGCCAGCCCGACCAGCAGCCGGATCACGGTGAACAGCCCGGCCAGGGCGAAGGCGAGAGACTGCGACTGGAAGCTGAAGATGGACCCGCCCTGCGCATTGAGCTCGTAGCCGTTGATCGGCACGCCCTCGGACGAGGTGATGTTCAGCGGGGCGAGGAGATCGCCGGTCTCGCTGCTGGCCGCGTACACGACCTGGCTGTTGACCATGACGAAGACGCCCGTCAGCAGCACCACGAAACCGGCCGGGCGCAGCATGGAGCGCTCTGGACGCAACATCTCAGCCCCGCTCCCGCGCCACGGCGCTGCGCCGCCATACGAGCAGGGCCGCCAGGCCTGCTCCGGCGGGAACCAGCCGCCACGCCGCATCGCCGAGGTCGTGGAGCTGAGCGGAAGCGGAACCGGCCGCGGCGCGCTCGCAGTACGGGTGGCCCGGGCCCACGATCACCTCGCACCGGGCCTGGCGTGTGGCGGAGGGGTAGGGGG
>NZ_JABERD010000311.1 GCF_013044505.1 Streptomyces sp. S3(2020) | reverse complement strand
CTCCGTCATGCTACCCTTGCCTGTTCGGCGTAGTGTTCTGTGGTGGGGGTGTGACGGGTCATATTGCGGGGGTCAGTGTTTGGGGCCTACGTGGGTGTCGAGGAGGGCGACTGAGGCTTTGCGGGCGACGGAGATGTTGAAGGGATCGCTGCCTCGGGCGAGGGTTGTCCATTCGACGCCGACGAGGTCGAGGGTGTCGGTGAAGAGCTTCCTGATGTCGTCGGACTTGTTGGTGAAGAAGTACCGGGGGTATTCGTAGCGCTTGCGTTCACCGGCTACGAGGCGGGTGGTCCAGTTGGTGATGCGGCAGCCATCGGAGTGGATGAGGCCGCGGATGAATTCCCAGGGGTGGGCGTCGACGATTTCCTGTTGCCAGGGTTCGAGGGCGATGAGGCGGTCGTGTTTCTTGCCGGGACCATGCTGAGGGAAGAGGCACCACAAGTGCATGGAGTACAGCTTCACGTCCCGACAGCCCTTACGGCGGACTCGGCAGACCGAGTTGTTGGGGAACACCGATCGCATGGCGTTCTCGCACAAGTCCATGAGGCCAGGGTGTGACTCGGCGCAGGTAATGGACAGGCTGGGTGACCGCATGGCGCGGTTCTGGATGATGTGGCCGTCGCCGAGGTAGAGGCCGAGAAGGTAGGAGTACGCCGGTGAGTTGAGGTCGCCGTCGCAGCGAGGGCACGGCGGCGGCTGGCGTCCTGGGCACTCGCCGCGGGTGGCCCGGTCTGCATGTTTCCAGTACCCGATCGTGCCGACCGGGATGTTGAACTTGCGGGCCACATCGGCGTTGGGGACGCCGTCGCGCAGCAGTGTGAGCGCCTTCTGTCGAACCTCAGTACCGTGAAAGTTCATGCGACTACTCTGGGTGAGTGATCGCGACTGGGCGCAGCAAAAAGCGGATGTTCACGAGAACGTGGACATCCGCTTCTGGGCCAGAGGTGCCGGGTACGGGATTCGAACCCGTATGTCCTCTCGGACAGATGTGTTTGAGACATCCGCGTAAGCCGATTCCGCCAACCCGGCTGGGCACTCCGAGAGTGTACCGGGTCACCGCAGCTCCCCGCCTCTAGGTAGGCTTCTTACGCAGTAGTACCTGCCCGGCCCGCAACAAGGAGCCCCCGTGACCGCCCCCGAGTCGCCCCAGCCCGTAGACGCGCCCGACGACGACAAGTCGCACGTGCCTCCGCTGACGACCCGTGTCGTCATCGCCGAGGACGAGGCCCTCATCCGGCTCGACCTCAAAGAGATGCTGGAGGAAGAGGGCTACAGCGTCGTCGGCGAGGCCGGTGACGGTGAGCAGGCCATCGAGCTCGCCCGTGAGCACAAGCCTGACCTCGTGATCCTCGATGTGAAGATGCCGAAGATGGACGGCATCTCCGCGGCCGAGAAGATCGCCGAGGAGCGCATCGCCCCCGTCCTGATGCTCACCGCCTTCTCGCAGCGGGATCTGGTCGAGCGCGCCCGCGACGCCGGCGCGATGGCTTACCTCGTGAAGCCGTTCAGCAAGAGCGACGTCGTCCCGGCGATCGAGATGGCCGTCTCACGTTTCACCGAGCTGAAGGAGCTGGAGGCCGAGGTCGCCGACCTCACCCTGCGCCTGGAGACCCGCAAGCTCGTCGACCGGGCGAAGTCGATTCTTCAGACCGAGTACGGGCTGACCGAGCCGGCCGCGTTCCGCTGGATCCAGAAGACGTCGATGGACCGGCGTATGTCGATGCAGCAGGTGGCCGAGGCGGTCATCCAGGACGCCGATGAGAAGAAGGCCGGCAAGGGCTGACCTCCCCGAGCATCCATGCGCGAGGCCCGCGTCCCCGGTTAGGGGCGCGGGCCTCGTCGTACAGCTGTCACCAGGGCAAGGACTCAGTCCTCGCCGAGGTACGCCTTGCGTACGGACTCGTCGTGCAGCAGGTCCTGGCCGGTGCCGGACAGCACGATCTTGCCGATCTCCATCACATGGCCGTGGTCGGCGAGTGACAGTGCCGCCTGGGCGTTCTGCTCGACGAGGAGAATCGTCGTGCCCTGGGACTTCAGCTCGGCGATGGTCGCCATGATCTTCTGCATCATGATCGGCGAGAGGCCCATGGACGGCTCGTCGAGCATGAGCAGCTTCGGCTGGGACATGAGCGCGCGGCCCATGGCCAGCATCTGCTGCTCACCGCCGGAGAGGGTGCCCGCGGCCTGCTTGCGGCGTTCGCCGAGGATGGCGAAGAGGTCGTAGGCGCGCTGGATGTCCTTCTCGATGCCCGGCTTGTCGTTGCGCAGGAAGGCGCCCAGTCGGAGGTTGTCCTCGATCGTCATGCGCGGGAAGATGTGCCGCCCCTCGGGGGAGTGGGCGAGGCCGAGCGAGACGATCTGGTGGGCCGGGGTCTTCTTGAGCGATTTGCCGTCGAACTTGATCTGGCCGCCGACCGGCTTGAGCAGACCCGAGAGGGTGCGCAGGGTCGTGGTCTTGCCGGCGCCGTTGGTGCCGATGAGGGTGACGACCTCGCCGGCGTCGACCTTGAACGAGATGCCCTTGACGGCCTCGATCTTGCCGTAGGCGACCCGCAGGTCCTCTACTTCGAGCAGTGCGGTCATCGGTCGTTCTCCTTGCCGGGCGCGGCGTCGGTCGTGATGTCGGCCTGTGCCTCGGCTGCCTCGACCTCGGCGACTTCCGCGTCGCCGGGGGCGCCCTCGAAGGGTTCGCCGAGGTAGGCGGCGATGACGCGTTCGTCGCCCTGGACGGTGGCGCTGTCGCCTTCGACGAGTTTCTCGCCCTGGACGAGTACGGCGACGCGGTCGCAGAGGTTGAAGATGAACCGCATGTCGTGCTCGATGACGAGGACGGCGATGCCCTTGTCGCGGATGGCGAAGACCAGTTCCTCCGTCGCCCGCGTCTCCTGGGGGTTCATGCCGGCCGTGGGCTCGTCCAGGAGCAGCAGGCCGGGTTCGCTCGCCAGTGCGCGGGCGATCTCCAGCTTGCGCTGTTCGCCGTAGGGCAGGTTGCGGGCGAGGTGTTCGGCCTTGCTCGCGAGGCCGACGAACTCCAGGAGTTCCATGGCGCGTTCGTGGGAGGCCTTTTCGGCGCGGTGGAAGCCGGGGCCGCGCAGGAGGGCGGACCAGAGGCCTTCCTTGGTGCGGGTGTGGCGGCCGACGAGCACGTTCTCCAGGACCGTCATGTTGGCGAACAGGCGGATGTTCTGGAAGGTGCGGGCGATGCCGGCGGCGGTGACCTTGAAGGACTTGGGCGGCAGGACGGTGCCCTTGTAGCGGACCTCTCCCTCGGTGGGGATGTAGAGGCCGGTGAGGCAGTTGAAGAAGGTCGTCTTGCCGGCGCCGTTGGGGCCGATGAGTCCGACGATCTCGCCCGTGTTGACCTGGAGGTCGACGTTGCGTACGGCGGTGAGGCCGCCGAAGCGCATGGTGACGCCGCGGGCGTCCAGGACGGTCGTCGCGGTGACGGTGGTGGTGTCGGTGGTCATGTGTCAGGCCCCTGCCTTGCCGAGGACTGTGGGCGCTTCGGCCTCTTCGTGGAATTCGAGCTGGCGGCGCCGGTTGGGGATGAGGCCCTCGGGGCGGAAGCGCATCAGGAGGATGAGGGCGACACCGAAGGCGAAGAGCTGGTAGTTGGCCATGAACTGGAGCTTGGCCGGGATGAGGTAGAGCAGTGAGGCGCCGACGAGGGGTCCGGCGATGGTGCCCATGCCGCCGAGGACGACGGCGGCGAGGAGGAACGCCGAGTTGGGCGGGACCGGTCCGGCGAACTGGTACTGCTCGGGCGTCACGGTGTAGGTGACGTGGGCCTGGACGCTGCCGGCGAGGCCGGCGAGGGTGGCGCCGAGGGCGAAGGCGATGAGCTTGACGCGGAAGCCGTTGATGCCCATGGCGAGGGCGGCTGTCTCGTCTTCGCGGATGGCGATCCAGGCGCGGCCGATGCGGGAGTCGCTGCTGCGTCGGAAGACCACGACGACGATCAGGGTGATGAACAGCATCAGCAGGAAGTAGTTGGCGAAGCGGGCGATGCTGAAGCCGAGGATGTCGTGGGTCTGGCCGAAGTCGAAGCCGAGGATCTCGAGGTTCGGGATCGAGGCGATGCCGTTGGAGCCGTTGGTGACGTCGGGTCCTGAGGTGCCGTCCATGTTGAGGACGGTGATGCGGAAGATCTCACCGAAGCCGAGGGTGACGATGGCGAGGTAGTCGCCGCGCAGCCGCAGGGTGGGGGCGCCGATGAGGACGCCGAAGACCATGGCGACGGCGGCGCCGAGGAGCGCGGAGGCCCAGAAGGGCCACTGGACGCCGAGCGGTGAGGTGGGGGAGCCGGAGACCAGGGCCGCGGTGTAGGCGCCGACGCCGAGGAAGGCGACGTATCCGAGGTCGAGGAGGCCGGCGAGACCGACGACGATGTTCAGGCCGAGAGCGACGGTGGCGAAGATGAGGATGTAGACGCCGAGGGTCGCGTAGCGGTCGTCGGACTGGGTGAACGGGAAGGCCGCGGCGGCGACGAACGCACCGATCATGGTGACGTTGCGGTGCTTCGCGGTGATCCCCGAGACCCGGGCCACGAGCCCGGCCTTGGCGACGGCGGCGAAGAGGAAGCCGACGGTGATGAGGAAGCCGATGAAGAGTTCGTCGTACTCGGTGCCGATGCCGTAGGTGAAGACGGTGAGGCCGACGGCGAGGGCGGCGACGATGATCAGGATCTCGGCGTAGGCCGGGAGCTGGGGTGCCTTGCCGGGGGTGCCGGAGGCGATCGAGGCCTTGAAGACGGACCAGTTGTGGCGTCCGCCGTGCTTGAACTGCTCCCAGCCGGTGTCGTCCGGGTCGATCGGGTCGGGCTCCGGGCGGGTGAAGGGCAGGGCGAAGGCGCCGAGGACGGCGGCGAGGGTGGCGATGGCGACGATGTAGCCGCCGGGTTCGAGGTTGACGATGCCGCCGAGGTCGACCGTGATGGCGATGACCGTGTACCAGGCGGTGGCGAAGGTGCCGAGCGCGGAGAGCTTGATGGCGCTGTCGGCGCCGGCGGGGGTGAGCCAGCCCAGGCCCGGGACGCCGTAGGAGGCGAGGCCGAAGAGCGTGGTGAGGAGGCCGCCGATGAGGACGAGGACCTGGAGGCCGCCGGGGTAGCCGTAGACGGTGAGGTCGCCGGGGAACTCGGAGGTCCAGGTCCAGGCCATGAAGGTGGAGATGACGGCGAGGGCGCCGCCCGTGGTGGCGAGGGCGCGGCCGATGTTCTCCGGGAGGCCGATGAGGCCGCTGGTGTTGCCGTCCTTGCTGACGGGGGCGCCGGTGGTTTCGGTGGTCTGTGTGGTCATCGGTGTCACGCCCTGTCAGCGACGCGCTCGCCGAGCAGGCCCTGGGGCCTGAACAGGAGTACGAGGATGAGGAGTACGAAGGCCCAGACGTTGGCCCAGGACTGGCCGCCGAGCTTGTCGAAGCCGGGGACGTCGGCGATGTAGGCGGTGGCGAGCGTTTCGGCGAGGCCGAGGACGATGCCGCCGATCATGGCGCCGTAGATGTTGCCGATGCCGCCGAGGACGGCCGCGGTGAAGGCCTTGAGGCCGAGGATGAAGCCCATCATGAAGTCGACCTGGCCGTACTTGAGGCCGTAGGCGACGGATCCGACGGCGGCGAAGGCGGCGCCGAGGGCGAAGGCGATCACGATGATGCGGTCGGTGTTGACACCCATGAGCTTGGCGGTGTCGGGGTCCTGGGCGGTGGCCTGCATGCCGCGTCCGGTGCGGGTGCGCATCACGAAGTAGGCGAGGATGCCCATGCTGATGGGGGCGGCGATGAACAGGAAGATGTCACCGGTCTGGATGGTGACGCTGCCGATCTCGAAGGGGCCGCCGCCGATCTCGGGGAACTTGATGGGCGACTTGGCGTCGGGGTACCAGGCCCAGACCGCCTGCTGGAGGGCCAGGGAGAGGCCGATGGCGGTGATGAGGGGCGCGAGGCGTGGGGCGGTGCGCAGGGGGCGGTAGGCGAACCGTTCCGCTCCGACGGCGACGGTGACGGAGACGATGATGGCGCCCATGAGCATCAGGGGCAGGGCGATCGCCATCGAGGTGCCGTCGGGCAGTACGTACAGGTAGACGGTGACAGCACCGAATCCACCGGTCATGAAGATCTCGCCGTGGGCGAAGTTGATGAGCTGGACGATGCCGTAGACCATTGTGTAGCCGATGGCGACGAGCCCGTACATTGCTCCTAGTAGCAGGCCGTTGACCAGCTGCTGCGGCAGTTCGTTCACCGCATGTCCTCCGAGACTTCGGATGTTCGACGGATGTGTGGCCGGGTGTGTGGCCGGGTGGGGCCGGATGCGAGTCCGCGCGGGGCGCCAGTGGAACAGCGCCCCGCGCGGCTCGATCAGTTGGTGCTGCGGGTCTCAATCAGCCTGTGTAGGTGCCGGACTTGACGGCCTTCCAGGCGCCGTTCTCGACGGCGTAGACGGTGAGCTGCTTGTTGGTGGCGTCACCGTACTCGTCGAAGGAGACCTTGCCGGTCACACCGTCGAAGGAGACGTTCTGGACGGCCGCGGTGATCTTGGCGCGGGCGTCGGCCGGGAGCTTGCCGTCGTTGTCCTCGACGACCTTCTTCACGGCGAGGATGATCGACCAGGCGGCGTCGTAGGAGTAACCGCCGTAGGCCGCGTACTCCTCCTTGTAGCCGCCGGCCTTGTAATCGGCGACGAACTGCTTGGCCGAGGGCAGTTCCTCGACCGGGGCGCCGACGGAGGTGGCGAGGTCACCGGTGCTGCCGTCGCCGGCCAGCTCGATGAAGGTCGGGTCGAAGATGCCGTCACCGCCGACGAGCGGGACCTTGGCACCGGCGGCCTTGATCTGCTTGCTGAGCGGACCGGCCTGCGGGTACTCGCCGCCGTAGTAGACGACGTCCGCGCCGGAGCTCTTCACCTGGGTGGCGACCGCGGAGAAGTCCTTGGTGGTGGGGTCGATGTGCTGGGTGCCGACGACCTTGCCGCCGAGCTTCTTGAACTCGGTGGTGAAGGTGGCGGCGAGACCGGCGCCGTAGGTCTTCTTGTCGTCGATGACGAAGACCTTGGTCTTCTTGGCGTCGTTGTAGACGTACTGCGCGGCGAACGGGCCCTGGATGGCGTCCGTGGTCGACGTGCGGAAGTACGACTTGTAGGTGCGCACCTTCTTGTTCTGCCAGTCGGCGCCCTGGGTGAGGCCCGGGCCGGTGTTGGCCGGGGAGACCTCGACGAGGCCGGCGTCGTCGAAGACCTTCTGCATCGACTCGGCGACGGAGGAGTTCAGCGGGCCGACGACGCCCATGACGGACTTGTCGCTGACGAGCTGGACGGCGTTGGCCTGGCCCGAGGAGGGCTGGGCCTGGTCGTCGAGGGCCTTGATCTCGAAGGTGACGCCGTCGACGAGCTTCTGCTTGTTGGCGGTCTTCGCGGCGAGGTCGACGGAGTTCTTGATGCCGAGGCCGAGGGCGGAGAGGTCACCCGTCAGCGGGGCGTCGACGCCGATGACGACCTTGGTGCCGCCGCTACCGGAGTCCGAGCCGCCGTCGTCGTCGCGCGAGCCGCAGGCGGTGAGGGTGAGTGCTCCCGCCGCCAGCGCGGCGGTGATGGTGATGAGCGAACGTTGACGCACGATTCGTCCTTTCATGGCGCGGCGCTCCCCCCTGGAAGCAGCCGAGTCGTTGCGCGGGGTGCCTGACGTGACAATCCGGTGGCGCGGTGACTGGCCGTGACTCTAAGCGGGTGTGGGGATCGTGGAGGAGGGTCCGGGCCAGGCTGTGACGCTCTTGTTATGACACGTCGTAATGCAGAGCGGTACTGAGTGGGTGGAACTGCGGAATTCAGGCGGATTCGCCCGGTCCACATAGTGAGAACCCGCAGGACCCGACCTGGATGCTTCAGGCGTCTCGGGTGTTTTGGTAATTACCCGAAATCGTTGCTGCAGGCGACTTGTAGGGCCTCTGACAGCTGCTGTGCATAGCGCTGTCCGAGGATGAAACTGTGAACTTCTATTGCGCGCGTATTACGTAGAGTTACGTCGAGGAAAGGGAGTCCGGCGTTCCACGGCACTTTCCTGCATTGCGTCACCTTCATGGTGACGACGATCTTGCGGCTTGATCCCGCTGTCGTGCGAAAGGGCGCCGGTGGAGTCGATTTGATGGACAGGCCGGCGTAGGGCTGGGAGATCCGGGTCACGGTGACCGGGGGGCCGGCCAGCACGGTCAGCTCCACCCCGAGGCTGAAGCTCCGCCTCGGCGCGCCCTCGGGCGTCGGCTCCCAGCTCAGGTAGTGCACATCGGTGACCTGGGAGGGGTACGGGGGCGGGAGAGCCGGCGGCGGC